>DATKVA010000128.1:0-6527 GCA_035530315.1 Rhodanobacter sp. | reverse complement strand
GCGGCCGGCCTTGCCGACGTCCTTCTCGTGCTCAAGCGCGTTGACCAGCTCGATGGTGGAGTAAAAGCGCACGCGCTTTGCGTGACGCGTCACGGCCGCCATGCCCAGTGCCGTCGCCAGATGGGTTTTGCCGGTACCGGTGCCGCCGATGAGCACGACATTCTCGGCACGGTCGGTGAAGTCGAGTGCGGCCAGCTGCTCGATCAGCGCGCGATCGACCTTGGCAACATCGAAGTCGAAACCGGCCAGGTCGCGATGCAAGGGGAAGCGTGCGCTATTGAGTTGATAACGGATGGAACGCATGGCGCGATCGTCCTGCTCAGCCTGGACCAGGTGCTTGAGCAGCCAGTGCTCGTTGGTGAGCGCCGCGCTATCGTGTTGGGCCAGCAGTTCGCCATAGGCGGTGGCCATGCCATACAGCTTGAGGTCTTTGAGGGTGGCAAGCAGCTCAGACATGGCTCACCTCCAGCATGCGCAGGTGATCGTAACGACGCGTATCGGCGATAGGTGCCTCGCGCACGGTCAGTGCGCTGACCACCGGATCGGGCGGCGGTGGCTCGTTGAGTCGTGCCAGCACATTGAGCACGTGTTCGGCGCTGACGGCACCAGCTTCGAGCATCAGCTCCACCGCGACCAGTACCGCCTCCAGGCCGAAGCGCGGCACCGCGGTGAGTACCTTCGCCATGACCTGGTCGCCGCCGGGGCGGCGCAGCAAGACGCGCTGGAGTTTGCGTAACGGGTCGGGCATGTCCGCAAACGGGGCGCCGTTGCGCAGCGCACCGGGCTTGCGTTCGATTAGCGGGATGTAGTGGCGCCAGTCGTAAACGATGTGATCGCGATATTGCTGTCCGTCATGGACGATCTGCTGCTCGCGGCAGTTCGCGACGTTCGCCTGATCCTCTTTGGCAGGATTCCATGAGGGTGTCGACCTGGGCCAGCAGCGCATCCAGGTTCTGGGCGATGCGCGTTGGGGTCATCGCCGTAGGCGTCCTCGAACGGCTTGAGATGCGCAGCGCCGAACGGCGTGCGCTTGCCGAAGCTGGGCATGTTGCTGCGCAGGTCGTAGATCCACACTGCCTGAGTGCAGCCGGTGTCCTGACGCGGGTTGTCCGGGGTGCCTTTCTGGAAGAACAGCACGTTGGTCTTGACGCCCTGCGCGTAGAAGATGCCGGTGGGCTGGCGCAGGGTGGTGTGCAGGTTGCACTTGTCCATCAGGTCGCGGCGCACGTCGGTGCCCACGCCGGCCTCGAACAGCACGTTGTCCGGCAGCACCACGGCGGCGCGGCCGCCGGGCCTGAGCCCGCGCTAGATGTGCTGCAAAAAGGCCAACTGCTTGTTGCTGGTGTGGTAGGTGAGGTCATCCCGCGTGGGCCCGCCGCCACCCTTGGCGGTGCCGAATGGCGGGTTGGACAGCATCACGTGGGCCGGCTTGAGGCTGGCGCCAGGATTGCCGAGGCTGTTGCCCAGCTGCACCACGCCCTCGCCTTCGCCCTCGATGCCTTGCAGCAGGCAGTTCATCAGCGCGAGGCGGCGGGTGCCGGGCACCAACTCCATGCCGACGTAGGCCTTGCGCCGCTGGAAGCGGCGCGCCTTGTCATCCAGCGTGTAGAGGTCGTTGGTGTGCTGCTTGATGTAACTGTCGGCGGCGATCAGGAAGCCGGCCGTGCCGGCGGCCGGGTCCTGGATGATCTCGCCGGGCTGCGGCCGCAGGCAGCGGATGATGGAATCGATCAGCGCGCGCGGGGTGAAGTACTGGCCGGCACCGGACTTGGTTTCGTTGGCGTTTTTCTCCAGCAGGCCTTCGTAGAGATCGCCCAGGCCGTCCTCGCGGGCGCTGAACCAGTCCAGCGTGTCCAGGCTTTTCACCAGTTGTTCGAGATGGCGCGGCTCCTTCAGCCGGGTCTGCGCATCGGCGTAGATGGCCGCGATCATCGGATCGTGACTCATGCTGAGATCCAGCAGCATCTTGCGGTAGTGAAAGTAGAGATTGGTGCCGGACTGGCTGGTGAGGTCGGGCCAGCGGCAGTCTTCGGGCAGCTTGTGCTCGAAGTCGGCGTTGTTCTGCACCTGCTCGTATTCCATTTTCACGAACAGCAGCAGCACCAGCTCGGTGACGTAGTCGCTGTAGTTGATGCCGTCGTCGCGCAGGACGTCGCAGAGGCCCCAGAGTTTCTGGACGATATCGTTCTGGGTCATGACTTGCTCGATGCAGGAAGCGTTGCCGCCGACGACGGAACGCCGGCCGCTGATGAGGGGGAATCGGTGTTGATCTGGTAACGCGTGCTGCGGCCGCCGCCGGGCAAGCGCTGCAGACAGCCCTTGGCCAGCAGGTCGGCCAGATGGCGGGTGGCCGTGGCCTTGGACACCTTGGCCACGGCCTGGTATTTGGCCGCACTGATGCCCTGCTCGAAACCGCGCTCGCCGCCGTCGAGCAGGCGGTTGAGCACCTTGACCTGCTCGGCCAGCAGCCCCTGATGCTGGTGCTGCTGCCAGAAGCGCGCCTTGGCCAGCACGCGGTCGATGCGCTGCAGGGCGTCGCGCAGGCTGTGCTGCAAGGTGGTGAGAAACCACGTCAGCCAGGCGGTGATATCTAGGCCGGCCCTTTGGCTGGATTCGAGCACGCGGTAGTAGCCGGCTCGATCGGCTAGGATGCTGGCCGACATCGCATGGAAGCGGATGGCCTGATGCTCGGCCTGGGCCAGCGCCAGATCGGTGATGGCGCGGGTGAGCCGACCGTTGCCGTCGTCGAACGGGTGCAGCGTGACAAACCAGAAATGCGCCATGCCGGCGCGCAGCAGCGGATCGAGCGCGGCATCATCGCGACTGCGGCTGAACCAGTCGAGGAAGGCATCGAGCTGCGCCTCCAGCCCATCGCGCGGCGGTGCCTCGAAATGCACGGTGGGGCGATCGATACGACCCGACACCACCTGCATCGGCTCGTCGCCACGCAGGCGGCCGACGCGGATGGGGTGCGCGAGCAGCGACTCGGGCTGCGGGAACAGCCACGCATGCCAGTGGAACAGCCGCGCCGTGTCGAGCGGGGCGTCGTGGTGCTTGGTAGCATCGAGCATCAGCTCGGCCAGCCCTTCGCTGCGCGGCGTGGCGGGTGCGCCCGCGTCGGCCACGACGCCCAAGCGCCGGGCCAGCGAGGAGCGGACCGAGGCCACATTGAGCCGCTCGCCCTCGATCGCTGATGAGGTGATGATGTTCTGCAGCAACGTATCGAGCTCGCCCTCGGCCTGCGCATCGCCCGCGATGGCACCGGCCATACCCAACAGCCGACCCTGCGCCTGCTGGCAGGCGCGCAGCAGCGGCGCCAGCGTCTCGGCCTGCCAATGAAAATGCGGCCAGTCCGGCTGTTGCCAGATCCAGCGGGGATCAGCCACGCGCGTTGCTCCGATGGGTGAGCCGATGAAACGACAAATTTGGCTCATTGAGTGAGCCGATTATGCGACTTATTCGGCTCACGGGCTACCCCGCCAGGTCAGCCGACCTGATCCCATAGATGATCGTTCAGCGACTGCAGGACGTCATCTAGCCGGCCGTTGAGAACTTGTCCAGCCGCGGCGCGCCGCCATCGTGCTCGAAGTTGCGCTGGACCACGGGGCGATCCACCACCACCTCGTGCACCAGCTGCTGGGCCAGCCGGTCCAGCCAGCGACGTTGCACCGGGGTCCAGCTATGTGACTGGTAGATCCGCTGCATGGCATGGGCCACCCGCTGATCGAACGGAATCAGCGCTTCGCCCAGCGCCGCCTGACGGATGTAGCCAACGATGCTGGCGGCGATCTCCTGGTTGGTCTGCTCGCGCCAAGCGGTACTGAGGCTTGCCTCGCTGTAGCCGTTTTGATCCAGCAGCAGGCGCACTTCGCGCAGTTGCTCGCGGGTGAGGTCGCGCGGGCGGTTCACCACCACGCCCAGGGCCACGGACTGGTTGAGCCGCTGATGGATGAACTGGTGAAAGCTCTCAAGGTAATTCCCAGGCTTCTGATGGACACTATAGTTCTGCTCCCGCGCCAGCAGCTTGTCGGCGTGGGGCGCAATCACCGGGTAGTCCTCCGAGCCTAGTAGTCGGTTCCATCAAAACAATTACGTATCAAGCCAGTCCGAGGTCGAACTTGTTCCATCGGAACACGACGGGTGAGGCGTTGATCTCGGCGATCCCCTTGCTGCCCACCGACGGTTCGATGCAGGCTTCACTGCAGCGAAGACTCATTGAACGGGAGGGAGTCGTGAGTTGCTATGTCCTGAGCAACTAACCCGCTGTCGGGATTTCGATGGGGGTACGGGGGGGAGTTCCGGCGCGACTGCTCCTTCGATACCCCTACGGAAATTTTCGCCAGGCATTTCAGGCGCTCGTTCGGCAGTCGCGTCCCAAGTCACCATGTCCAACAATTTAGCTTGTCCACGAAGCATGGACAGACGCTTCTAGTGGACGACTTGTCCAATGTTGACATCTGTCCATGCTGCGTGGACAATGCATATAAATGGACAAGACCGCCCGCCAACCCGGAGACACCATCCTTCTTGCAGCGATGCAGGCAGCGGAGAGGCATGGTCTGGAGGCGCGCCTGGTCAACGCTGAGACCGCCAAGGGAGGGCGGCATGTCGACGCTGTCATTGATATTCGGTATGGCGAGCACAAGGCACGGTACGAGGTGGAGACCAAGCAGGGCCTTCGCCCTGGGACGCTGGGTGCCGTCGTCCATCAGCTCCGTCACCTGGGGCCAAACACCATGCTCGTGACGGATTACGTAACCCCGAACCTCGCCGACGAACTGCGCAACCGGCAAGTGCACTTCATGGATGCGGCGGGTAACGCTTATCTGGCGACGCCAGACTTCATGGTCTGGGTGAAAGGTGAGCGCCCGCGTGTCGCACCTGAGACGGCAACAGGCACGGGGCGCGCTTTCACGGCCACGGGGCTGCAGGTGCTGTTTGCTCTGCTGTGCGCACCGGGGCGCGCCGCGCTTCCTTATCGAGACATCGCGAAGTTGGCGGGCGTGGCTCATGGCACGGTCGGCTGGGTCATGGCCGAGCTACCGCGCCTGGGATTCCTGGCGACCGTGCCGCAACATGGCCGGCGCCTGGTAAACGTCGAGACACTCCTCGCGCAGTGGACAGAGGCATACGCACGCACACTGCGGCCAAAAATGGTGCTTGGCCGCTATCGCGCCGAGACACTGGAGTGGGCCACTGGGGATAACGCGCTGCGCTACGACTTGGCTTTGGGTGGGGAACCTGCAGCCGCCCAGCTCACGCAGCACCTCAGGCCCGGCACCGCGACGTTCTATGGCCATCGTATCGAGCCGCGTCTACTTCTAGAGCAGCGACTGCGGCCAGATGCTGCAGGCAATGTGGAAGTGCTTCGTCGATTCTGGGCATTCGCGGATGACCAGCCGGGCCTCGTGCCCACACCGCTCGTCTATGCGGACCTTCTGGCGATTGGTGATGCGCGATGTCTAGAGGCCGCGACACTACTCTATAGGCCTATCCTTGATCGACTTAAGTAGCGATCGCCGCCTGGGGCCGATGGCGGACGTCGTGCGGGCCGTCCAGGCACAGACAGGTGACACGCCGATCCTCCTCGTCGGGGCGACAGCGCGAGACATCTTGTTGACGTACGCGCACGGTATCGCGATTGCCCGCGGTACGGCCGACATCGACTTCGCGCTGGCGACTCAGAACTGGCGGGCATTCGAGAGCGTACGAACGAGCCTCATCGAGACCGGCGCATTCACCGCGGCGCGCGGTACTAAGCACAGGCTGCTGTACAAAAACGGCATGCCGGTGGACATCATCCCGTTCGACGGCGTGGAAGGAACCAATCGGCATATCGAATGGCCGCCTGAGCACGATGTCGCCATGAATGTGCTTGGCTATCGCGAAGCGCTCCATTGTGCCGAGCTTGTCCGGCTGCCTGGTGAATCTGTTCTCAGCGTCATCTCGCTACCGGCCTTGATGCTGGTGAAGTTGATCGCTTGGTCCGAGCGTCGCCGCGATGCGCCTGGAAAGGATGCCTATGATCTTTACCTGGTGCTCCGAAACTACCTCGATGCCGGCAATCAGCGACGACTCTCCGGTGATGCCGCTTACCTGTTGGACGACACCTTCGACTACAACCGGACGGGTGCGTGGTTGCTGGGTGCAGATGCAAGGTCCGTCCTTGAGCAGCCTGGTAACGAACAGTCCATCACCATCATCACCAACATCCTGGAGCCGCAGGTCGATCCTGCCGGCACTCTTCGACTGGCGGCCGAGATGGACCGCGCAGACCCTGTGCGCGCCCTGACGCTGCTGCAGGAGTTTCACAAGGGGTTCCTGGGTCGACGCTAAGTAAGGTTCGGTGCGGCAGCCGATCACGTGGTGTGAGCAGGCGCGAGTGACTAGTGTAGTGTTGCGATCTTGAAGGAACTTATAAACAACCTGCCTGTCTCATGTTTTACTACGAGGCTAGCGGGAGAGATGGCGTGCGAGTTGCCCCCAACATTGTGTTGAGCGACGAGGAGCATAGCGAGCTCACCCAG
>DATKVA010000127.1:0-12018 GCA_035530315.1 Rhodanobacter sp. | reverse complement strand
GTGGCGGAAACTACCCCCAGCCGCATGGCCACATCGCGCCAGCCCACCATCGCCGGGTCGCTGCCGAAATGCGCGCAACGCTGGATCGTCGCAGTGCGCCACGCCCGGCCACTCGGACCGCCGCCCTCCGGACTGTCCACTTTGACGCCTATCGGCCCCGTTTCGCCGATTTCCGCCGCCCGCAGGTAATCCGTGAAGGCCTTGCCGGCAACCGCCTCGTAGGTGAAACGACCCGACGTTTCGGGACGCCCCACCGCGCAGGCCATGATCTCGTCATGCGACACCAGGATGTCGACCACGCCCTGGATCAGCTCCAGATAGCCTTCCGCCGACCAGGCCAGCGCATTGAGCCGGGCCAGCAACGCGACGCGATGGCGCTGCAACTCGCGCATGCTCTCGAGCTGCCATTGCCGCTCCAGCGCAAGGCGTTGCAGCACGATGCTCAGCGGCCGCCGGTCACGATGCGTGCTGGACCCCAGTACCACGCTGAACAGATCGCGCAGCCGCTCGATCCCCTCCAGCAACCATACCTCTTCCAAACCGCACGCCGCATAGAAAAATCCCGACTGCGTGGCACGGGCATGATGCGTATCCACATCGAGATCGGGGCTCAGCAGCAGCCGCAGGTGCCACGCCAGGCGGCGCTTGATGGCCGCCACGTCACCCGATGGTAGGGCGCCGAGAAGTTTCGCGGCGCCTTCATGGGCCAGAAGCTCGACATAGAAGCCTTCCACCAGGCTCGGCAACTGGCTTTCCAGCGCCCTGCACCAGGACCTGAGCAATCCCGCCGCCGACTCGCCATACGGCGGATGTTCGTGCCCGTCATGCGCATGTGTGGACTCCGCCCCGTCGCCCGGCGACGATGGCAACGACCACCATCGGGCACGCTGCCGCTTTTGCGCCTTGACCTGGTACATCGCCTGATCGGCGCGCCTGAGCAACTGCTCGCCGCTTGCCTGCGCATGGATCGGAAACAATGCCACGCCCAGGCTTGCGGAGATCTGGAGTTTGGCTTCGTCGATGACCAGGGGCTGCTGCAGCCCCTGCCAGACGCGGGCCAGCAGGACGTCCAGATCTTCCGTGGACTCGAGATCCTCCAGCACCAGCACGAATTCGTCTCCACCCAGACGGGCAACGTAGTCGCCCGAACGCAGCGCTTCACGCAGGCGCGCCGCAACCTGCATCAGGATATGATCGCCCGCGGCATGGCCATAGCGATCGTTGATCGGCTTCAAGTCGTCCAAATCCAGCATGCCGACGGCGACCATGCGTTGATGTCGCTGCGCCCTGCCGAGCGCGCCTTCAAGATGAAGGTCCAGCGCACGGCGATTGGGCAGGTTGGTCAGCGCATCATGCAACGCGAGGTGGGTCTGGCGCTCCTGCTCCTGGAGCAGGGCGTGGCGGTCGCTGTGCTGTCTCAGGGCGAGACCGGTGGCATCCGCGATCTCGTCCAGCAGCCTGCACATTTCCGCATCGAAAGCATCGGCTTCGGCGGTGAGGACCACAAAGACGGCAGCCGGCAAGCGCGCCGACACGGTTGCGCCGGGCAACGATGAAAAAACCGGCCAGCAGCCGATGGCTCCCATCTGCGCCAGAGGTTCCGTGCGCCATGCGCTGGACACCTCCGGATGTGCCGCCGGGTGACTGCGGATGACCGGTGTTCCCTGCATGAAGCACAGCGTGGGCGCCGGAATCGACGGCCCGTCGCTGTGCAGCGGGGGATCGGGCAGCATGCCCATGGCTTCGGCCATGATGCCGACCAGGGCGACGCGGCGAAGTCTTTCGTCGTCGACGGCAAACACATCGACGGCAGCCGCACCGGCGACGTCCACCAGCGCCTGCGCCAGCGTGCGGCAAACCGCCTCGGGGTCGGGCTGCTCCAGCAGCGCCCGCTGGATCGCCCGCTGTGCGTCACGGTAACGGCTCAACCGCAGATTGCGATCAAGCAGCACCTGGTCATCCCAGAACCGGGCAAGCTCATCGACAAGACGCTGCGCCCAGTCGAGCAATTCGTCGCTCAGGGCCGGACCGTCATCGCGCGAATAGGCGGCCAGCTCCAGCTGACCGCCATCGGCCGTGCTCGACGCCGCCACAATGCTGGCGCCGAAACCGTAGCGCCGGGAAGTCTCCCGCCATGGCGCAAACTCCGGCGCGTCGACGGGTGTGACCCGGGCACCTCCCTGACGCAGCACGATGCCCGCCGGACCGCGCCCTCCCTCCTCGCGTTCGTCGTTGCTGATCCGCAATGACGACGCGTAATCGGCAGCGGGACCTGCCGCCATGAGCTTCAGCGCCGAATACCCCGGCTCACGCCGCCCGATCCAGACCAGCGGCAGATCCATGGTGATGGCCAGAATCCGGGCGACCTTGAGCAGCGCCTGTCGACAGTCGTGGCCGGGCGCCGCATGAAGCAACGTCAAGGTCTCCGCCACGCTCTGGTAAAAGCGTTCGCGAAATTCTCCCCCTGCCTGATCCCGACTTGCCATCGCCACTCCAGGTTCTTTCCCCGGATCGACCGGCGCAGCAAAGCCGGCCCGAACCCCCATCATTCGAACATGAATACGGCGCAGACATTCATGTCATTCGCATCCATGGTTGCGACGCCTGATCGCGAAACCCGAACGGGCGACCTACCGGTGCAGGATAGCTTCAATCAGCGCGCCAGGCCCTGCATTCGACAATATCCTCCAGTGAAACCAGCAGCAAGAAACGAGCCATTGGCCACGTACTGGCCCAACCCTGCGTCCGCATGCCCCTGCTGTGCCGCGACCCGGCCATCGATCGGCCGCCACCGTCGAAACCTGCGCCATTTTGTCAGCCTGGACAATCGCCGCATAGCGGGCCGGCATGCCCCTCCGGAAATAATCTCAAGCCATGGGACGGTGGCTCGTTATGCTGTGCAGCATGTGGCATCGACCTACCCAGGGCTGGAACGGATGAAGGAAACCCCAGGCGCACTGATCGTCCATCGCGCCAGCCGCACCGAGCGGCTGGCCGATGCGCTGGCGCTGCAACTGGAGGCCCAGCGGCCGGCCAACCCGCTGGCGGCGCAAACGGTGGTGGTGGCGCATCCGGGTCTGCAGCGCTGGCTGCTCGGCCGTCTCGCGCAGCGCAGCGGCCCGCGTGGCGGTCACGGCATTGCCGCCAACGTCGAGATGATCCTGCCGTGGCAGTGGTTCGAGCGCACTGCCCGCCGCGTGCTCGGCGACGAGGCGCTGATCGGCGGCGCCTGGCGGCATGAAGTGCTGCGCTGGCGCCTGCTGCAGGCGCTGCCCACGCTGAGCGCGCCGCAAATCAGCAGTTATCTGGCCGGTGACGATGCGCCGCGGCGCAGCTTTCAGCTGGCCGAGCATCTGGCCGGCATCTATACCCAATACCTGATCTATCGGCCGGACTGGATCCTCGACTGGGAACAGCACCCCGACCGCCACCCGCACGACTGGCAGGCAACACTGTGGCGGCAAGTGCAGTCCGCCATCCATCGCCCGCATCGCGCGCGGCGCAGCGCCGCCTTGCCCGACGCACTGGCCGCGCAGGGCGAATCCGCCGAGGCGCCGCTGCATGTGTTCGGCGTCAGCCACCTTCCTCCCGACGTGCTGCGCGCGCTGCAGGCCACCGCGCTGCACACGCCGGTGCATCTGTATTTTCCCGATCCCTGCCGCGAATACTGGTCGGACCTGCGCAGCCGACGCGCCCAGCTGGCGCAGGCGGGCGATCCGCAGGCTCTGTACTACGAAATCGGCCACCCTCTGCTGGTGGCGCTTGGGCGCATCGCGCAGGACTTCTGCATCACCCTCGATGAAACCGACGCCATCGACGAGCGCGATCCGCTCGACGACGCCGAACCGCTGGCGCAACCCTCCATGCTGCTGGCCCGACTGCAATCGAGCATCCGCTGCCTGCAGCCGGAACTGGTCGGCGCGTCGATCCGCGAGCAATGCAAAAACGGCACCCGCGTGACAGACCTGCTGCCCGCCCTGCGCAGCGATGCCAGCCTGCGCGTGCACGCCTGTCACACCCGCCTGCGCGAACTGGAGGTATTGAAGAACAGCCTGCTGCGCTGTCTCGCCGACGACCCCGCGCTGCAGCATCGCGACATCGTGGTGATGGCACCGGACATCGGCGCGTATGCGCCCTATCTGCCGGCCGTGTTCGGCGAACCGGCGCACTACCGCGCCGACCCGTTGCACATTCCCTGGCATCTGGCCGACGTCGGGCTGTCGCGCGCGCATCCGCTGATGAGCGCGTTCGCGCAGGTGCTGGACCTGGCCGAAAGCCGCTTCACGGTCAGCGAAGTGCTGGATTTTCTCGACGTGCCGGCGGTGGCGCGCCGCTTTGCGATCGACCGCGACGGCCGCGATGCGCTGGAACGCTGGCTGCGCCGCGCCCGCGTGGCCTGGGGGCTGGACGCCGACATGAAGGCCGCGGTCGGCGCGGCCGCGACCGATGCGAATTCCTGGCAGTTCGGTTTCGACCGCCTCTACGCCGGACTGATCGTGGGCAGCGAGGCCGGCGACCCATTGCTCGACGGCATCCTGCCGCTGGACGGGGTTTCCGGCAGCGCGGTCGAGGCGCTGGGCCAGCTCGATCGCCTGCTCGGCGAGCTGCGCCAGGCGCGCAACGCATTTGCCGCCGCGCGACCGCTCGCCGCATGGAGCGAATGGCTGCTGGCGCTGATCGACGCGCTGTTTCTCGCCGACCCGCGCGACGATGCCGAGAACCATGCACTCGATGCGCTGCGCCGGCTCGCCGCCGGTCTCGGCAGCCAGGCCGCCGAAGTCGGCATCGCCATGCCGCTGCCGTGGAGCGTGGTGCGCGAAGCGATGCGCGGTGCACTCGACGCGGTGCCCGAGCGGCAACCGTTTCTGCTCGGCGGGGTGACATTCTGCGGGCTGGTACCACAGCGTTCGATACCGTTCCGCGTGGTCGCCCTGCTCGGCATGAACGAGGGCGAGTTTCCGCGCCCTGGCAACGATGCCGGCCTCAACCGCATCCTCAGCCAGCCGCGCCACGGCGACCGCGACACCCGCAGCGAGGATCGCTACCTGTTCCTGGAGGCGATGATGTCGGCGCGCGACGCGCTGCACATCAGCTTCGTCGGCGAAGGCGTGCGCGACGGCAAGCCGCGCAACCCGGCCGCGCCGCTGACCGAGCTGCTGCAGTTCCTCGACGAGCAGCACGGCATCGCTGACGACGACCGGGCCGATGATGGCGGGACCGATCGGCCATGGCGCATCCGCCATCCGCTGCAACCCTTCGACGCGCGCTATTACGAGCGCGATGCGCACGGCCGGCCGCGGCATGATCAGCGTTTGTTCTCGTACGACCCGGCGTTCCTCGCCGCGCCATCCAGCGCCGACATCCCACGCTTTCTCGGTGCGACCGGCATGCCGAAAACCATGCCCACGGCCAGCAGCGAGATATCCCTAAGCGCACTCAAACGCTACTGGCGCGACCCCGCCAAGGATGCCTTGCTGCGCGGCCATGGCATTAGCCTGCAGGCGCTGGATCACGCCATCTGGCCCGATCGCGAGCCGCTGGAAACCCGGCTCGAACGCATCGAACGCATCGATCACCGGCTGCTCGGCGAGGCGCTCGCCGCCGGCATCGATCGGTTTCCTGCCGAACCGCCCGCATGGCTGGCACGCTCCGGCATGCTGGCCGGCGGCGCCATCGGCGCCGAGGCCTACGCGCAGCTGCGCGACTCGCTGCAAGGCCTGCTCGCCAGTGCACAACCGCTGTTTGCCGACGGCATCGCGCAACCGCTGGCGCAGGCGATCGAGCTGGATCTCGGCGACGGCCTACGGCTGACCGGCGTGGTCGATCGCGTGTTTCGCGCGGCCGAAGGCAGCCTGCTGCTGTTCGACGCCCAGCCCGCACGCGCCGCCGGGCTCAAGGAAATCCTGGCCTTCTATATCGATTGGGCCGTCTTGCGACTGGCCCGGGACGACACCGTGCACGGCGATCTCCTGGAGCCGACCGCCAAACCCGGCGTGGCCCGCACCACCGGTTTGCTCGATCCCGTGCGGGCACAGGACGCCGCACAACTGCGCCGCGGGCTGCGCCGCCTGATCGAGGCGTATCTGGCTGCCGAACAACAGCCGCTGCTGTTCTTTGCGCGCACCGCGCAGGCCTACGCCATGGCCGCTCCGGAGCATCGCCTCGCCAAGGCCGGCGCCGCGTGGGAAGGCGATGATTTCAACCACGTCGGCGAGCGCGATTACGCCCCCGGCTATGCCGCCTTGCTCGGTCGCGGGCTGGACCTGTTCGACCCCGCCAGCCCCGCACACCACGCCTTCGTGACCGCCACCGAACTGGTCTGCAACGTGCTCGATCCGCAGCACACGATATTGTTGAAAGCAGCGGAGCCCGCCGATGAAGCATGACCTTCCGCCGCGTGCATTTGTAGGAGCGCGCTTGCGCGCGATGCTCTTGCTGCGCCCCTGGCAAAGAACATCGCGCGCCAGCGCGCTCCTACGTCGATGCGCTCCGCGCCGGGCACAGCGGGGAACGCCATGAACGCCACCGCCCCGCCGCCGCTCGACTGGCGCCGCATGCCGCTCGACGGCCGCATCCTGATCGAGGCCAGCGCCGGCACCGGCAAGACCTGGAACATCGGCCTGATCTACCTGCGCCTGCTGCTGGAGCGCGAGTTGCGGGTGGAGCAGATCCTGGTGACCACGTTCACCGATGCCGCCGCGCAGGAGCTGCGCGAGCGCCTGCGCCGGCGCCTGATCGAAGCCGAACGCTGGCTGCTCGCGCCGGCCGCCAGTGCGCCGGCCGACGAGAAGAACTCACTGCAAAACTATCTGTCCGCGCAGTACCCCGACGCGGACCGTGCCCGTCACGCGTTGCGCAAGATCCAGCTGGCGCGCACCGACCTGGATCGCGCGCCGGTCTCGACCATCCACGCGCTGTGCCAGCGCATCCAGCGCGACTACCCGCTGGAAAGCGGCGCCGCGTTCGCCAGCGACAAACTCTTCGACGAACAGCAGCTGCAGCGCGAATGCGTGGAGGACTTCTGGCGGCGACGCTATCTGACCGGCAGCGTCGATCCACGCGAGGCCGCATTGCTGCTGAAGGACGGCCCGGAAGGCCTGCTGCGCGACCTGGGCGGGCTGTCCAACAATAGCGATGCGCGGATCGAGGCCGGCGGTCTGGCCGAACTCGAACGTCAGATCGCCACGCTGCGTGCGGATGAGAGTATCGCCGAACTGCAGCAGCTGGCCGATGACGCGACGCTGTACAAACGGAACAACTCCGCACTGCGCAGCCGGCTGCGCGAAATCGTGCCGGCGTTGCGCGACAACGACGAGGCACAGCTGGTCAAATCGCTCAGCGATGTCTTCGAGCCGGAAAAGTTGCGCGCACAGGAGGCCGCCGACAGCACCGGCATGCTTGCCGCCCACCCCTTGATCCTGGCGCTGCAAACGCTGCGCCCGCTGATCGGACTGCGCACCCTTCTCACCCGCGGCGCCGTGCTGGCCGAGGCCGCGCAAGCCTGCCGCGAGGAAATGCCGCGCCGTGCGCGCCAGCGCCGCGTATTCACTTACACCATGCTGATCGACATGGTCCACCAGCGCCTGTGCGGCGAGCAGGGCGACGACATGCTGGCCGGGCGATTGTTCGAAGCGTTTCCGGTGGCCCTGATCGACGAGTTCCAGGACACCGACCAGCGCCAGTTCGCGATCTTCGACCGGATCTACCGCGAGCGCGGCACGCTGGTGATGATCGGCGACCCCAAGCAGGCCATCTACAGTTTCCGCGGCGGCGACATTGCCGCCTACCTGCGCGCCAGCGAACAGGCCGACCGGCGCTTCTCGCTGGGCACCAACCACCGCTCCAGCCGTGCGCTGGTCCATGCGCTGAACGCCTGGTACGACCACACCGAGGGCGGCTTCGGCCATCCGCAGATCCGCTATCAGCCGGTGGAACCAGCGGCCAAGGCGGACGAGAAGCCGTACACCGTCGATGGCGTGACCGTCGCGCAGCCGCTGGTGATCCATCCGTTCCGCGGCGATGCGCTGGGCAGGGGCGGCACGCCGCTGAAGGCACTCGGCGAACTGGAGTCGCTGGCGCTGGACGACTGCGCCAACCGCATCGCCGAACTGCTCAACGATCCGCAGCAGCAAATCGGCGGCGAGCGCGTGACGCCGGGCGACATCGCGGTGCTGCTGTCGACCAACCAGCAGATCGTGGCGCTGCGCAAGCGGCTGGTCGCACGCGGCGTGCCCTGCGTCGGCAGCGGGCGCGGCAGCGTCTTTGCCGGCGAGGTCGCGCGCGAGCTGGAGCTGATCCTGCATGCCGTGCTGCATCCGGATGACGACCGGGCCGTGCGCGGCGCACTGGCCACCCGCCTGCTCGGCGTGACGCTGGATCAATTCAGCGCCTGGCAAACCCAGCCGGCGGCGTTCGAGCTTGAACTGGAACGCTTCGAGGCATGGCGCGCGCTGGTGCGCACACGCGGCGTGCTGGCGCTGATCGAAGACCTGCTGACCGCACGCGCCACCGCCTTGCTGGCGCTGCCCGACGGCGAGCGCGTGCTCACCGACCTGCGCCACCTGGGCGAGCTGCTGGCAGCGCAGGAAAGCACGCGGCAAGGGCTGGATGGCCTGTACGCCTGGCTGCAGCAGATGCGCCGGGAAGGCGGCGACGGCGATGCCGATGCGGCCGACGAGCGCCAGCTGCGCATCGAAAGCGATGCCCGCCGGGTGCAGCTGCTGACCATCCACGCCAGCAAGGGACTGGAGTTTCCGATCGTGTTCCTGCCGCTGGTGTGGCGTACCGGCAACCGCGATGGCGCCTATGCGCCGAAGCTGCTGCGCTATCACGACGATGCGGGCCGGCGCTGCGTGGACCTGGGTTCGGTGGATTTCATCGAACACCGCGGCCGGCATTTTCGCGAAGAACTCGAAGAGCGCCTGCGCCTGCTCTACGTCGCACTGACCCGTGCGGTGCACGCGGTGCATGTGTACTGGGTCGATCGCAACCTGCTTTCGCACGACGACGGGCATGCCTGGGAATGGGCAGCGATCGATCAGCTGATCGTGCAGGCGCAGCGGAAACTCGAACTGGACGGTGGCGAGGCCTCGCTCGCCGCCATGACCGGGGCACTGGGCGGCATGCGCTTGTCGGCACCCTGTGCCGATGCCTTCACCCGTTGCCAGGCGTCGGCCGACACCGCTTCGCCGCGCGCCACGCAAACCCCGTTGCCATCCTTGCGCCCGTTCCAGTGGCTGCACAGCTTCAGCGGCCTGACCCGCTATGCGGCCGCCGTGGCGGTCATCGACGACGGCGGCAGCGATGAAACCGGCACGGCAGAGTCGGCGGAGAAAATCGACGACGACGCCGAAGACGGCCGCCTGCTGACCCTGTATCCCCTGCGTGGCCCGCGCTTCGGCGATGCCGTGCATCGCGTGCTGGAACTGGCCAGACCCGGCGCGGTCTGGCCCGGGCAGCGCCCGCTGCTGCAGAGCCAGCTCGCCGCGCAGGCGATCAAGGCCAGCAACCTGCCGCCGGACGAGGTGCTTGAGCGGGTCGGCCGGCTGATCGACCGCGTGCGCCAGGCCGATCTCGGCGACGGCCTGCAGCTGATCGACATCCCGGCCGAACGGCGCATCGTGGAATTCGAATTCCAGTTCCCGGTACAGCAGGTGCCGCTGGCGCGGCTGCGCGCGCTGTGCAGCGCGCACGGACAGGCCGACGTGGTGCCGGCCAGCCTCGATGCCACGACGCTCAACGGCATGCTGACCGGTTTCGCCGACCTGATCCTGGAATGGGACGGCCGCTACCACGTGCTCGACTACAAGACCAACTGGCTCGGCGCGCACCTGCACGACTACCAGGGCGACGCGCTCGACGCGGCGATGGCTGAGCATCATTACCCGTTGCAGGCCCTGCTCTACACCGTGGCGCTGCACCGCTACCTGCGCCAGCGACTGGACGGCTATACGGCCGAACGCCAACTGGGCGACAGCTGGTACCTGTTCGTGCGTGCGCTGGGACTGGCGCCTGGGATCGGTGTATGGCGCCAGCGCTGGCCGGCCGCGCTGATCGAGGCGCTGGACGACGCCTTCGCCGGTGTGCAGGAGGTTGCCGCATGAATCGCCCACTGCCCAACGCGGCTGCCATCGACGAACGCGCGATCGACCAGACCCTGGCGCAATGGGTGTTCAAGCGCACCGGCTCGGCGCTGCTCGCCGCTGCCGTGCGCGCGGCCAGCAGCGCCGAGGGACACGGCCATTCCTGCGCCTGGCTGACCGACCCGCATGCCGATGCAGGCTTCGATGCCGATGCGCTGGACGCACTGCGCGCGCACGCCTGGGTCGGCGATGGATCCGCATTCACGCCGTTCGTGCTCGACGCGCAAAACCGCTTCTTTCTCTGGCGCAACTGGCAGCACGAAGCGAAACTCGCCGCGGCGATCCTGCAGCGCTGCGCGCAGCGTTCGCTGCCGATCCCCGCCGACGTGCTGGCCGCGGACCTGGATACGCTGTTCGCCGGCATGCCGCGCGGCAACACCGATGGGCAACGCGCCGCCGTGGCCGCGGTGCCCGGTGCGCGCCTGTTCGTGCTCACCGGTGGTCCCGGCACCGGCAAGACCACCACCGTCGTGCGCATGCTGCTGATGCTGCTGCGCCACGCTAAGGCCTGCGGCCTGCCGGAACAGCCGTCGATCGCGCTGGCCGCACCCACCGGCAAGGCCGCCCAGCGACTGGTGCAGGCTATTGCCAGGGGCAAGGCCGAGCTGCAGGCCGCACTGGATCCCGTAGGAGCGCACCCTGTGCGCGATGCTTCTGCCGCATCCGCGGGAGCGTACCCTGTGCGCGAAAACACGCTGCCACATGGCGACACCTTTCGCGCACAGGGTGCGCTCCTACAGCACATCCCGCATGCCGACGCGCGCACGCTGCACCGCTTGCTCGGCTATCGGCCGATGGACAACACCTTCAGCCGCGGGCCGCACAATCCGCTGGCCGAGGACATCGTGGTGGTCGACGAGGCCTCGATGGTGGATCTGGCGATGATGCGCCAGCTGCTGGAGGCGATGCGCCCCGATGCGCTGCTGATCCTGCTCGGCGATCCGGCCCAGCTCGCCTCGGTCGATGCCGGCTCGGTGCTTGCCGACATCGTCGCAAGCGCACCGCCGAACCGGCTGCCGCCGGCGCTGGCCGACCTGCTCGCGCCGTTGCTGCAGCACGCCCCGGCCAGCGTGACGGGGCACGCGACGGACCACGCCGCGCTGGCCGGCCACGTGCTCGCGCTCACCCACTCCTGGCGCGCCGGCAGCGGCTTGCAGCACGGTATCGAGGCGTTGCGCCAGGCACCCGATCCGGCCTGGCTGGATCACCTGCTGAACGCGCGGTCCCACGGCGACCTGCACCTGCGCCGCTGCACCGATTCCGACAGCCTGCGCGCCTGCATCGACGGCTGGATCGAGCGCCATGGCGAACTGCTGCAGTCGTTGCTGACAGCGCCCGGTGACGCCAGCACGTCATTGTGGAACCTGCACCAGTTGCAGATTCTGTGCGCACTGCGCGACGGGCCGTTCGGCGCGCAAGGGGTCAATGCCTTGATCGCACGGCGGCTCGGCGCTCGTTACGGCATCGACGCCAGCCGCACCTGGTATCACGGCCGCCCGGTGATCGTCACCCGCAACGACTACGCCCGCGGCCTGTTCAACGGCGACGTCGGCATCGCACTGGAAGGCAGCCAGGGGTTGCGCGTGTGGTTCGAGCTGAGCGACCGCGACGGCAACGCCGGCCTGCGCAGTTTCTCGCCGCGCGCGCTGCCCGCTCACGACAGCGCGTGGGCGATCACCATCCACCGCAGCCAGGGCTCGGAATACCGCGACGTGGCGGTGGTGCTGCCGCCGGACGCGGACAACCGCGTGCTCAACCGCGAACTGGTCTACACCGCGATCTCGCGCGCCAAAAGCCACGCCGAGATATGGTGCACCGATGCCTCGCTGCGATCGGCGCTGAGCCGCCCGGTGCTGCGCCAGGGCGGCCTGCGCGA
>DATKVA010000126.1:0-12397 GCA_035530315.1 Rhodanobacter sp. | reverse complement strand
ATAGCGAGATTGGGCTATCGCCATAGGATGCGTCTATCGGAGGGTGCGCATAGTCACTCTATGCAAGCCCGACGAGAGGCGCAGCCTATGGATGAGAGCACAATCACAGCCCAAAGATTTCTGCGGCCCACGCTCCTAGGGGTGGAGTAAAAGCATCGCGCGCAAGCGCGCTCCTACAAAAATTCGAGGTTTGCCGCAGCGTGAAGGGCGGAGCGCTCGCCCTGGCGCCGGCCGGCCGCCATAATGCAGCACCCCCTCCGCACGGCAGCCCCCATGAACAACGCCAACGAAAAACGCCTGGCCGGTGAGGCCGCGATCCGCTATGTCGAGGACGGCGCCATTGTCGGCGTCGGCACCGGCTCCACCGTGGCGTTCTTCATCGACGCCCTGGCCGACCTGAAGGATCGTATCCAGGGCGTGGTGTCGAGTTCCGAACAATCCACCGCGCAGCTGAAGAAACTCGGCATCCAGGTGCTCGACCTCAACGCCTTCGGGCCGCTGTCGATCTACATCGATGGCGCCGACGAATGCGACCCGCACAAGCGCCTGATCAAGGGCGGCGGTGCGGCATTGACCCGCGAAAAGATCATCGCCGCGGCGAGCGCGAAATTCGTCTGCATCATCGACTCCAGCAAGCGCGTCGAGTTGCTGGGCAAATTCCCCGTGCCGATCGAGGTGATCCCGATGGCACGCAGCCTGATCGGCCGCGAGATCATCAAACGCGGCGGCCAGCCGGTGTGGCGCGATGGCGTGGTCACCGACAACGGCAACTGGATCATTGACGTACACGGTTGGCAGATCGTCGACCCGGCTGGCCTGGAGAGCGAGCTGAACCAGCTGCCCGGCATCGTCACGGTCGGCCTGTTCGCCCGCCGTCCGGCCGACGTGGTGCTGATCGGCGATCGCGAGATGGCCTGACCACGCCGCGACTCGCTGCGTGGATCGATCTAGGAGCGTGGGCGGTAGAAACGTTCGCGGCGAAAAGTCCTCTGCGCGAGGACGGTTTTTCGGCGATTTGCCGGCCCATAGTGGTTCTATGGGCCAAAAAGCGACGAAAAAATGGACCGCGCGGAGGGCTTTGCAGCCCGAATGGCTTCTACCGCCCACGCTCCTAGCTTGCTGCTTCACGCCTGGAGCGGGCCAGCACGCCCGATGCGAACACACCCAGCTCATACAGCACGATGATCGGCACCGCCAGCATGAACTGCGACAGCACGTCCGGCGGCGACAGCACCGCGGCGATGACGAAGGCACCGACGATGACGTAGCGACGGCTCTGGCGCAATTTCTGCGGCGTGACTACGCCGAGTGCGGCCAGCAGCACCACCGCCACCGGCACTTCGAAGCACAGGCCGAAGGCGAAGAACATCGTCAGCACGAAATCGAGGTACTTGCTGATGTCGGTCATCATTTCCGTGCTGGCCGGGGTGACCATGGCCAGAAAGTGAAACGCCGCCGGCAGCACCAGGAAATACGCGAAGGCACAACCAAGGTAAAACAGCAGCACGGACGAAACCAGCAGTGGCACGGCCAATCGCTTCTCGTGGCGATACAGGCCCGGGCTGATGAAAGCCCACAGCTGGTAGAGCACCGCCGGCATGGCCAGAAAGAGGGCGGTAACGAAAGCCAGCTTGATTGGCGTGAGAAACGGGCTGGTGACCTCGATCGCAATCATGTGCCCGCCCTTGGGCAGGCGCGCGATCAGTGGCTTCGCCAGCCAGCCGTACAGGCGCTGGGCAAACGGCAGCAGCGCGACCAGCAACAGCAGCACGCTGAGGATGGCCTTGAGCAGGCGCGCGCGCAGTTCCAGCAGATGGTTCATCAAACCCATCTCGCCCTCGCTGCCGGGAGAAGTGCTTTCGTCGTTCATCACGATTCCCCGACGACGCCTGCAGCGGCGTTGATGACTTCATCAAGGCGCCGTGCCGCGGCGCGCACCGCGCTCGCTGCCATGCGCAACTCTTCGCTGGTACTGGCCGGTGCCAACCCTGCGCGTTCTGCAGCGCCCGCCAGTTCGCGCAGGGAATCAGCCAGCGCCGCTTGCGCTTCATGCAGGCTCCCCGCATCGCCTGTCGCCGAATTTTCGGGCGTGGCTGTTTCCAGCCCGACCGGCGGAACCGGTGTGGCAGACTCCGCATGCTCCGGTTTGGCCGGATCGACAATGTCGCGTGCTTCACGCAGGGCCGCAGCCCCGGAAGTCCGCAGGTCTTCCATTGCCTCGCGCGCCTGCTCTGCCAGCGGCGTCACCGCCGAGCGCATATCCTTGGCGACATCACCGATCTCGCTTTTCAGCGACTCCATTTCGATCTGATCCTGCACCTCGGCTTTCACGCTCGCCCAGGCATTGCGGGCGCGACGCACCAAGGTGCCTGCGGTACGTGCCACACCGGGCAGCCGCTCCGGACCGAGCACTACCAAGGCCACCACCGCAATCAGCAGCAGCTCGTTGAAGTCGATACCGAACATGGATGTTTATGAAGCGCGGTCGCGCTGCTCGTCGCTCTTGGTCTGCTCGCTCTTGGCCTGGGGGGCGGCATCGGCAGGCGGGTCAGCCTTCAACTCGTGGACGGCCTTGGCCTTTGCGGCCTCATCTTCGTCACCCTGGTTCATACCCTTCTTGAAATTGCGGATCGCTGCGCCGAGATCGTTGCCGGCGTTGCGCAATTTGGCCGTGCCAAAGAGCAATACCACAATGACAAGGACAATCAGCCAATGCCAGATGCTGTCTAGGCCAAACATTCATCACCCCACAGACCCTGCCGCATGAGACAGGGCAAGATATTTTGTTTCCGGGCAGCGCCAAAAGCACCTGGCGCATCGTAGATCGCAAGCCTAGCACCCGACCCATGCAACCACAATTATTGAGCAACATGCCGGGTTGACTCGACGGCCAACGACACGATTATCGAAGCCCCCTGTCTGGTCCGAATCAGCTTTCGCAAATACTCAGGATTGTTCGGCCCATCCATGGGCCTCACCCCGCTTCGCGGGGCCAGCCTGCGGCTGTCCAAAATCGTTTGGTTTGACTCCTGTACCCCGAACCAAAACAAAGAACCCGCCACGAGGGCGGGTTCTTTGTTTTGGCTGGGAGACTAGGATTCGAACCTAGATAGACAGCGTCAGAGGCTGTCGTCCTACCATTAGACGATCTCCCAAAAACCGGAACGGCGCACTCTGACCTTTGAGCACCGATCCTGCAAGCGCGTACCCCGTGAGGAATCAGCGCTTCGAGAACTGCGTCGCGCGGCGTGCCTTGTGCAGGCCAACCTTCTTGCGTTCGACTTCACGGGCATCGCGGGTCACGAAACCGGCCTTGCGCAGCGGCGATTTCAGGGTTTCGTCGTACTCGATCAGAGCGCGGGCTATCCCTAAGCGAATCGCACCGGCCTGGCCGGTGATGCCGCCACCGGCAACCGTGACCGTGATGTCGAATTTGGCGGTGTTATCGGTCAATTCGAGCGGCTGGCGCACGATCATGCACGAGGTTTCGCGACCGAAGAACTGCTCGAGCGACTTGCCGTTCACCACGATGTCGCCCTTGCCCTTGCGCAGGAACACGCGGGCGGCGGAGGTCTTGCGGCGGCCGGTGCCATAATTTTGCTGAATTGCCATGGAATTGCCTGGTTTATTGAAAAGTGCAGCCGAAGAAGGCCGCTTTCATGCGCCGGGAACCGCGCATCAAATCTCCAGCGCCTGCGGCTGCTGTGCAGTATGCGGGTGCTCGGCACCACCGTAGACCTTGAGTTTGCGATACATCTCGCGACCCAACGAATTTTTCGGCAACATGCCCTTGACGGCGATTTCGATCACGCGCTCCGGGTAGGTCGCCAGCAGAACCTTCAGCGTCGTGGTCTTCAGGTTGCCCACGTAGCCGGTGAAGCGGTGGTACTTCTTGTCGTCCAGCTTGTTGCCGGTAACGTGCACCTTCTGCGCGTTGATCACCACGATATAATCGCCGGTGTCGCAATGTGGGGTGTATTCCGGCTTGTGCTTGCCGCGCAGACGATGGGCGATCTCGGTCGACAGGCGGCCGAGCGTCTTGTTCGTGGCGTCGACCACGAACCAGTCGCGCTTGACGTTGTCTGCATTGGCGCTAAACGTTTTCATTTCAGAATACCTGTTCTGCCGCCGTCAGGCGGTCCGCTTCATCGGTGGATCAAAGGCGCGAAATGATAGCGGAGCTAGCACCCATGGCGCAAGCCCACCGACCGGCGGGCTGTGAGCTGGCAATGATAGCATGATGGGCATGCCGCTTGAAAAGTCCCCCGCAGACGCTGCAGCCGACCGCATCGTCGAATGGGCCGGTCAATGCGTGCAATGCGGGCTGTGCCTGCCGGTTTGCCCGACCTATGCACTGGACCGCAACGAGGCGGAATCGCCACGCGGGCGCATCGCGATCGCCGCCGCATTGGCGCATGGGCAGGCCGATCCCACGGCGGAGCTGCGTGAACACCTGGATCATTGCCTGGGCTGCCTGAACTGCGAAACGATATGCCCGGCCCATGTTCAGTATGACGCACTGCTGATCGAAACCCGCGCCCTGCTGGGGCCGTCGCCGCAACGTCCGTGGCTGTGGCTGCGCCTGATCAAGCGACCCGCATGGCTGCGCACACTGCGGCGGATCGGCGGCTGGCTCGCGCTGCCCCGCTGGCAAGGCTGGCTGGCACGGCAGCTGCCCATGCACTCGGCATTGCGCGCCGCCCTGCGCCTCATGCCCACGACGGCGCCGGCCGCGCGCGTTCGCCCCCGTGACAAGGACACCGGACAGCCACACCTGGCGTTGTTCCCCGGCTGCGTGGCCAGCGTCGACGACGCCGAGGCGCAACAGGCCGCCGTCACCCTGCTGCAGGCCGCGGGTTTCCGCGTCAGCGTGCTGCCCGCGTTCTGTTGTGGCGCGATGGATCTGCACGGCGGCGCCGCGCAGGCGGCCGAAGGTGCCGCGCATCGCGTACGCCAGGCCTGGATCGCCAGCGGGGCGACGCAATTGCTCTCGGTGACGCCCGGTTGCCTCGGCACGCTGCGCCGCGCCCTGCCCGGCGTGAGTGTGGTCGATCCGCTGGAACTGCTGGCGGCGCACGCGGGAAAGCTGCACTTTCGCCCGCTGGCGCAGCGCGTCGCCGTGCATCTTCCGTGCACACAGATCAATGTGGCGCACAGCGAAAACGCTCTGCTGCAGCTGCTGCGCCGCGTGCCCGGGCTGCAGTTGTCCACGCTGCCACGCCCGCCGTATTGCTGCGGCGCGGCCGGCAGCCATCTGCTTGAATTTCCCGCGCGCGCCACGCAACTGCGCGATGACACGCTGCGGCAAGCGGCCACGCTGGAGCCGCAGCTGCTTTTGTCGTCCAATATCGGCTGCCGCCTGCATCTGGCTGCGGGCATCCGGGAGCTGGGCCTGCACTGGCCGCACCAGCACCCGCTGACCTTGCTGGCACAACAACTGACACCATGAAGAGTCCGCACACGGACGCGCGGTCATGCCCTTCGCTAAACGGACTTCGCGTAAAATGACACCATGAATGCCCGCACACTGACCCCACTTGACCGCCTGCTGGCCGGATGCGGGCGCGCCCTCGAAGCGATCGCCGGCTCCCCGCCCGCCGACCGCCCCTCGCCCGCCATCGGCATTGCCGAAGCCGACATGGATGACGTCGAACGTCGTCATGCCGCCGGCCTGATGCGGGTCAACCATACCGGCGAAGTCTGTGCCCAGGCACTGTATTTCGGCCAGGCCGCGCTGGCCCGCAACGCGGACACCCGCGCGCACCTGTTGCACGCCGCCGCCGAGGAGACCGATCACCTGGCCTGGTGCGCCGCGCGGCTGCAGCAACTGGACAGCCGCCCCAGCCTGCTCAATCCACTGTGGTATCTGGGCAGTTACGCGATCGGGGCCGCTGCCGCCCTGGCCGGCGACCCGCTCAGCCTCGGCTTCGTGGTGGAAACCGAGCGGCAGGTGGAAGCGCATCTGGCCGAACACCTGGAAAAACTGCCCGCGCAGGATCACCGCTCACGCGCCGTGCTGACCGTGATGCAGACCGACGAGATCCGCCACGCGAATGCCGCGCAACAACGCGGCGGCATCGATCTGCCGTTCCCGCTGTCGAAATTGATGCACTTCAGCTCGCTGGTGATGAAAGCGGTCGCCTACCGCGTGTAGGAGCGCACCCTGTGCGCGAATGCTTTTTGCACGGATCCACCAAATAGCATTCGCGCACAGGGTGCGCTCCTACACGCGATCCATACGGCGAAAACCCGCGTCACGGCGGGTTTTTCGCTACATCAGGTTGCGGCCGTGGAACAGTTCCTCGATCTCGCGGCGCAGCAGCGACTCGATGCGCTGACGCTCCTTGAACGAGAGGTCGTCGGCGTGCGACTCGAACAGGTAGGTGTCGAGGTCGAAGTCCTTGATGTGCATCTTCGTGTGGAACATGTTTTCCTGGTACACGTTGACGTCGAACATCTCGTACTTCTGGCGGATGTGCCGGGCCAGGTAGTCCTGCACCGAGTTGATCTTGTGGTCGATGAAGTGCTTCTTGCCCTTCACGTCGCGGGTGAAGCCGCGTACCCGGTAATCGCACACCACGATGTCGGACTCGAAGCTGTCGATCAGGTAGTTCAACGCCTTCAGCGGCGAGATCACCCCGCAGGTGGCCACGTCGATGTCCGCGCGAAACGTCGCGATACCGTTGTGCGGGTGCGTTTCCGGATAGGTGTGGACGGTGATGTGGCTCTTGTCCATGTGCGCGACCACGGCACCGGAAATGGTGTCGCGACCGAGCTTTTCCAGCACCGGCTCCTCGGAAATCAGCATCGTGACCGAGGCGCCCTGCGGGTTGTAGTCCTGACGCGCGATGTTGAGAATGTTCGCGCCGATGATCTCGGCCACGTCGGTGAGGATCTGGGTCAGGCGGTCGGCGTCGTATTGTTCATCGATGTATTCGATGTAACGCTGGCGCTGCTCCTCGGACACCGCGTAGCAGATATCGTAGATATTGAAGCTCAGCGCCTTGGTCAGGTTGTTGAAACCCTGCAGGCGCAGACGGGGGAGTGGTTTCACCACGGCGGCTCTCCATGGCCGATCTCGGCCAGCAGTAGAGGCGGGTTAGCGACAAGGGTCCCCGCTGGATGGTATGGCGCGCAGGCAACAACCTTCCGCGACCCTCGTGACCGGCGTGCGACAAACCCGTCGACACCGAAAGACCGCGTAGTATGCGGCAAAAAAATCGAAAATTGAACCTGCGGCAAACCATCCGGGTTTGCCATAATGCCATGTGTGCTGAATGGTCACGTATACATCGGGTATACAAAATGAAGCGATCATGGTGATCGTCGTTCAAAACAGCCGGCTTCAGGAGCTACCGTGGCACAACCCCTCAAATACCAGCTGCAGCAGGCCTTCGAACGTTCTCAGGCACCGCTCAACTTCGCCCCCGACCCGGCATCGATGGAACGCTTTCTGGCGCTGTGCCATCGCCGCCGTTACCCGGGCAAGACCGCGATCATCCGCCCCGGCGATCCGGCCAACACGCTGTATTACGTGATCGAAGGCTCGCTGGCGGTGGCCACCGAGGACGAGCAGGGGCGCGAGCTGATCCTCGCCTACATCAGCCGCGGCCAGTTCATCGGCGAGATGGGCCTGTTCGTGGAGCAGGCGCAACGCGAGTCGATGGTGCGCACCCGCACCCCGTGCGAAATGGCCGAGATCAGCTACGAGCGGCTGTTCCAGCTGATGGAGGGCCCGCTGCGCGAGGAATGCCCGAAGATCCTGTTTGCGATCGGCGCCCAGCTCACCAACCGTCTGCTGCGCACCTCGCGCCAGGTCAGCCGGATGGCGTTCATGGATGTCACCAACCGCATCTCGCGCACGCTGCTGGACCTGTGTCAGGAGCCCGATTCGATGACCCACCCGGACGGTACCCAGATCCGCATCTCGCGGCAGGAAATAAGCCGCATCGTGGGCTGCTCGCGCGAGATGGTCGGCCGCGTGCTCAAGCAGTTGGAGGAGCAGGGCATGATCAACGTCTCCGGCAAGACGATCGTGGTGCTCGGAACCCGCTAGCGCTTGTGTGGGCTGCGCAGGCGTGTGATGCGTTTTCGAACAGGCGCGGGCGCCGGTTGCGGCGCATAAATCATGTAGACATCCGCCCGCGCATAGTGTGAGCCATCGCGAATCGTCGGCTGCAGCACGAAACCGGCCCGCTCGTACAGGTGCAGCGCGGCCTTCAATCGACGGCTGGATTCCAGGAACAATGTTTGCCCGCCGCGCCGGTGGAACTCGGCAATCGCGGCCTGCAGCAACAACCTTCCGGCACCCAGCCCGTGATATGCCTCGTCCACGGCCATCTTGGAAAGCTCGTAGAGGCCGGCTGATTCATGCAGCAAGGCACACGTACCGATGACCTCGCCACCCAGCAGGGCGAAGAAAATCGCGCCACCCTGCTCCAGCACCCGATGTTCGGGCTCGCGCAATACCTGCTCGTCGATCGGCTCGATCACGAAATGCTTCTTCAGCCAGGCGGCATTGAGATCGTGAAAATACGTACGCAGGCGTGGCTCGAACGGCACGATCTCAACCTTCGACTGCGTCAGCGCCGCATGCCGGGCCAGAATCCTCTCCGCGATCGGCTTCTCGTCCAATGCAAGTTCGCAGGCTTGCAGCGACTCCAGCAGACGCCTGCTTTCCGGCCCCAGGGAATCCTGCACGCCTTGCCGTATTGCAGCCCATACCGGGCCCAACCGCTCCAGCGACCGGCTGCCCTTGCCGGTCAGCAGCAACAGGCAGCGACGCCCATCGGCCGGGTCGTTGCGCCGTTTGAGCAAACCCTCACGCACCAGTTTGTCGGCCAGTTGACTGACCGCCGAATGAGTCTGCCCGATCGCCTCCGCCACCTCGGTAACCGTAGTGGGCCCCTGCTCCCACAGGAAACGCATCAACGGGAACCAGCGCGATTCGATGCCGGCGCCGCAGCTTCGATACACCTCGTCGACAGTGGCGTAGAAACGATCGCTGAGCGTCTTCAGACGACTGCCAAGCGCCAGTTCAGCCAGCGACGGGAGGTACATGGCCGGGCACACCGCTGCAGTTATGTAAGCGCTAACATAATAATTGCCGGACTATCCCGCAAGCCCGATGTTGCCGGACAATGCCTGCTGCAGCACCAAGAATCGGCAACATCGGCAACCGGCGCAACGGCGCCTGCGTTCAGAACCAGTCGACGCGGGAAATCAAGCGACCGAGCGCGTTCTCGACTTTCTTGCACAGCGTCGACGTGCCGTTGACCAGCACCACCTCCGAAGCATGCCTAAACATGGGCACGTCCTGCAGCGAATCGCTGTAGGCCACCTGCCAGGACGTCAGGCCGTGCTGTGCCAGCCGCAGAACCTTGCGCACACCCACGTTGTGCCAGTGCGACCGCATGCCGAGCCAACCCGGGCGCAACTGCGAGGCAAGCACTTCCAGATCGGTCAATCCCAGTTGCTGGAGGATGCCGTTCACCAATACGTGTTCGCAGCCGGTCACCACGATCACCCGGTCGCCGGCAGCCTGGTGACGGCGCAATGCCAGCAAACCGTCACGACAGAACTGGCGCGGCCGGCGAGCCAGAAGAGCGGCAAAATCGCATGCCGCCATCTGGTAACGCTTGCTGCCCATCCCCAGCAGGGCAATGCGCACCAGCATGTACACCGGCAGGCGGCGCGAAAACGGAAGTGGCACCAGCAGCAGCGGCAGGCAGACGAAGGCCAGCACTCCGCGCCATGGCGAACGGGCATAGCGCTCGCGCATGAACAGGCCAAACGCATCGCCGTGCATCAGCACGCCATCGAAATCGAACAACACGACGCGCGAGGCCGCCACTGGCGCGGCAGTCGTGTCCGGCTTCACCGCCCCGGCGGCGTCCTGCTCAAGCATGCCGGTCACGGCGTGGCGAACAACCGCCGCAGTTCGCTGCCCGGATCCTCGACGCGCATGAAGGCCTCGCCGACCAGAAACGCCTGGATACCTCCCGCGCGCAGGCGCGCCACGTCATCCGGCGTGCGGATGCCCGACTCTGCCACCAGCACACGGTCGTACTCGATCAGCTCCTGCAGGGCCAGCGAGGTTTCCAACGAGGTCTCGAAATTGCGCAGGTTGCGATTGTTGGCGCCGATCAGCGGCACCGGCAGCGCCAGCGCGCGCTCCATCTCGTCCTCGTCGTGCACTTCGCACAGCACATCCAGATCGAGTTCGGCGGCCAGCAGCGACAGCTGCATCAGCATGTCGTCTTCCAGTGCGGCGACGATCAGCAGGATGCAGTCGGCGCCGATCGCACGCGCCTCGTAGACCTGATACGGATCGACGATGAAATCCTTGCGCAAGACCGGCAGCGAACACGCCACCCGGGCCTGCTGCAGGAAACTCTCGCTGCCCTGGAAAAAATCGTTGTCGGTCAGCACCGACAGACAGGCCGCACCCGCCGCCTCGTAACTGCGCGCAATCGCGGCCGGATCGAAATTTTCGCGGATCACGCCCTTACTCGGGCTGGCCTTCTTCACCTCGGCAATCACCGCCGGAAGTCCGGCCGCGATCTTCGCCTCGATCGCGGCGGCGAAACCGCGGGTGTCCGGCAGTTCCGCGATGCGCGCGGACAACTCCGCCAGAGGCAGCTTCGCCTGGCGCTCGGCAATCTCTTCCGCCTTGCGGGCAAGAATACGATTGAGGATGTCGGACATGGCGTCTCGCTGTTGCTGTAGGGGCGCACACTGTGCGCGATGGAACCGACTGCGTACCTAGTCTGCAGGTTTTTGCGTGCAAGAGGCGGTTTTTGAGGGAGCGGCTTCAGCCGCGATGCTTTTCTCCACCCAAACCAAAAGCATCGCGGCTGAAGCCGCTCCTACAAAAGTCGCTCCTACAGCTGGCCAGCCAGGCGTTGGGTAGTCGCCACGAACGCCTGCATTTTCGCACGCGCCGCGCCGCTGGCAATCGCAGCCCGCGCCTGCACGATACCTTCGTCGATGGATTCGGCCACATCGGCCGCATACAGCGCTGCGCCGGCGTTCAGGCAGACGATGTCGTGCGGCACGCCGCGATGCCCTTGCAGAACGTCCAGCAACATCGCCTTCGACTCCTCGACATTCTCGACCCTGAGGTTGCGACTGGAGGCCATCGCCAGGCCGAAATCCTCCGGCTCCACCTCGTACTCGCGCACCACGCCATGACGCAACTCGCCGACCAGGGTGGCGGCACCCAGCGAGATCTCATCCATGCCGTCGCGCCCCCACACTACCAGTGCGTGCCGCGCGCCCAGCGCCTGCAGCACGCGAATCTGGATACCGACCAGATCGGGGTGGAACACGCCCATCAGGATGTTCGGCGCACCGGCCGGATTGGTCAGTGGCCCGAGGATGTTGAACAGCGTGCGCACGCCCATTTCCTTGCGCACCGGCGCCACCGCCTTCATCGCCGGGTGGTGATTCGGCGCGAACATGAAGCCGATGCCGGTCTCGGCCATGCACTGCGCCACCTGTGCGGGCGTCAGATCGATCGACGCGCCCAGCGCCTCCAGCACGTCCGCGCTGCCGGATTTGGACGACACGCTGCGTCCGCCGTGCTTGGCCACCCGCGCACCGGCCGCGGCGGCGATGAACATCGAGGCGGTGGAGATATTGAAGCTGGAAGTGCCGTCGCCGCCGGTACCGACAATGTCGAGCAGATGCTCGTTGCCGGCCGCCGTGCCCGAAAGCGGCACCTTGGTCGACAGTTCGCGCATCACGCGCGCGGCGCCGGTAATCTCGCCGACCGTCTCCTTCTTCACGCGCAGGCCGGTGATGATCGCCGCGGTCATCAGCGGGCTCACCTCGCCGCGCATGATCTGGCGCATCAGCGCGACCATCTCGTCGTGGAAGATTTCGCGATGCTCGATCGTGCGCCGCAGCGCCTCCTGCGGCGTGATCGTGATGTTGCGATGCGTCCCGCTCATGCGGCGAGCTTCAATGGCAGACCGAGGAAATTGCGCAGCAGGTCGTGGCCATGCTGGGTCAGGATCGACTCCGGGTGGAACTGCACGCCCTCCACCGGCAACGTCTTGTGGCGCAACCCCATGATCTCGTCGATCGAGCCGTCGGCGTTCTCCGTCCACGCGGTCACTTCCAGACAATCCGGCAGCGACGACTGCTCGACCACCAGCGAATGGTAGCGCGTTGCCTCGAACGGATCCGGCAGCCCGGCGAACACGCCATGCCCGCGATGGCGCACCGGCGAGGTCTTGCCGTGCATGATCCGCTTCGCCCGGATCACCTTGCCGCCGAACGCCTGGCCGATCGCCTGATGGCCGAGACACACGCCGAACACCGGGATCTCGCGCGAAAGCTCGCGCAACACGTCCAGCGACACGCCCGCGTCGTCCGGCGTGCCGGGGCCCGG
>DATKVA010000125.1:0-4251 GCA_035530315.1 Rhodanobacter sp. | reverse complement strand
CGCGCGAGCATGCGCGCGAGCTGATGCGGCAGATGATCCTGATCCGGCGCTTCGAGGAAAAATGCGCGGAGCTGTACACGCAGGAGAAGATCCGCGGCTTCCTGCATCTGTACATCGGCGAGGAAGCCAATGCGGTCGGCGTGATGCAGGCGCTGACGAGCGAGGACGCCATCGTTGCCACCTATCGCGAACACGGCCATGCGCTGGTGCGTGGTCTGCCGGCATCGGCGGTGATGGCCGAAATGTACGGCAAGGTCACCGGCTGCAGTCGCGGCCATGGTGGATCGATGCATCTGTTCAGTGCGGCACAACGCTTCTACGGCGGCAATGCGATCGTGGGCGGTGGCCTGCCGTTGGCGGTGGGGCTGGCTCTGGCCGATAAATTGAGCGGCCGACCGCGCGTGACCTGCTGCATCTTCGGCGAAGGGGCGGCCGCCGAGGGTGAGTTCCACGAGTCGCTGAATCTGGCGGCACTGTGGAAGCTGCCGGTACTGTTCGTGTGCGAGAACAACCGCTACGCGATGGGCACGGCGCTGGAGCGCTCCGAATCAGTGACCGACATCCATCGTCATGCCGAGTCCTACGGCATGCGTGCCGAGATCGTCGACGGCATGAACGTGGTCGACGTCGAGGTAGCCGCCCGGCGCGCCGCCGAAGCCATTCGTGCAGGCGAAGGCCCGTGCTTCCTGGAGAGCCATACCTACCGCTTCCGCGCCCACTCGATGTTCGACCCCGAGTTGTACCGCGACAAGGCCGAGGTCGAGGAATGGAAGCGACATGGGCCGATCGTGCGCTTCACCGAGTGGACCCTGGCCAACGGCACGCTGCATCAGGACGATCTCGATGCCATCGAGGCGGAAGCCGCGCAGACTATCGACGAGGCGGTTGCGTTCGCCGAGCAATCGTCGTGGGAGCCGGTCGGGGATCTGCTGCACGACGTCTATGCGCCAAGCCCTTCGCCCTCGGCGGATGGTGTTCGCCCGACCGGACAGGTGGGTGAAGAACCGTCGCGACACGACGTCGATACCCCTGCGGCGTCTCATTCCCCCACGCTCCTCGCCAAGAAGACGCAACAAGGCCCGACCCGCATCAGTTATCGCGATGCGGTTCGCGAAGCCATGCGCGAGGCCCTGCTGCACGACGAGCGCGTATTCCTGATGGGCGAGGACGTAGGCCGCTACGGTGGCGCCTATGCCTGCTCCAAGGGGCTGCTGGCCGAGTTCGGCGAACAGCGCATCCGCGATACGCCGCTGTGCGAATCCGGTTTCGTCGGGGCCGGCATCGGCGCGGCGCTGGGCGGCATGCGGCCGATCGTCGAGGTAATGACGGTCAATTTCAGCCTGCTGGCACTGGACCAGATCGTCAACAACGCGGCCACGGTGCGCCACATGTCCGGCGGCCAGTTCTCGGTGCCGTTGGTGATCCGCATGGCCACCGGCGCCGGCCGCCAGCTCGCTGCCCAGCATTCGCACAGCCTGGAATGCTGGTATGCGCACGTGCCGGGCATCCGCGCGGTGGCGCCGGCCACCGTGGCCGATGCCCGCGGCATGTTGCGCAGTGCGTTGCTCGACCCGAATCCGGTGGTGATCTTCGAGCATGCCACGCTCTACAACGACCAGGACGAGCTGCCCACGGGGGAGGATCTGATCGTCGATATCGATCATGCCGCGATACGCCGGCCGGGCCACGACGCGACCCTGATCACCTACGGCGGTAGCCTGAAAAAGACCCTGGCGGCTGCCGAAGCGCTGGCAGGGGAGGGTATCGACTGCGAAGTGATCGACCTGCGCTCGCTGCGCCCGCTGGACATGCCGACCCTGGTCGAATCGGTGCGCCGCACGCATCGTGCGGTGATCGTCGACGAAGGGTGGCGCACCGGCAGCCTGGCCGGCGAGATCGCTGCCCAGCTCGGCGAGCAGGTATTTTTCGAGCTTGACGCGCCGATCGCCCGCGTGTGCAGCGCCGAAGTGCCTATCCCGTACCCTCACCACCTGGAGATGGCCGCCACGCCGCAGGTCGAGGGCATCGTGGCCGCCGTGCACGGGCTGTTGCGCCGATGAGCGAGTTCCTTATGCCATCGCTGGGCGCCGACATGGACGCGGGGACGCTGGTCGAATGGATCAAGCGGCCAGGTGACCCTGTGCAGCGCGGCGATGCGATCGCGGCGGTCGAGACGCAAAAGGGGGTGATCGAGATCGAGGCCTATGAGGATGGCGTGCTGGACGACATCCGCGTGCAGCTCGGCCAGCGCGTGCCCGTCGGCACCGTACTGGCCCATATCCGCACCGACGACCGGGCACGGAATGCACCGCCGCAAAAGCACGTGCCGGCAGCTGGCGCGGTCGCACCGCCGTCGCCCGCCGCAGCCGGACCGGCAACTCCGATGCCGGCACCCGCGGAACCGGCATCGCCAAGGATTACGCCGGCGGCTAGGCAACGTGCCCAGGCGCTCGGCTTCGATGCGGCGGTGGTGCCGCCGGGGCCGGGCGGTGTCGTCGGTTTGCGTGAGGTCGAAGCGGCTCATGCGACTTTCGCGAGAGAGGCGACAACATCGGTCCCGTCGACGCGACCTGCCGCGCCCGGCCGCAAGCCCGGGCTCGATCTCGACGAAATGCGCAAGGCCATTGCCGCGGCGATGGCGCGTTCCTGGCACGAGATTCCGCACTACTTCGTCAGTTCGACTCTCGACCTGACCGCGCTGCTGACCTGGCTGGACCAGGAAAACGCGCGACGCTCCGTCGCCGCGCGCCTGCATTACGCGGCGCCCCTCATCAAAGCCGGCGCGCTGGCATTGAAGGCGGTACCCATACTCAACGGCCATTACGGTGAGCATGGCTTCGAACCGGCCACCCGGGTAAATCTCGGGGTTGCCATCGCCATGCGCGGCGGTGGCCTGATCGCGCCGGCCATCGTCGATGCGGACACGCTGAAACTCACCGAGGTGATGGACCACCTCAACGACCTGGTGGCAAGGGTTCGCGGCGGACGTCTTCGCAGTTCGGAAATGGCAGCGGCAACCGCCACCCTGTCCAATCTCGGCGACGACACGGCCGATACCTTGCAACCGGTGATCTATCCACCGCAGGTCGCGATCATTGGCTGCGGCCGCATCGCCGAACGGGCGTGGGCCCACGCAGGGACGGTGAGCGCGCGCCGCACGATAACGGTCACCGTGGGCGGCGACCACCGCGTCAGCGACGGCCGCAGCGCGGCGACGTTTCTCAACCGCCTCGATGCCCTCCTGCAGCAGCCGGAGCAGTTATGAGCCATGCAAACTTCGAGAAAATGGTGCGTGAAGCGTTGTACGCGATCGCGCCGGATCTGGAGGGCGAGCCGATCGACCCGGCGCTCCGCTACCGTGACCAGTTCGAGTTCGACTCGATGGATTTCCTGCACTTCGTGATGGAACTGCATCGCCTGACCGGTGTGGAGATTCCCGAGAGCGACTACGCCCAAGTCGGGACCCTGGCCGGCGCCGTCGCCTACCTCACGGATCGATCGGCAGCCGGTTCCCCGCAGTGAGCCGCCACACGCGGGAACCATGGGCAAGAGGCCGCCCGGACCTTCCCGATACGGGAGAGTTGACCCAAGTCAAACCATGCGGCAGGGCGCGCTTTACAGTACCCATTGCGCATGCTGCGAAGAATTTCAACGAAGTCGCCATCGCACGGCGATGAGGAGGCTGCCATGACCATCGAACAAGAGCTTCAGGCCACCATCGAATCCATGGTGCAGCCGGGCAAGGGGATTCTAGCCGCCGACGAAAGTCTGCCGACGATCGGCAAGCGCTTCCAGTCGGTGGGCGTGGCGTCCGCGGCGGAGAACCGACGGGCTTACCGATCGTTGCTGTTCACCACGCCGGGTATTGGCGAATTCATCAGCGGCGTGATTTTGTTTGAAGCGACCTTGGTGCAGAAGGACAGCGATGGCGTGCTGCTGCCGGAGGTGTTGCAGCGTCAGGGCATTGTGCCCGGAGTGAAAGTCGACAAGGGCAAGGTAGCGCTCGCCAACGCACCAGGCGATATGGTCACCCAGGGACTCGACGGCCTCGCCGAGCGCCTGCAGGAGTACAGGACGCAAGGCGCACGCTTCGCCAAATGGCGTGAGGTCTATCCGATCAGCGCAGATAACCCGACGTCCCTGGGCATCGAGGCCAATGCGGAAATGCTCGCCCGTTATGCCGCCGTATGCCAGGGAGCGGGCATTGTGCCGATCGTGGAGCCGGAGGTGCTGCTCGACGGCGACCACAGC
>DATKVA010000124.1:0-87960 GCA_035530315.1 Rhodanobacter sp. | reverse complement strand
CAAGTGCCAGGGCAGTCTTGCCCGACGCTGGCTGGAAGCCCGGCAGACCGAGCTGCTGCCGGTGGATTATTACCACGTGGTGTTCACGCTACCGGCACCGATCAGCGCCTTGGCTTATACCAACAAGGCGGTGATCTACCGCCTGCTGTTTCAGGCCGCGGCCCAGACCTTGCTCACCATCGCCGCCGATCCCCAACATCTGGGGGCCCGCATCGGCATGCTGTTGGTTCTGCATACCTGGGGCTCGGCGATGACCCACCACCCGCATGTGCACGGGATCGTGCCCGGCGGCGGCATCTCGCCGGACGGCCAACGCTGGATCGTCTGCAAGCCCGGCTTCTTCCTCCCGGTGCGGGTGCTGTCACGGTTGTTTCGGCGGCTCTTCCTCGAACGCCTGGTCCAGGCGCACAGCAACGGCCAACTGCACTTCTTTGGCGAGCACGCGCCCTTGGCACACGCCGCCGCCTTCGCCCAGTGGATCGCGCCGTTGCGCCGCAGCGAATGGGTGGTGTACGCCAAACGGCCCTTCGCCGGTCCGGCCGCCGTGCTGGCCTACCTGTCCCGGTATACCCACCGCGTCGCCATCTCCAACCAGCGCCTGGTCGCCATGGACCAGCACGATGTCACGTTCCGCTGGAAGGATTACCGCGCCAAGGGACGCACGCGCCACAAGACCATGACGCTGGATGCTGATGAGTTCATGCGGCGCTTCCTGCTTCACGTGCTGCCCCGCGGGTTTCATCGCATCCGCGCCTATGGACTCATGGCCAATGCCGAGCGCAGGGGCCATCTTGCCACCGCACGTGCACTGCTCACCCAGCCCGCACCCGCACCGCCTGTCGCACCCGAGCCGTCGCCGACCGCGGCGGCGCAACCCTCCGCCAGTCCGCGCCCAGCCACCTTCCGCTGCCCGCACTGCGGCGCACCGATGATCGTCATCGCCATCCTGGCTCGCCACCACGTGCCACGTGCACCCCCATGACCACTGCATCCGTCATCCGTGCCGACACGGGCACATCCTGCTGCCATCGGTTCCTGCCGATGCGGGCAGCTTTTTTTCTGCGCCACCCACCGCCGGCTTTCTACCGCCATCACGGTCCACTTCACCGCCTCTCCAATGCTTCAACCGGCCACACCAGCCCATATCATCGGATTCGTCACGCTCCCATTTCCTCTCATGACCGCTGCGGTACTATTCAAATCTCCATAGAACAGCAGCGCGCTACTACGACCCTCGCGCCGTAATCTCCGCGGTTTCCTCCCTTGAGGCTTGTCCGACGCCTGCCCGATGCAGCTCCGGCAGACTTGGAACGTCAGCGCGTGCGGGCAGGCGTCGGACAACCCTTAACAAAAGCTGCCGTACCCGTACTGAAGGCAGGCGTCCGCTTGCAATTCAGCGGCACAGAAGATATGTCGTTTCAGCGCCGCACGGTTGCCAGTTCGTCCGCGCAGCCACCGCGCTCAATCCATGAAGGCTGAGTGCTGTGCCGCGTTCGTCCGCAGAGCCCCGAGCGCGACGGAGCAGACCGTCGCAAGGCCGCCGAGGATCACGAATACGCTCCAGAACGATTCGCGCATGTAGTCCAGTGCGAGAAGCCCGGTCAGCAGGTAAAACACGCCGACGAGGCCGGAGGCGAACAGGGTGTCCTTCTCGCCACTCCACGCGCGCCATGCGGACCAGACCACAAGCATGCCAAATACCAACATGCAGCCGCCGCAGAAATACCAAACGAGGTAAATCAGCCGATCGGTATGCGCGTCCAGCGGCATACCGGAGAGACCTGCGTCGAGCGCGGCGCGTCCCATGAAGCTGTGACCGAAGGCACCGAAGCCGATCAACAGGCCGGTCACCGCGAGGGCCGAGGCAATGAATTTGCGAAGCATGGTGTTCTCCTCTTCGAAAAGGCGATGAGCCAGCGTTGCCGGTCTTCCCGTCAGCGATCAAGCAACTTTTGTGGTTTCGGCAAAAGCCGCAAGCAACTTGGCCCAGCCGGAATCGACACCGTCACGGATCATTCGGCCCGCGTCGCCGTGCCTTTCGAAGTGTCGGTGCTCGAATTCCACGCGCGTGCGCGTGGGCGTCTCGGCGATGAAGCGCGCTTCGTACTCGCTGGCATTCAGAGGGTCGGGATCGAATTGCCAGTCGCCGCCGAGCTGCCAAGCGACGACCAGTCGAAAAGGTGGATCCCAAACCAACACCCGTCCCCAGTCGCATTCGGTGCCGTTGACCCCGCGCTCGAACACGCGTCCTCCTTGGCGGGGCTCCATCACCGCTTCCTGCATGGGTTCCTTGCCGATGGAGTGGTCGCGGAACCACCACGTGTCCAAGCCACGCGTGAACACTTCGAACGCGTGCTCACGAGGAGCCTCTACGATCACGGCATGCCGCACCGGCGGGATGACCGCGGGTTCGTTCATTGCGATTTCTCCTTTGCGGACTTCTCCGTAGCCTTTTTGAAGGCTTGGAGGGATTCTTGCCAGAAGCCGTCGAAGTAATCACGCAGACCGGCGACACCATCCGCATCAATCCGATATAGCCTGCGGTTGGCTGCGCGTTGGTCGATGACCAAGCCTACGGTTTTGAGTACCTTCAGGTGCTGCGACACCGCCGAGCGCGTCACTGGCAGGCCACGCGCGATTTCACCCACCGACAACGGACCGCGCTCGAGTCGCTCGAAGATTGCCATGCGGGTGGGGTCGCCCAACGCCTGCATCCTGAGTTTAACGTTAGTCTTCACTAACCGTTAGTATAAACTAACGGACTACATAAGCAAGAGCAGCGGATGTGCAGACCTCGGGATCGAGGAGTCTGTGCTCGAGACGAGGTTTTGGGAGCGTGACCATCGGGAGGACAGGCTTCGCGCGAACAGACGTCATCTCCGGCTGCTGAGCCAATGCCAGCGGGTGGCCCAGTTGCTGCACGCAGGCCTTGATGGTGCTGATCTAGAGCTGGCGCGGGAAGGCCGCAACCATTCGGTCGGGTCGGAGATTGGCGCCACGATGCTCAACCAGAGGTCAAGCCGCGCGGCACACTCGCGCCAAGCTGATTCAATCTTACCGAGCCCACCCCAGATACACCGTCACGACACAATCGAAAGCAGACGCTCGAATGCGTGGCAAGACCGTCGCCTTCGGGTCGACAAGCGACCTTCAGCCGGATGGTCAACTGGCTGGCGACGCCGGTCAAGTTGTCCGGCGGGCCCGGACAACTGTGCTGGCAATGACTGATCAACAAGCTGGCAATCTGCTGTCGTAGCGCAGCGTAGTCGAAGGTGCTGCCAGCACGGCTGCTTGCGGGCCGCATCAATGGTCGCCGCCGGCGCCACCGAAGCTGTAGCTGAGGCCGACCAGGTAGGCGCGCGGCGTTCCCGGTGCGACAAACAAGGTCGGCGTGCCGGGACCGGTGAGATCCACCAGACGGTTGGGCGTATCGAAGACGTTGTCGCTCAGCAGGCCGCCGTTGTCATAGCGCCGATCGAATGCGTTGTCGATGCGGGCAAAGAACGCCAGCCGCCGGGTCGGACGATAGTGCAGGTCCAGCGCAACGACGGCGTAACCGGGGAGCATGCCGTGGCGATCCCGGTTGTTCTCGTCACCCACCGCGTACTGGCCCGAATACGCACGCACATTGCCGCCGAACGACCACCGGTCGGTGAGGCGGTATTCACTGGAAAAATTGAACAGGTCGTGCGGTACGCCGGGAATCCGGTCGCCGCGGCGGATGTGGATCACGCCGTTCGCGTCTGCGCTGGAGTTCGCGGCGCTCTGCATGTCGAAGGCAACGCCGTAAGTGGCGCTGACATGGCTGTAGTTGGCCTGCCATTCGAGCCGGCCATGCTGGCCACCGAGGCCGATGTCCACACCCCTGCGCCCGGTCCGGGGCACGTTGGCGAAATAGCCCTGCGAGCTGCCGCCGGTGTAGATGGTAAGAATGTCGTTGCTGACCCGGCTGTCGTACGGCGACACGTTCCAGCGCAGGTTGCCGCCGGCGAAGGTGCCGCGCAGGCCGCCGGCCAGCGTTCGCACCACCACCGGATGCAGCGGCGGGTCGCCGCTGAAGTCGTTCGGCAAGGAACACGGCGCAGCCGGATCGGCGCACTCGAACTCGATCGGCGTCGGCGTACGCATGCCTTCGTCGTAGTTCAGGTAGGCGCCGAGCTGCGGGCCGATCGCCCAGGTTGCGCCAATGCTGGGATCGAAGCGGTGAAACGTCTGCCGGCCATCGATGGTCGGCGCGCCACCGGTCCGGTCGGCGACCGTGAGCCGGCTGTAGTTGTAGCGGCCGCCGACGCTGAAGTGCACGCCCCGCGGGAGTGTCAGCACGTCCATCAAGTAGACCCCCTCGCTGCGGTTCGACGTACCCGCATCGGTGACCGGATCCGGGCCAAACGGCAGCAGGCCCACGGCATCCCCGCGCCGGGCCACGCTGGAGGGGAAATAGGCCGGCTGGACGTACTGGCTGAACGCGCTTTCGCCGGTATCCAGGCTGAGACCGATGGTGAACTGGTTGTCGCGCCCCCACAGGCTGCCGTTATCCACCGCCTGGATGGATCCGCCGTAGCCGCGCGTGTGTACATTGCCTAGCACGTTCGAGGCCGGCACGTTGTTGATCGTGGCCGCCGGCTGGCTGGCGTCGAAGGCCGGGACAAGCCCGGAATAATAGAACTGGCCGATCGAGTCCGGGTTGTAAGGGCCGTTGGCGGCATAGCCCAGCGGACCGTCAGCACCCGCGTCATAGCGGCTGAAGTTGTTGGTATTGCTGTTGAAACTGCGGCTCTGCGAGATGCGCAGGTAGGCATTGGCCTGCACCGACCAGTCCGACCCGAGCTGGCGCGAGCCCTGCAAGTTGAATGTATTGATGTTGTCGTTGAAATGATCCGGCCAGGTGTATCCCGCCTGCGGTGTCCGCACCCATTCGACCGGCAGCGACTGGGTTCCGGACAGCCGGCCGTGCGCGCCGGTGTAGCTCAGCGTGACGACGGTGTCCTCGTCCGGATGCCAGTCGCCGCGCACGAAGGCTTGCTGCACGCGGCTCGATGAATAGTCGCGCCAGCCGCTTTCGAAGTCGCTGCCGGCTCCGATGTAGATACCGAAACGGCGACTGTGGGCACCGATGTCCGCATCCATCTGGATGCGCCCCCAGGACCCACCGGACAGATTCAGCGAACCGCCGGGATCGGTGAAGCCGCTCTTGCTGGTCAGCAGCAGCGCACCGGCCAGCGTGTTGAGGCCGTACAGCGGGTTGGAGCCGGGAACCAGTTCCACATCGCGAATGGCAAAGTCGGGGATGGCCTCCCAGTTCATGGTTTCGGCGAATGGCTCGTTCTGCCTCACGCCGTCCATGTAAACGGAAATGCCCGCGGGCGAACCCAGCAGAGGCGAAAGGACGAAGCCGTGAAAATACAAATTGCCCTGCCACGGATTGCCCTGCGACTGGGTCATGCTGACGCCCTGAAAATTCCGCTGCAGCAGTTCGGTCATCGACTGTCCGTGGGTCTGCCGGATGTCGTCGGCCTGGGCGCTTTGCACGTTCAGGGGAATCTGCAGCACTGGAACGTCGAAGCCGGCCAGTGGGGCGACGGCAATCACGTTCACTTCGTGCAACTGCTGCACCGGCGGATCGGCGAGCGCCACCCCGCGCTGCACGAGGACGAGCAGAAGCGCGACGGTTGTCGCGACGGTCACTCCGCCATGCCGCCATGGGCTGGATGTGGGCGGCATCGGGATCTCCCTGGCTTACGCTTTCGCTGCCGTGTCGGTCGAACACAGGGGCGACGTTACGGCAATCGCAAGCCGTTCGCCATCGCCACCCTGCGCACCGGGTGCGTCACCCGCACCCGGCGGCATCGCGAAGCCCGACCCGTCAGGCAGCTCCGGCGTACAACGTGCCCTTGGCTTTTGCGACGTGGATGGCGATCGCATCCATCAACGGCGGCGACAGGCAATCGTACGGTGGCAGGCCGAGCTCGTTCAGGCGCCCGCGCACCGCGTCCATGTTCGCCGGGTTGGCGCCTGATTCGATGATCGAGGATACGAACGCCGCGAACGTGGGTGCCGACCAGCCGTCCTGCGCCGACAGTTCGGTATGTACAAAGTCCAGGCCATAAAACGCATGGTTCTTGTCCTCGATGCGACCGTACATGTGCACGCCACAAGCCTTGCAGGCATGCCGCTGGATGGTCGCGCTGGTGTCCACCACCGCCAGCTTGTCGCCATTCTCGGTCACACTGACCTTGTCGCGCGACACCACGGCGACCATGGAGAACGGGGAGCCCTTCGGCTTCCAGCACTTGCTGCAGCCGCAAACGTGATTGTGTGCCGTCTGTGCATCGACCCTGACCTTGACCGGCTTGTCGGTGCACTTGCAGGTCAGCGTGCCGCCGCCGAAATTGTCCTTGCCCGGCTTGACGCCATTGTCGACCGACGGATGAATCTGGGTGGTTGCCATGGGTTATCTCCAACGATGATGAGTGACAGTGGCGTGGCCGATGACGGTCCCGACCGCCGGAATTCCTGGCCGCGAGGCGGACACGCATCGCCTGCAGCACGACGTGCGTCCGGGGTTGCAACAACGTGGGCGATAGCTCATGGAGTGCTCGCCACACCCGGCGGCTGGTCGAGCATCTGGCTGGCGCCAGCCAGATGGCATCGATGCCGCGACGGGTTCAATACCTGATCACCGAACGCACCACCTTGCCCTCGTGCAACAGATCGAAGGCACGGTTGATGTCTTCCAGCGGCATCACTTCGGTGATCATTTCGTCGATCTTGATCTCTCCTTTCATGTAGCGCTCGACATAGCCGGGCAGCTGCGAACGGCCCTTGACACCGCCGAACGCCGAGCCGCGCCACACGCGCCCGGTGACCAGCTGGAACGGCCGCGTGCAGATCTCCTGCCCGGCGCCGGCCACGCCGATGATGGTGGACTCGCCCCAACCCTTGTGGCAGCACTCCAGTGCCGAGCGCATCACGTGGACGTTGCCGATGCACTCGAACGAGTAGTCGACGCCGCCATTGGTCATGTCGATGATGACCTGCTGGATCGGGGTATCCGGATAGTCCTTCGGATTGACGAAATCGGTGGCGCCCAGCGCCTTGGCCATCTCCCACTTGTCCGGGTTGAGATCCACGCAGATGATCCGCGAGGCCTTCGCCATCACCGCGCCCTGCACCACCGAAAGGCCGATGCCGCCCATGCCGAAGATGGCCACGGTGGAACCGGGCTCGACCTTGGCGGTGTTCAGCACCGCACCGATGCCGGTGGTGATGCCGCAGCCGAGCAGGCAGACCTTGTCCAGCGGCGCCTGCTTGCTGATGTTGGCCAGGGCGATCTCCGGCACCACCGTGTACTCGGAGAACGTGCTGGTGCCCATGTAATGCAGGATCGGCTTGCCGTTGATCGAAAAGCGCGAAGTGCCGTCCGGCATCAGGCCCTTGCCCTGGGTGACGCGAATCTTTTGGCACAGGTTGGTCTTGCCGGAGAGGCAATATTCGCACTCGCCGCATTCGGGCGTGTACAACGGAATCACATGGTCGCCGACCTTGACCGAGGTCACGCCTTCGCCGATTTCCTCCACGATGCCGCCACCCTCATGGCCGAGGATGACCGGGAACAGGCCCTCGGGATCCGCACCGGACAAGGTGAATGCATCGGTATGGCAGACGCCGGTCGCCACGATCCTGACCAGCACTTCACCTTTTTTCGGAGCAGCAACGTCGACTTCCTCGATGCTGAGTGGTTTTCCCGCTTCCCACGCAACCGCTGCGCGTGTCTTCATGATCAATCGTTCCTCATAACCGTCAACCCTCCACCAAGGCGGGCCGCCAAGCAGATGCCATGCACATCAGATGCCAGTTTCCGAAGACGTCTGCAAGCTGGTGATTCAGTCACTTGAAGCGATCACATGGCGGCCTGTCCCGCGTGCAGCATCAGATTCGTGACAGATGAGTGTGCCGCATGCGGTACAGCCACCACCCTTGGAGTCACTGCACGACTTTCGCGACAGGCTTCATGTAAATCCCTGTCCCTGCCACTGCTGGATGGGAGCGACTGAGAAACAGTAGCTCGGCGGCTGAACTGCGGAATCCGGACGCCTCGTCACAGTACGCCTTTGCCAACCACGGATACGCACGGCCACCGACGCGGGTGCGCAGTGCTGTTGCTCACGACAGCTTTTCAGGAGTTGCTCAGCTACCTTGGCGCTTGTTCCGCACCACGCCGCGCTGCGGATCGTACCCCCATATGGCCAGCCCCAGAAAGACGATGAGCGAGGCGACAACCACGCCACACGCATGCCAGTTCATCTGCCCGTACATGGCGTAGCGGATCAGATCGACGCCGTACGTAAACGGATTGATGCGGGCCAACTGGTAGACGACCTGGGCCCCGGATTCCTGCAACTTCCACAATGGGTACAGCGCCGGCGACAGGAAGAACATCGGAAAAATCACAAAGTTCATGGCCCCGGCGAAGTTCTCGATCTGCTTGATATAAACGGACACCAGCAGGCCCATCGCGCCCAGCATCAGACCGGTCAGGAACATGGCCGGCAACGCCAGCAACAGGCCGGGCCACCACGGCAGGTCGAGCTGGAACAGCGCGCAGATCGCGAAAAACGCATAGGCCTGCAGGATCGACAGGAAGGTACCCGCCAGCAGCTTGCACGTCAGCAACACCGAGCGCGGCAGCGGTGCCGTCAGCAGCAGTCGCATCAAGCCCATCTCACGGTCGTAGACCATCGCCAGCGAAGACTGCATGCCATTGAACAACAGAACGATGCCCACCAGCCCTGGCACGACGTAGACCGGGTACTCGATATAGGTTGAGTACGGCGGAATCACGGAGACGCCAAAGACGTCCCGGAAACCGGCCGCAAAAATGAGCAGCCACAGGCTCGGCCTTACCACCGCGGAGAGCATTCGCCCGCGCTGGTGCATGAACTTGACCGTTTCGCGCGAGGAAAGCGCCAGCAGCGCCTGCAGGGCGTGGCTCACGCTCGACATGGCAGAGCCCCTTGCAGGCTTGCCCGCAGCCAGACCGGCCCGGGGCTCCGGTGGAACGGGAGCCGCCAAGTCGCGTTCCTGCGGCGCACCGCCGCCGGGCGTCCCTCGCCGCGATCCACGTTTCGCGGGCATCAGACCGCCTCCTCTTGCTCTACCGACGCTTCCCCGGTCAGGTCGAGGAAGGCGTCGCGCAGCGAACGCCGGCCGGTGCGCTCGCGCAATTCCGCGGCGGTGCCGGAAGCGATCCAGTGGCCCTTGTGCAGGATGATGACCCGGTCGGCGGATTCGGCCTCGTCCACCAGGTGCGTCGCCCACAGCACACCGACGTCGCGATGCGTGCACAGCGAGTGGACATACTCCACGAGTTGCGCGCGCGAGGCGGGATCGAGCCCCACCGTGGGTTCGTCCATCAGCAGCACCACCGGGTCGTGCAGCAGTGCGCGGGCCAGTTCGACCCTGCGGCGATTGCCGCCAGAAAGCGCCCGCGCCCGATCCCTGGCCCGCTCGGTCAAGCCGATGCGGTACAGCTCCGCATCGATGCGGGCGCGCGCTGCACGCCCCATGCCATGCAGCCGCGCATGGAAACGCAGGTTGGCAACGACACTCAAGTCCAGGTCCAGCGTCGCCTGCTGGAATACCACGCCCAGACACGCGAGCGCCCGCCGCGCCTGATGGCGCATGTCGAAGCCCGCCACCTCGATGCGTCCGGCGTCGGGCACAAACAATCCGGTGAGCAGTTGGAACAGCGTACTTTTCCCGGCGCCATTCGGTCCGAGCAGGGCCACGAACTCGCCGCGTGCGACGTGCAGGGACACTCGGTCCAGCGCCTTGACCGAGCCGTAGGACTTGCTGACCTCCTCCACCGCGAGTGCGAGTGCGGCCTGTCCCGGTAGCGGCGACGCGGGCATGGATGTCGTCTCGCTGGGCGCGTTCATCGCGGCACGCCATGCCGCGGGCGCGCGGCCCACAGCGCCAACAACGACACCGAAGCACCATACTTCACAGACCCTCCTTGCCGCGCCGGCCTTCGTCCACGTCAACCCCGGCCACGTCGGAAAGCAGCCCTTGATGGCGTGCCAGCAGCCGACGGCTGAGAGCGGCAACCTCCGGACTGTTCAGATCGCGACTACCCGTTTGCTCGACACGATAGTCCAGTACAACGCGTGCCGGCGTATCACCCAGAAACAATATGCGATCGGCGAGCACCAGTGCCTCACTTAAATTGTGGGTAACGAACAATACCAGTGGCCGCATTCGCGCGCACAGCCGCCGCAGCAGCTCGCGCAACTGGTTGGCTGCCGGCAGGTCGAGCGACACGAACGGCTCATCCATCAGCAGCAACCAGGGCTCGACCACGAACGCCCGCGCCAGCGCGGTGCGACGCTGCATGCCGCCGGAGAGGTGGCTCGGCCAGGCATCTCCGGAAGTGCGAAGTCCGACCTCGTCGAGCAAGCTGTCCGCGCGCGAAACATAGCTTCGATCGCGCGCCAGACGCTCGGCTTCCGCCAGCCGCACGTTGTCGCGGACCGTGAGCCACGGCATCAGCCGTGGCTCCTGGAATACCATGCCCAGGCCAGGGGGCGACTGGCCGGGCTCGGCCAACGGCACTCCGTCGTAGCGAATCGCACCCGTATAGTCGGCGTCCAGACCGGCAACCATGCTCAGCAGCGTGGTCTTGCCCACACCGGACGGTCCGACGATGGCGACAAATTCGCCGCCGCTGATGGTGACGTCGATATCGGCCAGCACCACCACACCGTCGAAACGTTTTTCGATGACATGGATGTTCAACCCTTTCATCCGCGCCACCGCATCAAGCGCTTTTCGAGAGGCCGCATCACACCGGCTTCGATGGACATGACGACAACGGCAAACGCCAGTGTGTACGCCAGAATACTGGTGATGTCGAAAAACTGGAAAAATACGGACAATTCAAAACCGACGCCATTGCTTCGTCCGAGCAGCTCGGCAATCAGCACGATCTTCCAGATCAACGCCAGGCCGTTGCGGGCAGAGGCTATGAGGTACGGATAAAGCTGCGGCAGGATCACCCGATGAAACGTCACGGTACGCGGGACGTGATACACCTGCGCCACGGCCAGCAAGCGCGAGTCGATGGCCCGCGTACCTTCGCGCGTTGTCACGACCACGACCGGGATCTTGTTGAGGGCCACGGCCACGATCACGGCGACATCCGTGAGCCCGAGCCAGAGGTAGCACAAAATGATGATGACCAGCGCCGGGATGTTGAGCGCAAGCACCAGCGGGCCATCCAGCAACAGGTTGAGCTTGCGCGAACGGCCCATCATGAAGCCGATCACGGTACCCACGGTCATGGCCACGACGAACGCAGCGCCCACCCGCGCCAGCGTGATCCCCAACTCCAGCGGAAGCTGGCCGCTGCGGGTGTAGCGATACACCGCGGCGAGCACCGCGACCGGCGTCGGCAGCATGTTGCTGCCCGCGAGTCGTGCCGCAATTTCCCAAACTGCCACCAGGCCGATCAACGACGCGCTCCGCCACAGCCAGCCGCGTCCCGACGGCAGTCGGAACCCGCGCCACCCCGTCCGCGCCGCCACGCGCGACTCCCTCGTGCCGATGGTTCGGGGCACGTCGCCCGCGCCAACGCGACGATTGATAAACCTCATGGCCGACGAAATCCGCCCCAAAACACACCCGATGGTAACTCGCTCGTTCCATTGGTGAGTTCGCCGTGGCTTTCTTCAGCGACCAGATGGAACAGTTGCCCAGCCGCGTGGATTTCGGGCGCGCCGAAGTGGTCGACGATACCGTCCCGGTAACCCTGTCGGATCGCGGCGAAGACCGCTTCATTTTCGGGTTTGACTTTGCTCCTCAGCGGCTGCCAAGCCGCATCCGAGCGAGCCAGCTCCTGCTTGGCATCGTACGTGGCGGCGATGAAGGCCCGCAAGGTATCGTCGTGGGTTTCCGCCCAACGTTGCGAAAACACCCAACCGAGCAGCGGCGGGACGGTCTTGACGCCCAATCCCTTGAGCATCTGCTCCACCGTAATCACCGGCTGCATCCCCTGTGCAACGAGGCGGGAGCTGTATTGCCAGAAGTTGATCGCGGCCGGAAGCTCGCCGTCGAGCATCAGGTGATTGATCAGCGGCGCTGCGGCAAACTGTGGCTTCGCGGCGGACTTCAGGTCGATCCCGTACTCCTTGCGAGCGTAAGCACGCGCGATCAACCAACTCTTGTCCACCGGGCCGCCGGCGACGCCGAGTCGTTTGCCTTTGAGGTCGGCGAGCGACTGGATTCCCGCCTTGGGATTGGCGACGACGGCACCGACCGCCTTCGAAAACGGGACAAACTGGTAATCCTGACCACGGGATCGCAGCGTCGCGACCCAGAACCAGTCCGAGACGACAAGGTCGACGCTGCCGCTCAGCAACGCCACCTTCATGGCGTTCTCGGAAGCCAGTGGCACCACGTCCAACCGGATGCCGTGTCTGCGTGCGAGACCCAGCCTCTGGACGGTATCGATTTCCCAGCCGACCGAGCCGAACTCAAGCACCCCGACCCGCAGTTCGGGGACGTCGTGCGCAACCGCCGCGCGCGCGCCGGCACTTGGCATCATCGTGAGGAGCGCGGCACAAATCAGCGCAAGAACGCGCGTGATGAAATCAGTCGACGCCATGTTCACTCTCGCCTGCCAGCCGTTCATGTAATCACCTTCCCTACCCATCCCGACAAGTGAGCCTGGGCTTGCTCGATCCGCGAAGACCTGACCTTCTCGCAGCGTAGCGGACCGTGCGGGGCGAGACGAGAGAAAGAGTCGTCTCGCACGGGTTCCAGGGCAGACACAGACACTCCGTGCCCGGGTGCATCGGTGGACATCAAGCCGACGAAAGCTCGAATCAAGTTCAACGCGGGCCGCCGAGCGGCCACGCGGAGGTGGCGCGGGTAGCGATGGATCACCGCCACGCGCCGCAACCGTACGTCACAGAGATACGCACCTGCACCGGAGTTGGCGGCACCCCGCGAGCTGGCAAGCGCACCAACGTCGAACGCGGTCGATCTGGTGCGGCTTGAAGATGGCCCATGATCACGATCTCCGCCAATGCGCGTCCATCCGCGGCGGATTCGGTAACGCGCCCGCCATGACTGCGACATTTCACGGACCGCCGGCCTGGGTACCGGCCCCTCCCGCGTTGCTGCCAGGCACGTGCACCACCCGCGACCGGTAGTACCGCGTCGTACTGCCGAACCAGAGCCTCCGATCAATCCCGCTCGGCGCGGGCCGTCACCCACGCGGGACCGCCGCGAGCCCCGAAACCGGATCGGGGCACCTCCCATGTTCGTCTAGTTGCTCTTCTTCATGTTCATCGACTTGATCCAGGCGATGATTTTCCAAAGGTCGCCGGCTTTTGTCACGTTCGTGCCGCCCATCTGCGGCATCAAGGCGGGGGTCTCCGGGCTTACCCGCGAGTAACCCGACTCCTGCAGCTTCTTGCTTCCTAGTGACACGAGCCGAAACAAAGTGTCGTCGCTCTGGCCGTAAATCCATACGCCATTGTTGAGTGGCGGACATATACCCCCGCCGCCATTGCCGCCGTGGCAGCCATTGCAACCGTGATTGAGAAATTGCTGGTAACCCTCGGCGGCTACGGTGGTGTTTGCCGGATCGTACGGGTTCTTCAACGTACCCTTCGGGGCCTTCCTGACCACGTCCACCGGGTCTTCATCGTAGCCTTTTATTTGCTTTACGAATTCCTTTTTGGGAACCGCGTTTGTCCAGGTCCCGTTCGCGATTTTTTCCTGCAAATCCAGAAACTCAACCCGATCCAGCTGACCGTCACCGTTCGTATCGGCGGCTTTGAAGTTCAGGTTCGGCATGGCGGCCATGGCTTCCTTTTCGGTCACCATACCGTCGTGGCTCGTGTCCATCGAGTCGTACGTCGCCGGCACGTGGACGCTTTCGGCCCTGGCCGGAGCAGCCGCCGAACTGACCGGGCTATGATTGGCGAGCGCCAGGCCGATACCGGCCACGGCCACGGCGATAGCAGTGAAGCCATACACGGTCTTACGGAACATTTGACTCTCCTCTGTGAATACCAATACGAATCAACCATCTTCTGCTGGTGCTTCCGCACCACCGTGACGCCACGTCGCGAGGCAACCGCTCAGGGCACGACAGCGATGCCCCATGGCAAGCGACCGACGTGTACCGAAACCTCGGGTTTGAGCGATTTGACATCGACCACCGTCACATCGTTGGTGAAGCCATTGACGCTGTAAAGCTTCGAGCCGTCGGGAGATAGCGCCATGTGCCACGGCCGTTGTCCCACGATGATGTAGTCGCTCACTTTGTATGTCTTGGTGTTGACGACGGCAACGTGGTTCGCCGGTCCGAGCGCGATGAACGCTTGCGAGCCGTCCTTCGACATCGTGATACCGACCGGCTGGATGAACTCGGCTCGCATCCCGGGGATCGCAAAGCTGATCGTCTGCACGACCTGGTGGGTACTCACGTCGATCACCGATACCGTGCCGCCGACCTCCGAAGATGCCCAGACGTAGCGGCCGTCGGGCGTGAACGTGACCACCCGCGGACGCGTACCCACCAGTACGCTGGCGACCAATTTCAGCATCTTGTTGTCGATGAAATGGACCAGGCTGCTGCCTTCGGAGGTTGCCACCGTGATCTGATTGTTCGGGCTGACGCGCATGCCCTCGGGTTCCGAGCCAACGGGAATCTCCGCAAGCAGTTTGCCGGTCTCCGCGTTCAGCACGGTGACCTGCGCGTTGTCCTCGTTGGCGATGTAGACCCGGTTGCCGTTGTTGCCCACAGCCAGCAATTCCGGGTCCGCCCCCGACGGCAGATGTCGCGTCACGGCGAGCTTGGACACATCGATGACATCGATTCGGTTGCTGTCACCCACGCACACGTACACCCATTTGCCATGGGGCCCTGCCACGATGCCGCGTGGACGCTGGCCCGTGGGTATGGTCTTGATCGTCTTCAGTGTGTTGCTGTCCAGCACCGTCACGGTATTGCCGCGCTCGTTGCTGACGAACAGCATCGCGGACCACGCGGGCGGCGGCGCCAGCATCAGTAGCAGCAAACACATCGCGGCAACCCGCGTGTGCCGTCCATTGTGGTTGACTGTCTTCATTTCGAGAACTTGCACAGGCTTTGGGGTTGGTCGAACCCCAAGGTATCGGTGTTGTACGTAGGGTGCAGAAAACCCGGCTGTGGCGAGATCGACACCAGGGATAACTGATCCATCAGCAGGATCGGCTGACGCAACTGGTTATCCCACGAGCGGAAGTTCATGCCCTCGCCCTTGTACCCCGCGAGCTTGAGGTTGTCCGAGGTGATGTACTTCCGGATCGCATCGACATTGCTGGCGTTGCCATGCTTCACGGCGGTCTCCAACAGATGGGCCGCAAGCCAGCCCTCGTAGTCCCGCACCGTGATCTCACGATGGGCAAGTTTCCGGAAATCGTCATGCAGCGTCTGCGCAGCATAGGACTCATACGCCGCGCCCCAGGCCGTCGCCTCCAGGCCGTCCGTACCCACGACGGGCCGCGGATCGGTGGTCCGATATTGCAGGTAGAGCCCGAATGAATTGGTCTCGTCGGCCACGAATGCGACGTCATAATCCGGCACACCGCGCGTCAGCATCGGCATTTGCGTCTGGATCTCCTGGTAACCGGTATCCACGCGGCGCGCGCCGGTTTGGAGCTCGTACGCACGTTCGGCCACGATCTTGGCACCATAGAGCTTGGCGGAACGCGTGATGTCGTTGGCGTACTCGATGTCGGCCGGGTGCTTGCCGCGTACGAGAAACCACCGCGTCCACTTTTTCCACACCAGATACTGCGCCAATGCGTCGGTCAGCATCGCATCGCTCGGAATCAGATGGAAAACATTGCGGCGACACTGGGTTTGGCGCACCACGTCGTCCCGCGCGCGAATATTCAGAATGATCGCGTCTTTTGCTTGCGGCAAATCGGCGACCGCGAGCAAATCCGGGGCTTTCAAGTCAGCGATGATGAGGCGCTGACCGGATGCCAGCAATTTTTTGGCCGCCGCGACCACGTCGCCACCTTGCGGCACCATCGTCTCATCCAGCACGAACTTCAGGCCCAGGAATTTTCCCGCCAGGTTGTTGTAGTTGGTTCCGAGGCGCACACCTGCCAGCCCTTCGTCAGGAATGACTGCGGGTTTGAGCAGCGACAATGGCGCCGGCTCCCGGTATTCCTTGCCCAGATACGCGTAATGCGTGACGACTTCCTTGCTCTTCGCCGCGCTGCCGCCCGCGCCTTGCGCATCGGATGGCGCCGCTGAAGTTGCCGCAGCCAATGTCAATGCCAACACGGCCGCGACGATGGTGGCGACACCCCGCTTCATCGTGGCGGCTCCACCGCAGCACCGCTCGAACTTGGCGCGGGCGCGAACCGGGTCATCACGTTGAGTATCTGTAGCGCCGCATCGCTGCCATTGTCCTTGGCGATATCGAGGGCGGTCTTGCCGTCCTCGGCATGAGCGTCGACTTTCGCCCCGGCCTGGATCAGCAAACCGATCAGGGGCGCGTTGTCGTGCCCGGCCGCGACCATCAGGGCCGTAAGTCCGCTCTTGCTCCGGGCGTTCGCGTCAGCACCCTTGCTGAGCAGCAACTTGCCAACCTCTTGCGGGGCAACCCCGTCGCTCAGGTACAGGCCGTCGTCGACCGGAACATTGCCGCTCTGCTGCGCCTCGAGATGCCTCGCCACGATCATCAATGGCGTCAGGTGATTGGCGCCGCATGACTCGTTGGGCGAGGCCCCGGCCTTGATCAGCGCCGTGGCGGCCAGAAAACTTCGGCTATCGAGCGCGATGCAGAGTGGGGTCAATCCTCTGGGATCCTTCGTGGTCAGGCTGGCGCCGTGGTGCAACAGCGCCTCCACCGACGGCACGTGATCGCGGTAAGCCGCCTCCATCAGCGGCGTCAAACCTGCTCCGTTGCGTGCGTTGGCATTTGCGCCCAGCTCGAGCAGCAGCTTGACGGTCGCGGAATCGCGAGCGCTGGCTGCACTGGTCAGCGGCGTGGAGCCCATGGAGTCGCGTGCGTTGAGTTCCGCCCCATGCGCGGCCAGAAACTTGATGCGCGCCGGGTCGGACGCCACCACCGCTTGCGCCAGCTCGGCATTCGGATTGGCGCCCGCCGCAAGCGATTTCTTCACGTCCTGTAGCGTGACGATCTCGCCAGGAGCCGTTTGAGACTTGTCGATGTGGGTCAGGTCCGGATCCAGCGGCTGCTGGTAGCGCGCGTAGGCGCTGGCGCCCGTGGAATAGGAACCGTGCGAGGGCAGGTTGCCTTGGACGACGCATTCGCTGCATTGCACCAACGGAACGCCGAATTCGTCGAGAATGGCCTTGATCTTGCTCGCCGATGCATCCAGGGCGTTGTCCAACGCATATTTCAGAACCACGTCGTTTTCACGCACGCCGATGGCCATCGCGTATTCCAACTGCACGTCGTTGGACATCAGGTTGACCGGTTGCAGCACGACCGGCGCGTGCCTCCTGGCCTTGGCGTAACCGGCAAACGGGCCCCACACCCCCACCACGTCGAGTTGGCCGCCCACTACCTGTTCAACTTGCCGCCACTGCTGCTGGGCGCCACGGTTGCTTGCGGTGTCGTAGCTGACCGTAAGGACGTGGACACCGTTCTTGATCCCGTTTTCGGCGAGCGCCTGGCGCAAAGCGGAGGTTTGGTAAACACCGACGCGGAGTTTCCTGAGCGCAGGGTCGGTGAGGCTCTTGATATGGATTCCGCTGCCCTTGCGAGACGCGAAAACGTATGTCGACCGGTAGATCGGCTCAGTCATCAGCACATCCGAGACACTTGCCGGGATGTCGACCACGAGATCGCAGTTTCCCAGCGGCTCGGCCGCGGTGCCGAATGCCCGTTTCAGGAACCCATAGTTTATGTACGACATCCAGTAGAACCTCACCGTCGTATGCATGGCCGCGGCCAGCACCTTGACGATCTGGTTGTCGATGCCGTCACCATTGCGGTCCGAAAACGGCATGTTGGCAGGGTCCGCACAGACGGTCAGCGGCCGTACCTGCTGATGTAGCGCGGCCTCTTTTGCGGCGTTCCGTTCGGCCGCCGTCATCTCGCTGAATTTCAAGTCGAGGTTGTAATAGGTTTTTTCCTGCGCCGACGCCAACCCAGCCACCATCAGCACGAGGAATCCAAGGGATATCGCGATACCGAATTTCATGTCATGCATTGCACTTTGAAAGGACCTCTCACGTTCGCTGCTGGCACGCGACGCTTCGGCATCGAAGCCGGGGTTGCACTAGGCAACCCCGGCAGACTTCACCATGCAACAGTGGTTTGTACACGTCTACAACTCAACCGTGCACGCGCCGTCACTTCGTGGTATCGGCATCCGCGACGTTCTGGTGCTCCGCTCCGCCCAAGCGGAACGTATACAGGGTGCCACCCTGCGGCACGAGGTTCAGCTTGGTGGTCTTGGCCATGGCGGTCGCACCGATCGCGCCGAACTTGTCGTTGAAGTTCAGACCAGCGGCCACCGGCAGGCCGGCCCAGCCACCAAGCCCGGTGAACACCGACACATACTGCTGGCCGTTGACGGCGTAGCTGATCGGGTTGCCGATGATGCCCGAACCCAGCTTGCGCTTCCACAGGACCTTGCCGGTCTTGGCGTCCACGGCCCGGAAATCACCCACCATGTCGCCATAGAAGGCCACGCCGCCAGCCGTGACCAGCGCACCACCCCAAGTCGCGTACTTGTCGGGGTTCTTCCAGACGATCTTGCCGGTGTCGACATCAAAGGCCTGGAACTGGCCCGCAAGGCCAGCTGTGGGCTCGTACATGTACACATTGGCGAACGAGTAACCCGAGCCCTGTTGCGTACTGGTGCGCTTCAGCGGCGTATCCTCCATGCACCATTGGTTGGTCGGCACGAAGAAGACCTGCGGGTTGCTCGGATCCACCGCCACCGGCTGCTGATCCTTGCCACCCATGGCCGACGGGCAAGCCTGCACGGCTTTGTCAATGCTGAACGGCGAGTGCGCCTTGACCTTGATCGGTTGATCGGTCCCGCCGACGTCGATCTTCTCGGCCCAGTTCACAGGAACGTAGTTGTGCGCGCGCAGCAACTGGCCGGTTCTGCGGTCCAGCACATACGCAAAGCCGTTGCGGTCGAAATGCACCAGCACGGGGCGATTCTTCTGGCCATCGATATCCATGTTGACGAGGACACTTTCGTTGATAGCGTCGTAGTCCCACTCGTCGTACGGGGTCAGCTGGTACGCCCACACCATCTCACCCGTCGACGCGTTGCGCGCGATGATCGACAGCGACCACTTGTTGTCCTGGGTACCGTCGTTGCACTTCTCCCACGTGGTGTACTTGCAGCGATACGAGGGGCTCCATGTGCCAGGGTTGCTGGTACCGTAATAGACCAAGTTCAGCTTCGGGTCATAGCTCAGCCAGCCCCAGACCGTCGCACCGCCGCGCAGATACTCACCCTTCGGATACTCATCAATGCCACGATAGGTCTTCAGGGTGCCGTGCTTTGGAACTGCCTTGTTGGTGTCCGCGGTCATGCCGACGTCCTTGGCAGTGCCGTTGTTCCAGAAGTGCCAGACCCTCTTCCCGGTAGCGATCGAGTAAGCAGCGATGCTGCCACGCGCCGCAAGCTCAGCACCGCCGTAGCCAATGATCACGTTGTTGCCGGCAATCGCACCCGCGCCAGTCATGGTCTGGCCTTTCTCCGTGTGCGCGAGCTTGTCGCTCCAGTCCACCTTGCCCGTCAAGGCATCCAGCGCGATCAGGTAACCGTCCAGGGTATGGAAGATCACCTTGCCGTCGGCGTAGTTGAGGCCGCGGTTGACAGTGTCGCAGCACGCGATAGCGACGGCGCTGTTGTCACGGCCGTCTTTCTTGACATAATTCCATACAGTCACCGGGTTGTCCGGATCGGACAGATCCAGCGCCTGCACGACATTCGGCCAGCCGCTGACCAAAAACATCATCGGCTTGCCGCCAACTTCCACGACGATCGGCTGGCCTTCCTGGCCACGCAATGAACTGAGCGACTGACTCCAACTGAATTGCATATTGCCCGCGTTGCTGGTGTTGATTTGCTTCAGCGGGCTGAAACGCGTCAGGTCGTCGTTGCGACCCGGCGCGGGCCACATGTTCGGGTTTGCTGCGCTCTTGGCGAGGGCTGCGGACGCGCTCGTTTCGCTTGTCTGGGCCACCGCCGTTGCACCGACGACCCACCCCAGGCTGGCCAGCATGGTGACGCAAAACCTAAACCACCGTAAACGGCTGCTGTTTTGAGAACTCATGGTGATTTCCTCTCCTCTGCATGTCACTGAATAATCATTCTGGACATTCATCCAGGGATGGCCACATATCGGCTTTTGGTTCCTACAGCGCCCCGACTGCACGGCTACCCACGCTGGTATGCGAGGGAGGCTTCGTCAATGCGGTCAGGCTCTGGTCTCGCGTAGACGGATCCATGGCGGTCCACGCAAGTTTTCTACTGTGTCAACTACACTGATCGAGCGGCGACCGCAAACAGACTGAGGCCGAGACCGAGGATGATGGACCACTCGCGGGAACGTGCAGGTTCGTTTTGCATGGTGTCTCCCCTAGTGCGGTGAAACGTGCCTAATGGGCGGCCGCCGGACGCACCCGGGGCCGTTGTAGGTGAAGGTCATGAAGCAGCCCGCGTGCCAGTCAGCAGCATTCCATGAAAATGGCGTCAAATCAGATAATTGGAATGTCGCGTCAATCGCGATCGACAACCGGTTGTGCAACCGGTGTACTCATTGCGAAACAGTTGGTGGTGCACTTTTGGCTCACCGGCGCGTATCGCCCCGGGCGGCGCCGGGTCACCGGGTCGCGCAGCGACTGCGCGATGATGCTGGACAGACTTTCGCCCTCGCGCAGAACGGCTTCGGCCGCCCGGTGCAACTGCGGCTCGACTCGAAGCGCGGGCCTGGAGCGGATTTCATGGGCGTACGCCTCACGCGTTGCCTTTGCGATGCAAGGCAGCAGGGGCGTGACCCGAACCTTCACCGCGCAGGAAAAGCCGCTGCGCCAGCCTTCGGCATGTCCCGATAATCAACCCTTCCCTGCATTATCTGCCGGCGCTCGGGTGCCGACCGACTTTGCCACATGGCTGCCCACGTCCGGGCGGAACGCGATCGCCAGGCGATTCCAGCCGTTGATGGCAATGATGGCCAGGGTCAGCTCGACGATCTCCTTCTCATCGAAATGCGCCTGCAGGTCGGCGTACAGCGCGTCGGACAGTTCGTTCATGGACACCTGCGTCACGGCTTCGGTCCACGCCAGCGCCGCACGCTCGCGCGGTGAATAAAAGGCTGTTTCGCGCCATACCGACAGCAGGTACAAGCGCTGCTCCGTCTCACCGGCGGCGCGGGCATCCTTGCTGTGCATGTCCAGACAGTAGGCACAGCCATTGATCTGCGAAGCGCGCATCTTCACCAGTTCGAGCAGCTCATGTTCCAAGCCCGAGCGGCGCACCCCGGCTTCCAGATCGAGCATGGCCCTGAAGGCATCGGGAGCGGCTTTCCTGTAATCGATACGGGTATTCATTGTTGTCTCCGTTGGACGGAACTGCGCCGGACCTTCACTCGCTGCCAAACAGTCGTTGTGCATCCGGGTAACTGAAACTGGACGCCAGGCAATCGAATCGACCGCTGGAAAGCAATTCGGTGGCGGCACGATCGACCGCTGCCAGTGCCATGGTTGCGAGGCGGGTGGCGGTGCTCACCCGGGCGATCCCGAGCCGGGCCAGTTCGGCCAGTTCGGGCACTCCCGGACCGGCGGTGACGTTGACCGGCGCGTCGATTGCGTTCACCAGTGCCTGCAACATCGGGCCATCACGCAGCGCGATGGGATAAACACAGTCCGCACCGGCCGCCAGGTAGGCCTGCGCGCGCCGCACCGTATCGTCGAAACACGATGCGTCGCAGCCGCCAGGATGCTGCATGCAGGTATCCACCCGGGCGTTGATCACGATCGGCACACCGGCCGCAGTGGCGGCTCTGCGTGCGGCCTCAATCCGTGCGGCGGCTTCGGTGCAGGGTCGAAGGCCACGATGCCCCGGCAAGCCGTCTTCCAGATTGATACCCACGGCACCCGCTGCAATGACGGCACGCACGCTGGCGCCGATGGCCGCGAGGGTGTCGCCGTAACCGCTCTCCATGTCCACCGTCACCGGCAGCTCGACCACGCGCGTGATCCGCGCGATCGCGGCCAGTACCTCGGTCAGCGGGGCCTGTTCGCCATCGGCATAACCAAGCGACCAGGCCAGGCCGCCGCTGGTGGTGGCGATGGCGGTGAAGCCGTGCCGCGTCAACAGGCGGGCACTGCCTGCATCCCATGCGTTGGGCAGCAGCAAAACCGCCGAGCGGTCATGCATGTTGCGGAAGGCTTGTGCCTTGAGGACTTGCGCCTCCATTTTCATGCTGGTTTCTTCCTCTGGCTGGCTGCCTGTTGTGGGGTCGTTCGAAAACATCGCATTCTATTTGGCGTGTCGGCGGATGATGCGCCAGCGGTGGCGGGTGCGGCGACGCGACAACCCTCGCGGTGTCGGCGCCACGTTCATCGATCTGGACGACCCGTGTCCCCCGGACGGTCTCAAGCAAAGTGCCCGGCATTGACAGTGACGCTGTCGCCGCGCATGAAGTGCTCCTGCAGGTATTTTTCCCCCTCGTCGCAGAACAGCGTAACCACGGTGCGCAACTCCGGATGGCGCTCGCGTACGCGACGCGCGGCCAGCAGATGCGCACCCGAACTGGGGCCGCAGAGCAGGCCGTGATGCCGCGCGAGATGGCGCATCGACTCGATCGCGTCGCTGCTGGAGACGCTGAGCACCTCATCCACCAGACCGGCGTGACGCTGGAAGATGCCCGGGACGAATCCGTCCGAGATGCCCTCGATCTGATGCAGGGAAATTTCGCCGCACAGCAGGGTGCACGATTCGGAAGGCTCCATCGCGAACAAGCGCACCGCGGGATTGACGGCGCGCAGCGCCTGGCCCACCCCGATCAAGGTGCCGCCGGTGCCGACACCGGCCACCAGCGCGTCGGGCAAGCGGCCGGCCGGCAGTTGCGCCAGTATCTCGGGGCCCAGCACCAGGCGGTTTTCTTCGACATTCCATTCCGACTCGAACTGGCGCGGACAGAAATAGCCCGGCTGTCGACCCAGTTCATGCGCCTTGGCCAGCGCATCGTTGACGTGGAATCGCCCGCAGAACAGCACTTCGGCACCATAGGCGCGCGAAATCGCCACGCGTTCGCTGGACAGGCCTTCCGGCATGACCACCAGCATGCGGTAGCCCTTGACCGCGGCGACCATCGCCAGGGCGTTGCCGGTGTTGCCACTGGTAGCCTCGACAAGGGTATCGCCAGGCTTGAGCAAACCCTCGCGTTCGGCACGTTCGATCATGTAGTGGGCGATGCGTGCCTTGATCGAACCGGAGGGATTGAGAAACTCCAGCTTGGCGTAGATACCCTCGATCTCGAGCAGCGGGGTATCGCCGATCGCGTCGAGGATACTGGCGGAGACGCCTGCATAACGTGTGTTCACGGGTGCATTCCTCCGGGTCTCAGCGTGCCGTCGCGTGCGCCTGATGCATGGTGTCGAGCGCCAGCGTCGAATGCGCGTAGGCGCCACCCGCGCGCATCTCGGCAGCAACCCAGATCGCCTCCATGATCTCCTGCTCGCTGGCGCCGTGCTTGAGCGCGGCCTCGGTGTGGCCGCGGATGCAGTAGGGGCATTGCGTGACGTGCGCCACCGCCACGGCGATCAACTGCTTGGTCTTGACCGGCAGCGCGCCGTCGGCAAAGACCTGGGCGCTGAAGGCCTTGAAAGCATCCAGCGTGGCCGGCGCCAGTTCGCGGCGCTTGCGCGCGAGCTCCGGGGTGAACGGAGGATAGACCGGATGTTCCATGACATTCTCCTTGGTGCGGAAATCAACGTTCGGGAGGCGCCATAGCGCGCCGCCTGAGCGTCCAGGGCAAAGGATCGCTGGCCGGGAAACTCGCCGCCAAAGTGTCGTCGAGCAGGCGATCACGGGCGTCGCGCACAGCATCTCGTTCACTCGGCACGATAGCCGGCGGAGCGGCGGTCACGCCCGACATGCCTGCGGGCTCACAGGATGGGCGCAGATCCTGGCCCATGTCATCGATCAGCGACATGATGGATCTCCTGCATGGCACGCGAGCCGCGCGCGCCGACGGCGGAAACCGGATGGCTCCCTAGGAACCTGTCGGGCTTTGGTGGTCGAGGTGAGAATTCGGCTGTGCGAGGACAGATTTTCGACGCTTCGCCGGCCCATGGTGGTTCCATGGGCCAAGAAGCGGCGGAAATAGGGACCGCACAGACGGATTCGCAGCCCGGCCGAGCAAAGTCCGACAGGCTGCTAGGTTCAAAGCCCCACATTGTTGCGTTCCAGCACGCGTTCGGCGCGATAGCTCGAACGCACCAGCGGTCCGGCGACCGCTTCGACAAAGCCTTTTGCCAGCGCCAGGTCGCGATAGTGGTGGAATTGCTCGGGCGTCACGAAGCGTGCCACCGGCAAATGATTCGGCGACGGACGCAGGTACTGCCCGAGCGTGACGATATCGACCTGCGCCGCGCGCAAGTCATCGAGGGTCTGCGCGATTTCGGCATCGGTCTCGCCCAAGCCCAGCATCAGGCTGGACTTGGTCAGCGTGTCGGGCGCGTGCCGCTTGGCGAACCCGAGCACGCGCAAGGTCTGCGCATAACCGGCGCGCGGATCGCGCACCTCCCGGGTCAGGCGCTCGACGGTTTCCAGATTCTGCGCATAGGTGACCAGCCCGGCGTCCAGCACCGTGGCCACGGCGGCGAGGTTGCCGGCAAAATCGGGCGTCAGCGCCTCCACCGCGACCGCCGGCGTGCGCGCATGGATGGCGCGGATGCAGGCCGCGTAATGCGCCGCGCCGCCATCGTCCAGATCATCGCGATCGACCGACGTCAACACCACGTACTTCAGCCCCATCAGTGCCACTGCGTCGGCCACGTGCGGCGGCTCCAGCGGATCCAGCCAGCCGTGCGGATTGCCGGTGCTCACCGAGCAGAACCGGCAGGCGCGGGTGCAGACCTCGCCCATCAGCATCAGGGTCGCGGTGCCGCGGCCCCAGCATTCGGCGATGTTGGGACACTTGGATTCCGCACAGACCGTGTGCAGACCGTGACCGCGGACGATGTCGTGCACGGCTTCATAGCGCTCGCCGGCCGGCAGGCGCACGCGCAGCCACGGCGGCTTGCGATCGGCATCGGGGGTCGCACTGTCGGCATGCGGGCGCAGCCCTCCCTTGACCGCACGGACACCTTCCGGGGTGACGTACTTGCTGCCGTCGCGTGGCGTGCTGGAACGAACAGGTGGAACCATGGGCGATGACCTTGCGGGCTGACGATTGGGGGGTGGGATCATTTCTGCGCGAGCTCGCGAACCCGGCGCTCGATCGCCACGGCATGGCACTGCTCGATCTCCACATTGGCGAAGCGCGGCGCAGCGGCATCCGGTTGCACCTCGCGCAGGACGTAAAGCGTGCCGCAATACGGGCAGCGCATGCGACCGGTCTGGTGGATCGGCAGGTAAACACGCGGATGGCCGTTCCAGAGGCTGCTGTCGTGTGGTGGGCAGGTCAGCGGCAGCTCGTCCCAGCCTACTTCGCACACCGTCTCGGACGCGCTCACGCGCAGCCCGGTGACCGGGTCGGACGGGGCCTGCCATCGCTGACCGCTATCCATGTCAGCGCTCCAGATACGGCAGCTTGTCGGCCACGCCGTTCCACTGTTCGGCATCCGGCAGGGCGTCGATCCTGCTGTCGATCACCGGCCACTTCGGCGCCAGTTCGGCATTGATTTGCAGGAAATGCTCCTGCCCTCCGGGCACATCGTCCTCGGCGAAAATGGCATAGGCCGGGCATTCGTCGACGCAGAGCGTGCAGTCGATGCATTCAACCGGGTCGATCACCAGGAAGTTGGGGCCTTCGTGAAAGCAGTCGACCGGGCAAACCTCGACGCAGTCGGTGTATTTGCACTTGATGCAGTTGTCGGTGACGACGTGAGTCATGAGGTGATTCTCGGGTTACGCCGCACGCATCCGAAAAAAAATCGCTGGCGCGGATGCTTCGCTTGTCTCGTTCAACCTTGCCGGAGTCGTCGGCGACACGGTGCGCACCGCGCCGGGACGAACCCGGACGATGGCCGCTCTCGTGTTCAAGAGGTTGCGCCTGCGAGACGATAAAATTCAACGTAGAAGCGCCCGGGCTCCACGAAACGGACGTGGTGGGGCGCCTGCGGCTCGATCACGATCGTGTCGTCCCTTTCGGCGAAGACCTCGCCCGCCAGGGGAGCCTCCAGTTCGAAGTGGATGCGGCCCTCGAGCACATGGATCAGGCCCCACGTTCCGGGCTTGGTCGTGTGAGCTCGCTGCAGCTTCAGCGGCAGATTGTCCGCGGTGAAATCGGTGGAACGGCCATAGGCTTCGAGGCCCAGGGGCAAGCTGTGCGGAATATCGGACATCATGGGGTCTCCCGATCGTGGTTCATTCGCGTTCACCATGGCACCTGCGACGCGAGTCGATGCAGCAATGCGTTGAACCGGTGCTCGCCTTTCGGGTCACTGTGTCGCAAGGCGACGCATGCGCGCCCGGCCAGGCGGCAAGCCGCCTCGACCTGCCCGGCCACGGCAAGCGCTTCCAGACTGGCCAGCAGGATGCCGGTGAGGCTTTCAGGCGACGGCTTCGAGGCGTGAGAACGCATCTCGCCTTCCGTTGACGTGTCGTCGATCATTGGATGCTCTCCTCTTCCATGCCGAGGTACCGCTTGGCCTCGGGGGTCATCATTTGCGGCGACCATTCCGGGTCATAGGTCATGACCACCTCGACGCCCGCGATGCCGGGCAGCCGCGCGACGCTCTCGCGAGCGCCCTCCTGCAGGTAACTCGTCGCCGGGCAGCCGCGCGTGGTCGTGGTCATGAGCACGTGCGCCATGCCGGCGTCATCGATGCTGACGTCATAGATGAGCCCGAGGTCGACGATGTTGTAGCCGAGCTCGGGATCGATCACGGTGCGAAGCGCCTCCCTGGCCCGTTCGACCCGGGACTCTCGTTCGCCGCTGTTCATGCGCCACTCCCCGCTTCACTGCCGATGCGCACCGCAAGACGATAGGTCGTGCCGTCGGCGTCGAAGCCACCGCGCCAGCGATGACCGCGCTTGACGAGCTCCGGAAGCAGGAACATCGGTTCACGACAAAGCAGCGCCGACAACACCTCGCCTTCCTTGAGGGATTCCAGCGCCGCCAGCGTACGCACCATCGGCTCGGGTGGATCGAGATCGCGGTTGTCGATGGAAAGCGCGGGCGGCGGCCAGACGTCGTCGTCACCGGGCGCGCTTGCTTCCGCCTCGGCGGAAGCCGGTGCCCGTCCGGCGGGGGTGAACAGGACCTCCCAGTCGTCGGGGGCGAGCTCCCGCACGTCGTGCGCGTAACCCCTGGAACCGAGCATGTGCAACAGCGGCGTCGGCTTGAAGGTGGCGAACAAGCGCAAGCCCTGATCCGGCCGCAATCCCGCTACCGTGGCCATGATCTGTTCGAAAGGCTCGCCGCCATCGCGCAGGATGGGGCGCACATCGAGATCCACAAACGTCGTCATCAGCAGTCTCCTGTCGATCAGTGCGATCGCGTCAAGGAAAGAATCAGCGGCGGTCGCATGCTCCCGGCCGGGAAACGCGCCGAAGCAGGTACATCGTCCAGACGGCGCGCTCGCACCAACTGCAGGACGATGCCCGCGGTGCCGACCAGCAGCATCGCTGCCGCTACCCGGAATGCCCATGCGCTGTCCAGGAACAGCGCCACTGTCGCCGCCCAGGCGGCGATGAAATACAGCCCGAACCACTTGCGCGCATGTTGCTCGGCAACCAGATCCTGCACCCTTGGGGTGGGTGCCTTGCCCAGTACCGGACCGTAGCACTCGAGCCAGGTGAGGAACGGGACGATCTTGTAGAGCTTGGCCAGCCCCAGCCCCGACAGCCAGCCGAAGGCAATCAGGAACACCACCGCACCTGCATGGCGTGCCAGTGCGCCCATGCTCCCAAGCACCACGATCAACAGCGCGGCGAGCAGCAGCGAGCCCACCGCCGCCGCGGCCATCCGGCCGTTGAGTTCGATCACCCGCCGTTTGCGCGCCCGATACAAATGCGCGATGTCACGCGCGTACAGGATCACGGTCAGCAAGCCGAGTACCCCGGCGGCAACGAAAACCGGAGCGGTGCCCTGATTCGCCAGAACGGCGGTCGTGCCGCCGAGCACCGCCACACCCAGTGCCCATGCGCCGAACCGCAGTACCGCGCGGGTGCTCGGACGATCCAGTTCCGGCGCCAGCATGAACATCGCCAGCAACCGGTAGCTGACACCCATGGCGGTCAAGGTAAGCCAGCCGCCCAGTCCAGCGACGATGTGGATCGGCAGACCGTAAGCAAAGATGCGAAGTGCCGCGGGGGTCGTCGTGTCACCCGCCAGCACCAGTGCGAAGGTGATGCCGATGGCCACGGTGGCCGCCAGGCCAAGCAGGCCCACGGCGACAAATCGCGCCGGCAATCCCAGCGGGCGCGCGGTCCAGAGCGTGCGGCCGAGGTTCCACAGCACGAGGCTGAAGCCGGCCGCCAGCAGAACGCTCGCGACGGGGAAGAACGGCAACGCCACTGCGACCGTCCCATCCAAACCGAGGAAACCCGTCAGCAGCGCCGCCAGCCCGCCGAGAAGCAGCACCAGCGCGGGCAAGGGCAGTGTCGCGCTGTGGAGCGGCCTGGCAATGAGGACCGGCACGAACTGGAACAGTGCGCCGCACAGCAGCAGACTCAGCCAGCCCAGAACCACCAGATGGACAAGCAGCAGCGTCGCTGGCGCCCGGATGGGCGCGTTCGGAAAACCCCATCCCGCGACCATCAGACTCTCCGCGGCCAGCAGCGCGACGAGCGCGGCAGCGAAATACGACATGGTCCAGCGAGAGAGCGAAACACCAGCCACGAGACGACTTCCCGGGATGCTTGTGCCGGGCCCCTGCGGCCCGGCACCCACGTTGACTTGACGGTACGGCTTCAGGCCGCCTGCGCGAGTTTGCGGATCTCCACGCGCCAGACCTCGGGGCCCTTCTCCAGATAGTTCCACGAAAACTGCTGCGGATATTCCGCCTCAAGCTGGTAGTACAGCGGCTTGGGGTCGTGGTCATTGACCAGAACGAAAGCGGTGCCGGGGAGCAAGGCGTCGACCAGCTGGAAAATCTTGGCATGGCGTTGGGCCGGCACGAGGGGCCGCACGTCGACCTCGGGAGACGTGGGAGATGCAGCGGAATGGGGCATGACGTTCATCCGGATGGGGTGGGGGCGATCGCTGCGGTCGACATGCGACCGGGCAGCCTGGCGACGGCCTTGCTCTTGACGGCATCCATCGTTGCGGGATGGAAGCCTGGCTGCTTGAGGCAAGCGTAGATCTCATAAGATGCATTGTCAATGCATCTTATTAGCAGCCCGATGGCTCCCCATGGCAGGATCCGCGCAGGCGCGGCGCGATCGATCCGGCGCATCGGCGTCGTTCCGATCTGGAGCGCCAGTACAATGTGTGCGCGCCCAATCCAGCAGCGCCAACGGCTCCTCCTGCAGCAGATTCAACTCCTGCATCTGCACCTGCTGCGCCACCGGATCGATGGAGGGTGCAAAGGATTCATCGGTGAAGCGCCTGCGATGCATGGGATGGTTCGGCCGCCCGTTGTCGGTGGCCACCCTCCTCCAGGCGTTGCCGCAGGCGGATCATGCGGCTCGTCGCCGGCTTCGTCCCGGCCATGTCCGGGGAAAGTTTTTCGGCGATTTGCCGGCCCATAGTGGTTCTATGGGCCAAAAAGCGACGGAAAAATGGACCGCGCGGAGGGCTTTGCAGCCCGAATGGCTTCTACCGCCCACGCTCCTAGCCGATGACCTCGGCAATACGCCGACGCTGCCGTGCAGCAATATGCCGCGGGAGCTGAAGCGGGCCGCGCAAAGACGTATAGTCAACGCATCATTTCCTTGCATTCCTGTATCCCCACCCACCAAACAGCGACCCCACGGTTCTTCGGAAAACCATGCGATTGACCCAATTCTCGGATTATTCCTTGCGGGTGTTGATGTACGCCGCCGCGCAGCGCGAGCGTCTGATCACCATCGAGGAGACCGCCCTCGTGTACAAGATCTCCCGCAATCATCTGATGAAGGTGGTCAATGTGCTGACGCGCGCCGGCTATCTGAAAGCCGTTCGTGGCCGCGCGGGGGGATTCACGCTGGCGGTGAGTCCGGACAAAATCCGTCTTGGCACCGTCATGCGCGTGACCGAACCGGATTTCGCCATGGCGGAGTGCTTCACCGCCGACAACCGCTGTCAGATCACCCCCTCCTGCCGGCTGCGCGGGGTGTTGAGCGAGGCACTCGAAGCGTTTGTCGCAACACTCGACCGTTACACGCTGAATGACCTGTTGCTGCATCCCGATGACTTCGGTTTGAAACTGGACGTGCGCACCGCGTGAATATGCCCGACGACTCATCCCGTTAACAACAATGCAGCGCACCGTCCGTGAATGAGCGCCATCCGCCAGGGATCTCACCGCACTGGCATTGGGACCGGCCGTCTCACGCGTTGCCGGCAGGCGGCATCCATCGCCAATCTGCCCACTACCGGCCACTACCGGCCCCTACCGGCCCCTACCGGCCCGGTAGTCGCCCGCTCGCCGGTGCATTGAACGCCAGCCACCCGGGAAGGATGGCGACAGAATGCATCGCACTGGCGCCCCGGCAGCTGCAGGAAGGCAAATCGTCGGCGCCGGGGCATGACGTTTTCCGTCGAAAAATAACGCACTACTCCTTTAAGGAAGGTGTATCGGCGCCCCCGATCCACCCACAGCGCGGCAGGTGCCGTTCTCACCGCGCATCCGGCCTTGTCACTGCACCCCATCTGAGTTGCCACCATGAACCATGACCTGCTCGAATCCCTGCTGTCGCCCGTCAGCGAAGCATCGCCTGCCGGGGAAGATCTGGAATACGACCCCGACTTCATGGCACTGGATCGCGCTGCGACAGCGAAGGGCGAGCGTGCCATCGGCGATGCGGTGAAGGCCGCCGAGGAACCCGAATGGGACAGGGTCGTTGTGCTTGCGCAAGGGCTGCTGGGTCGCTCGAAGGATCTGCGCGTGGCCGTGCATCTGGGTACTGCGTGGACGCGCACCCACGGACTTTCGGGCTGGTCCAGTGGCCTGGCATTGATCCGCGGGCTGCTCGAGGCCTATTGGGACGGCGTCCACCCGCAGCTCGACGCCGAGGACGACAACGACCCTACCGCGCGCGTCAATGCCGTGGTTCCCATTGGCGACCCGCTCGGTGTACTGAGCTATTTCCGCACCACGCCATTTGTGCAGTCGCCGCGCGTCGGACGCTTTTCCCTGCGCGACCTGCGCATCGCCAACGGCACGCTGAAACTCGGCGACGATGCCACCGGTCTGCCCACCATGACCGACATCGAGGCGTGTTGCATGGACTGTCCGGAAGATCAGCTGCTGCAGGTCGCGCAGGCGGTCGGCGACGCGCTGGAGCATGCCAGGGCGATCGACACGATCTTCAGTGACCAGGTCGGCACTGCCGGGCCGGAGCTGAAACCGCTGTTGTCCGATACGTTCGAGCTGAAGAAGTTTCTGGACGTTCAGGTCGCCAGGCGAATGCCGCAGGCCGTCGAGGCTACCGGCGAGGGTGGCCCGACCGACGATGCCGGCGGCGGCTCACCCACCGCCGTGGCTGCCGCCAGCGGCCGCATCAGCGGTCCGCAGGATGTGATGCGCCGGATCGACGAGCTGTGCGAGTACTACGCCAGAAACGAACCGTCGAGTCCGGTGCCGCTGCTGCTGCGCCGCGCGCAGCGCCTGGTCGGCCTGAATTTCCTGGATCTGCTGAAGGACCTGGCCCCAGGCGGCATCAGCGAGCTGCGGACGATCTCCGGCTCCGACGAGGACGGCTGATCGCCGCGCCCAAAGCGCATCGGCCACGCCGGCGCCTGTGCGGCCGATGCACATGGGCCGTACGTTTGCCCGGCTGCAACGGGCCGGGCCTCGCGAGTGCTCCGTCGCGCTCAGTCGACGCCCTTGCACTGGCTGGCGCCCGAGCGCACGAACAGCGTCTTCACTGCGGGGTTCCAGCTCAGGATGAGTCCGCCCGGAAGGCCCGCGGTAATGGCTGCGTCCGCGCTCTGGGTAATCGGCCCGACCGAAACCGGACCGCTGCCGCCGCCAAGGGCCACCGTCGCCGTCACCGTGTAGCTTTGCGGTGCAGCGCAGCCTGAGGTGTCGATGGTGCGCACGACGGTGCTGCGGTATCCCTCGATCGTCGGCATCGTGCCGCGGCCCAGCACCGTCTGGCCGCTGGCGCAGCTGGCGGAAAGCTCATAGGCCACGGCAAAGCGCACCGGCGGCGTCACTTCGAAGGTTGCGGTAGCCTCCGGCAGTGTCGTGCAACCCAGCAGGAACATCTTGTGTTGCGGCACCACGTGCAGCACCACCGGACCTGCGGGAAGCGTCGCCACCCCCGGCCAGCGCAGCTCCAGCCGGGTCGCCAGTACGCCGGTGAGCGTCGGCTGGGTCGCCAGCGGCTTGCCGCCGGCATCGGTGGCCGTGATGCGGGGGTCGGCGCACTGGGTGTCCGCCAGATTCACGCCATTCAGCGCCAGACCCGACGCCTTGCCCCCCTGGCGGATCGCAAACAGCGGCCGATGATCCAGCGTTTCCACTGTATCGATGACCGGCACCCACTTGGCCACCTGGACGTCCGTGGCGAAGGCGTCGATGCCAGCGGCCAGCGCGGCGGCCGTTGCACTGGCATCGGCGCCCGTGCAGCCGCTGCAGGACTTCAGAAAATCCTGCGTGCGCAGGGCTGCGGCATGCGCACGCAGCACCCGTGCACGCGGCCCGCTGCCGACGGTTTCCACCGGTTTTCCAACGTCTCCACCGAGCGACTGACGCAGGGACGCAGCCAGCGCCTTGAGGTGCCGGCTGGCGGCGTCGAGCGCCGTTCCCGGCTGCCCGGCCGCACGCGCGGCAAGCGCCGCGGAGGCGGCGTCGAGCTCCTTGATGGCAACCTCGCCGGTGAGGCGCGGCGCTATTTGCGCAGGCACCGGCTGTACTGCTGCGACCAGCAGCAAGGCCAGCGTCACCAGCCACAGCATGGGCGCGAACATCGCACGACAGGGGCCGGCGTGCCGTGCGCGCAGCGGCCGTCCCGGCTCGCTGCTGCGTTCACTCATCGGGACAGTCCTCCAGCTCCGGCTGGCATTGCTGCTGGTCTTCCGGCAGCAGGATACCCGAGGGCACGATGCCGAACGAACGGTAGTTGGCCGAGATCACGCTGGGATCGATGTAGGCATCGCTGCGATGGCTGGCATTCTGCGCGCGGCTGGTAAACAGCGAGGTGGGTACGTTGACACTCAGGTCGCCCACCAGCGGGAGGATGTTGCCCTGGCGGTCCACCGCGTAGAAATAGGCCGGCGGCTCGCCGACCAGGGCGACGCTCTGGTCGCCGGTGCCGATCACGTAGATGGGCAAGCTGGCGGAACCGATCTTCCCGGTGGCGGAGAACGTGCCCAGCCCGTCGTACAGCGGCGTCTGGCCTTGTTCAAACAGATCGCCTCCGGCAATCGCCAGATACAGCGCGGCCGTGCCCGCATCCACGCTGTAGCTGCTGCCACCGACCGAGGCGAGGGTCAGCGTCTGGGCGTTGGTCAGGCTGAAGCCCGCGGTCGAGGAGAAGTTGCCCAGCGTGCCGATCCGATTGGCCATCGCCCGGGTGCGGCTGCCGAGCGTGGTGATGCCGGTGGCGCTGCCGCTGAGCGTACCGGCGGTGATGCCGCCGCCGCTCCCCTCGCTGATGGCTCCGGCCGAATGCAGCGTCGTCTGCGTACCGCTCACCGCCCCGTCGATGGCCAGGTCGCCGGCAGTGGTGGTGAGCGTGGCGCTGCTGCCGCCATCGAGCGGTCCGGTGACCGTCAGCGATTGCGCGTTGGAGAGGTCGAAACCGGAAGCGCTGAAGCTGCCGAGCGTACCGACATGGTTGACCCCGAGCAGTGAGGTGGCGCCGCCCGAATGGCCCGTCAGCGTGGCGGCGGTGATCGTGCCGCTGCCGCCCTCGTTGATGCCGCCCGCCGACTGCAGGGCGGTCGTGATGCCGTTGACTGCCCCGTTGATCGACAGATCGCCGGAAGTGGTGGTGAGCGAGACGCTCGTACCACCGTCGAGCGGGCCCGCCACGTTCAGCCCACCGGCATTGGTGAAGCTGAGGCCCGCGGCGCGGAAGCCCGCCAGCGTGCCGACCTGGTTGGCCTGGTCGAGCACGGTGCCCGCCGCCGACTGCCCGCTGAGCGTACCGGCGAAGATCGCGCTCGCACTGCCCTGGCTGATATTTTTGCCGGAACCCAGGGTGACCACGTTGCCCTTGATCAAACTGGCCAGCACAAGATTGCCGGCCGACCCGAGCGTGACCGCATTGCCGGCCAGCGCGGCGTTGATCGCCAGCGGGCCGCTGGTGGTGATCACGCTGAGGTTGCCCTGGTTGTTGGTGGTGGTCAGTGGCCCGTTCACCGCCAGCGACTGGCCGTCGCTCAGACTGAAGTTGGCCGCGCTGAAAACACCCAGCGTGGCAACGTGGTTGTCGCCGGTGAGCGCGGTGTCGCCGACCGAACTGCCGCTGAGGGTAGTCGTCGAGATACCCGAACCTGTCTGCTTGATGTCGCGCCCGGACCTCAGCACCACGTTCGCGGCATCGAGACCGGAAGCCAGGATCAGATCGGAGGCGTTGCCGGTGGTGGTCAGGCTGAGGTCGCCGGCACCGCCGTTGACGTCCAGCGGGCTGTTCACGGTCAGCGTGCGGGTGTTGTCGAAGCTGAAGTTGCCGCCGGTGGTGAAATGGCCCAGCGTGGCCACCTGATTGGCACCACCCAGCGCGACACTTCCGGCCGCGCTGCCGGACAGGCTGGACGCCGTGACGCTGCCGTTGCTGCCTTCGCTGATGGCGCCGGCCGCAGACGCCAGGGTAGTGTTGCCCGCACCGCTGCTGGCCGCCGCATTGATGACGAGGCCATCCTGGCCCGACAGATCAATGGCGGTCCCGCCCAGCGTGCCGTTGACCGTCAGCGTGCCGGCGGTGGTACCCAGCGATACCACTCCGCTGCCACCCGTGACCGGCCCCGTCACCACCAGGGTGCGGGCATCGTTCAGAAGGAATCCGCTGCCGCTGCCGAAGGCACCCAGCGTGGCGATCTGGTTGCTGCCGCCCAGCGCGGTGCTTCCGGCCGAGCTGCCCGACAGCGAGTTCGCGGCGAGCACACCGCCGTTCTGGGCGATGTTGCCACCCGAGACGAGCGTGAGGCTCTGGCTGGTCACGTTGGTGGCCAGCGCCAGATCACTGGCGGAGCTCAGCGTGATTGCGCCGCCGCTCAGATCCTTGTCGACGTTGAGTGCGCCGCTGGTGGTGGTCAGGCCGATACTGCCGGTGCCGCCCGTGGTCGTCAGCGGGCCATTCACGGCCAGCGCCTGCGCATTGGTCAGGCTGAAGTTGGCCGCGTTGAAGGTGCCCAGGGTGCCGATCCGGTTGGCCCCGGTGAGCATGGTGTCGCCCGTGGAGTTGCCCGTCAGCGTCGCCGCCGAGATGGTGCCCGCCGACTGCGCGATGGTACCGCCCGAGTTCAACACAACCGTACTCCCTGTGAGGTTGTGCGCCAGCGCCAGGTCGCTGGCGGAGTTGAGTGTCAGCGCGTTGCTTGTCAGATTCGTGTTGACCGTCAGCGAACCGGACGTGGTGGCGAGGCTCAGCGTACCCGGCACCGTCAGCGGGCCATTCACGGCCAGCGCCTGCGCATTGGTCAGGCTGAAGTTGGCCGCGTTGAAGGTGCCCAGGGTGCCGATCCGGTTGGCCCCGGTGAGCATGGTGTCGCCCGTGGAGTTGCCCGTCAGCGTACCGGCCGCGATCACGCCCGCCGACTGCGTGATGGTGCCGCCCGAGTTCAACGCAACCGTACTCCCTGTGAGGTTGTGCGCCAGCGCCAGGTCGCTGGCCGCGTTGAGTGTCAGCGCGTTGCTTGTCAGATTCGTGTTGTCCGTCAGCGAACCGGACGTGGTGGCGAGGCTCAGCGTGCCCGGCACCGTCAGCGGGCCATTCACGGTCAGCGCCTGCGCATTGGTCAGGCTGAAGTTGGCCGCGTTGAATGCGCCCAGGGTGCCGATCCGGTTGGCCCCGGTGAGCATGGTGTCGCCCGTGGAGCTGCCCGTCAGCGTACCGGCCGCGATCACCCCCGCCGACTGCGTGATGGTACCGCCCGAGTTCAACGCAACCGTACTCGCCGTGAGGTTGTGCGCCAGCGCCAGGTCGCTGGCCGAGGTGAGCGCAAGCGCGTTGGCCGCCAGGTCGGTATCGAGCGTGAGCGCACCGGCCACGGTGGTGAGGCTCAGTGTGCCCGACACCGTCAGCGGGCCATTCACGGCCAGCGCCTGCGCATTGGTCAGGCTTAAGTTGGCCGTGTTGAACGCGCCCAGCGCGCCAACCAGGTTGGCGTCGCTGAGCGTGGTGTCGCCCATGGCGCTGCCCGTCAACGTACCGGCCGCGATCACGCCCGCGGACTGCGTGATGGTGCCGCCCGAGTTCAGCGATACCGTGCTCGCCGTGAGGTTGTGCGAAAGCGCCAGGTCGGAGGTCGAATCAAGCGCAATCGATCCGGCCGACATGTCGCCATCGATCGACAGCACTCCACCGGTCGCATTCAGTCCGGTCAAGGCCATCGACCCGCCGAGGGCACTGCCGAAAGTGATCAGACCCGACGTGTTCACCGTCAGCGCGTGCGCCCCATCGATCGTCGATGCGAAGTTGATCGCACCACCGCCCGTGCTGGCCAGCGTCGCGTCCGCGCCCAGCGTCACCGCGTCGTGGTAGGTCTGCGCGCCGCCCGTGCTGACGCTGCTGGCGATCGTGATGCCGCTGCCCCCCGCACTCGCATCCAGCGCCCCGCCCACGCTCACTACCGGCAGCGTCAGCGACGCATGGGTGTAGTCCAGCGTCAGGTTGCCCGTGATGCTTGCCGGCAGCGTCAGCGGACCCGGCGTCGCATCCGTGTTCTCCAGCGACAGGTTGTTGATGCCCGACCCGCTGCCGGCCGCAAATGTCACCGCGCCCTGGAAGTCGTTGGCCTGGCTGCCCAGCAGCATGTCCTGCGACGCCCCTGCCGTGGTGCTGGTCTGCGTGAAGCTCGCCGCACCCGTCACCGACAGCACTCCGGTCTGGCTCAGCGCGCCGTTGCTGCTCACCGCCAGCGTGCCGCCCACCGTGCCCGCGCCCAGCACCGTCGCCTGGTTGTTCGTCAGGCTCGCGTTGCCGCTCGTCAGGCTCACCGCCCCCATGAACGCGTTCGCCGCATCGGTCAGCGCGAGCGCGTTCGTGCCCGCGTCGAAATGGCTCGCACCCGCCACCGACAGCGCGCCGGTCTGGCTCAGCGCGCCGCTGCTGGTCACCGCCAGCGTGCCGCCCACGGTGCCCGCGCCCAGCACCGTCGCCTGGTTGTTCGTCAGGCTCGCGTTGCCGCTCGTCAGGCTCACCGCCCCCGTGAACGCGTTCGCCGCGTTCGTCAGCGTGACCGCGTTCGTGCCCGCGTCGAAACTGCTGGCGCCGCTCACCGTGAAGGCGCCGCCCTGGGTAATGTCGCCGGCGGTGGTCTGCACCGACAGGCCACCGTTGCCGATGGTCAGCGCACCCGCACTGAAACTGCCGCCGGTCGTGGCCAGGCGACTGAGCGCCGTGCTGCTGCCTACCGCTCCGACGAACTTCACCGGGCCATTCGCATTGACGGTCAGGTCATGGGCACCATCGAGCGTGCCGCCGAAGGTCACCGCATTGCTGCTGGCCAGCGTCGCGTTCGCGCCCAGCGTCACCGCATCGTTGTAGGTCTGCGCGCCGGTGGTGCCGACATTGCCGTCCAGCTGCGTGCTGCCGCTGGCGTCCGTGGTCAGCGAGGTCAGTTGCGTGGTGCCGCCTACCGCGCCACCGAAGGTGGTCACGCCCGACGTATTCACCGCTAGCGCATGCGCCCCATCGATCGTCGATGCGAAGTCGATCGCACCACCGCCCGTGCTGCTCAGCGTCGCGTCCGCGCCCAGCGTCACCGCATCGTTGTAGGTCTGCGCACCGCCCGTGCTGATGCTGTTGGCGATCGCGATGCCGCTGCCCCCCGCGCTCGCATCCAGCGCCCCGCCCACGCTCACTACCGGCAGCGTCAGCGACGCAGTGGTGTAGTCCAGCGTCAGGTTGCCTGTCACGCTGGATGGCAGCGTCAAAGTGCCTGGCGTGGTTGTCGTGTTCGTCAGCGACAGGTTATTGATCTGCGCACCCGAACCCGCCGCAAACGTTACGCTGCTCGCGAAATTGTTGCCCGGGTTGTCGAGTGTGATGTCCTGCCCGCTGCCGGCGGTGGTGTCGTTCTGCGTGAAGCTGGCCGCGCCGGCGACGTTCAGACCGCTGCCGCTTTGAGTCATCGCGCCATCGCTGGATGCCGTGAGCGTACCGGTAACGGTGCCGCTGCCCAGCTGCAACGCACTGCTGCTGGCGACCTGCGTATTGCCGCCGGTCAGGTTCACCGCGCCAGTGAACCCATTGCCGCTGTTGCCGAGCGTCAGCGTACCGTTGGTGCCGGCATTGAAGCTTGCCGTACCGGCGCCGGCAGCCTGGGTGATCGCACTGCCGACCACCTGGGTGATGCCGGTCCCGCTGAGGGTCAAGCTGCCGCTGCCGACGCCGACGTTGCCCAGCGTCAGCGCATTGCCGTTATTGCTGAGCGCGACATTGTTGGCGCCGCTGTTGCTCAGGGATACGGGACCGGCGAAGTTGTTGCCGGAATCGGTCAGCGTGATCGCATTGGCGCCGGCATTGAAGCTGCTGTTGCCGATGACTGTGAAAGCGCCGGTCTGGCTGATCGCGCCGCCGGTGGTCGTCACCGACAAGTTGTTGCTGCCGATATTGAGCGCACCTGCGCTGAACGTGCCGCCTTGCACGCTCAGGCCGGCCAGAGCGCCATGGCTGCCCCGGCCCACCGCGCCACCAAAACTCACCGCGCCGTTGGGCGCATCGGCGGTCAGCGTCTGCTGGGTGGAGGTGGCATTGTCGACGGTGCTGCCCAAGGTAAGCCCACCACTGGCGCCGGTACTGTCGAGCGTGATGTTGCCGCCCAGGGCAACCGCTCCGGAGTAGGTCTGCGCGCCGCTGCTGGTGATATTGCCGTTCAGCGTGCTGCTGCCGCTGACCGAAAGCGTACTCAGGCCGGAGGCCGCGGCCAGCGTCGCGCCGCCATTGATCGTCAAGCCATGACCGCCGCCCGCGAGGGAGCCGGTCACGCTGACGCCCGTGCCGGTGAGCAGGGTATCGCCGCTCAGCGTGGTGCTTGTCGCACCGTAGGTCTGCGTACCGCTGGTGGTGATGCTTCCACTGAGCGTGCTGCTGGTACTGCCGTTGCTTGCCGTAAGTGTTGCCAGGTTGCTTGTCCCGGCCAGCGTCGCATTGCCGGCAATCGTGAGGTTGGTGCTGCTGCCCGATGCACCAGCGAGCAGGGAGACGCTCGATCCCGACAACTGCGTGTTGGTGCTGGAAAGATCCAGGGTGCCGGCGTAGCTCTGCGTACCCGTCGTCGTGACGCTGCCGGCGAGATTGACCGCTCCGCTGCCACTGCTGGTCAGTGTGTTCAGCTGGCTCAGGCTGCCCACCGATCCACCGAAACTCACCGTGTTGCTGCCTGCGTTCAGCGTCAGCGAATGCGACGACGCATCGCTATCGAGCGCGCCGCCGAAGGTAATCCCGCCGCTGCTGCCGCTGCTGACAAGCGACGCGTCACCGTTCAGGGTCACGGCTTGCGAATAGGTTTGCGTGCCGGTGGTGTTGACGGTGCCGCTCAGGAGCGTGGTGCCGCTCACCGACAGGGCGCCCAGCGCGCTTGTCGCTCCCAGGGTCGCATTGCCGGTGATCGTCAGGCCGTCGCCGCTGCCGGTTACGCCGTCAGGAAGGCTGATGCTGGTTCCGGCCAGCGTGATCGCGCTTGCGCCAAGCAACACGGGCGCGTAGTAGGCCTGCGTGCCGGACGTGCTGACGCTGCTGTCGAGATTGATTTTGCTCGGTGAAGATGACGACACGTTGCCGATGGTGATGGCACCCGTGCCGGTGGCAATGCTCGACGCGTTGTCGATGGTGACGGCGCCGGTCGTTTGGATGTCGAGATTGCCGCCATCCGTGGTGATGCCGGCGCCCGTGAGGTTGACGACGCAATTCGTGGAGGACGCGCACGAAGCATTGCTGCTGTAGCTGGAACCGACCGCGCCACCGCCATAATTGGCCCACAGATACGCATTGAGCGGAATACTGCTGCCGGCGGCGGTAATGGTGCTGTTGAGGAAGATGCTGCCAGCCGCTTCAAGATACAGCGACGCCGCGCCCGTTCCCGATGACGTTCCGATGATGGGTGCGTTCACCGTGATGTCGCCGTTCTGCCCGCCAGAACTGCCGGTGAACACGCGCACGGTGGTACCGCCGGTCAGCGCCGTGTTGAGCGTGCCCACGTCAAGCTGGGACGAATTGCCGTTGGCCTTGAACGGGCTGGTCGTGGTGATGTTGCTGCTGGTGCCGCCGTAGTTGTCGATCGTTATGTCGTAAGGATCGAGCAGCCAGGTACCCGCCGTACCATGCGGTGCCGAGGCATCCACCGTGCCTTGCGCATTCAAGCCGTAGTGCGACGACGTCTCGACCAGGCCGCCATTGCCGCTCAAGGCGCCGCCGCGTGCACTGATGCCGCCGTAGAAATTGTTGGCCTGGCTGCCCCAGACCACCACCGAGCCACCGTTGCCCGCTTGCTTGGCGTCGGCATCGAGCGTGGCGGAAGGGCCGATATACGTAGCGCTCGCCGTCGGCAACCCTTCCCCGCCCTGATAGCCGCCTCCGACACGGATGCTGCCACCGCCGTGCGTGCCGGAAGCATCGATAGTGCCGGTAACGCTCACGTTCTGGTCGGACAATACCTGCGCGCTGCCGCCGTGCGTTCCGCTGACGTTGATCATGCCGCTGCTGGTGGCGTTGCCGCCGGCCGCCACCAGTCGCACCGTGCCGCCGTCGGTGCGGATCCCGCCGGCGCTGATCACGCCGGAGTTGTTGACCACGTTGGTGAACAGATTCCTGGCCGCCGATGCCTGCAGCACCACGGTGCCGCTGGCGGCATCCAGCGTGCCGCTGTTGGAGACGGCCGGCTCGCTGGCATCGAGCTTCTTCTTGAGCGCACCGGTGACCTGGATATTGATCAGGCCGTCACCGTCGAAATCGAGTACCGCGCGGTCAGCGCCATCCAGGTTGATGTTGCCGTAGTTGGCGAGGATCAGGCCGTCGTTGGCCACGCTTCCGCCGACCAGGCTCACCGAGCCGCCGCTGGCTGCCTCGATGGTGCCGTGATTGACCACACCTGCCACGCCGCCATGCGCGTTGAGATTGAAATGGCTGGCAAGGAAATCGGTGGGCGTCAGATCCAGCGTGCTGGCCACCAGACCACCCACGTTCACCTGCGCGGTCGAACCGAAGAGGATGCCGTGGGTGTTGATCAGAAACACCTGGCCGTTCGAATTGATGTGGCCGAAAATCCGGCTGGGGTTCTGGTCGAGAATGCGGTTGAGCGCCACCGCTTTGAACGAGGGCTGCTTGAACAGCACCGTCGCATCCTTGCCTACGTTGAAGGTGTGCCAGTCCAGCGCCAGCCGGTTGGACAGCTGGTTGATGACGGTGTTGGCCCCCTGCTGGCTGATCGAACCGCTGCCACCGACGACCACGCCGCCGGTAGGCGAGGTGGTGGGATTCACTCCCCCCGCCAACGCACCCGGCGATACGGAGATGCCCGCCATCAGCGCGGCAGACAGGCTCAGCGGAAGCGCCTTGCGTCGCAGCGATGCACTACGTGTCGATCCGGGCTGCGTCGGCTTGCGTGCATGGCGGTGCGTGGCGTCAGTGACGGTGTGCATGGTGTTGGCCTGTCAGAACGTGAAGCCGAAGCGCGAGTAGATGTGGTAGCCGTTCTTGTCCGAGGACTCGGGTCCCCCGATCGGCAGCGAGCCGTCAAGATGGAACTCGAAGTGGTGGAAACGCGGCAGGCGGAAGATCAGCCCGGCGCCGTATCCCTTGAACGTCACCGGCGGCGTATTGGCGCGGTCGGCACCCGCGGCGAACCCCCGGCCGTAATCCACGAACGTCTCGACCTCCAGCAACTCGCGCCACGGGCGGCCGTAGAACGGTGACGGCTTGTTGCCGAAGCCGGGCGCATCCACGTGGTATTCCAGCGACGCGTAGTAACCACGGTCGGTGAGCCCATCGGCGATCGGGTACGCGCGCACGCTGTCCGGACCGCCGATCACGAACTGCTCCAGCGGCGCCAGCGCCTGGCCGGTGTACTGGCCGCCGAGCTTGAAATACAGGCGCTGCGACTTGGTCAGGAACTGCAGGCGCGTGTACGACAGCCGCGTCGTCAGGAAGCTGCGGGCATGGTTGGGGCTGACCAGATCGATGCCGCGCGAGCCGTCGGCGATCGACTTGCGCAGACCCACCTGCAGTAGATCCACACCGTGGAAGCGCTGGTCGGTATGGCTCATTCCCCAGGTCAGCTCACCCACGTCAAAGCGCTCGTCGGAAAGCGGAATATTGGTGCTGCTCAGGCGTGAGCGTTCGCGGATGAAGTGCAGCGTCGCCTTCATCTGCATGGTCTGTGTGTTGACGAATTTCCAGTCGGCGCCTGCATATTGGCTGGAGCTGGGACCCTTGACGTCCAGCGCCGCGAAGGTGCCGTTGGAAAGCTGCAGTTCGCTGCGGGTGGCTCCCACCACCCCGCTCAGTCCGGGTACCACCACCGTGGGAACGTGATAGGCGAGCGCGCCATAGACGTTGTTCTGCGGATCGAGCGCGTAGTCGAGGTTGGCCGTGAAGCGGTCGCCGATGCCCAGCGGACTGTTCCAGGCCACGCCCAGCTGGGCACGGTACTTCCCGGTCAGGCTGGTGCCGTAGTCGTTGGCGCCGGCGGTGATCGTGAACGGGCGCTTGGCTTCGTGGGCGACCATCAGCAGGTCGGTTTCACCCGTGTGCTCGCCCGGCTGGAACGTGGAGGACACGGCCACACCCGGCAGGTCGCGGGCATATAGCATCGCGGTGTCGACGTCGTTCTTGCGCAGCGCCTTGCCCTTGAGCGGCGCCACCGTCGCCGCAATCACCGCCGGGCGATAGCGCTTGGCACCCTTGACGATCACCCGCCCGAGCTTGCCCTCCAGCACGCGGATCTCGATGGTCTGGTCCGCGCCCACCGTCTGCGCGGGCAGGAACGCGGTGCCGAAGATGAAACCGGCCTTGCGGTAGCGATCGGTCAGCACGTCGGCCACTTGCTGCAACTGGGCGAAATCCAGATGCGCCACCTGCCCTGCGCCACCGCCGAGTTTCTGCAGCTGCGCATCGGCCAGTGCCTGCATGCTGGCCGGTGTGATGCCATCGCGGGGATGCTCGCCCACACCTTGGACGCGGAAGCCGCGCACCGCCAGCTGCTGGGCCGCCGCCGCCGCGGCATCGCGATCCTTGACCGGCGGCACGACGTTGTCTGGAAGCGCGGGGGCAGGAGGCCTCGCCGGCGACTGGGCGGCCAGCGCCGCGTTGTCGCTGACGGGGAAGGCCAGCACCTGATCAGGCAGATAGGCGTGCGCATCGGCATAGCCGGCCTTTTTCAGCGCCGCGGTGATCGCGTCCGCGGCGCCCTGCAGCTGGGCCCGGCTGAGTACGGCCGGGTGCCCGGCTGCGGCCTCCGCCTGCTGGTAGCCCGTCTGCACGATGCGCTGGATATCGGCAGTGCCGGTACCGGGCACCACCCCGCTTACGAGGATCTGCTGCGACGGAGCGGCGGACGCCGTCCCTCCGGGATGGCCCGAATTGGCGGGCGTGACGGGCGCGTTTTGCGCCCAGGCTTCGCTACCGGCCAGCGCCAGCGCCACCGTTGCAGCCAGACAAGCGATCCGCACGTCGCACTCCCCCTTTTTTGCCAGAGCTGTCGGGCGCACGGCGCAGGCATTCCGGCGCACCTCGGCCTGACTGGATGGTCGAAGGCCGGCAACTCTGCATCGCGTGCCCACGGCGCACGATGAATTCCCACGCCATCTTCTTCTGAAGTGCGCAAACAGGGTGCCGATCTGGTCATCTGCGCAGGCGCGGCGGCTTATGAGCCTGTCGGATTTTGGCTGGCCGGGCTGCGAATCCGTCGATGCGATCAAGATTTCCGCCGTTTCTCGGCCGATGGCACCGCTATGGAATGGCACAGCGTCGGGTTCTGTCCCTGCTCAGCCGAATTCTCGCCTCGACGACACCAAACTCCGACAGGCTCCTGGCGATCGACTTCTCCCCCGGTGCCGGCCGGCACCGGCACCGGCACCGAGCCCGCCGTCCTTCAGGGCGCCGAACGCCGCACCATCCAGTAGACCAGCAGCAGGGCAACCAGCACCATGCCGCCCACCACCAGCCAGAGCCTGCGCAGGGCGGCACGACGCTCGGGGAACAGGGTCGAGGCCTCGTTCACCGTGTCCGCCGCCGCCATGCGGGTGCTGTCGACGCGGTGCTGAGACGGCCCCTGTCGGGTGACGATCGCATTGCGGGCGGTCACGCCGTTGCTGTCGCTGAGACTCACAAGCAGGGCCCGGCGGCGGGCGCGGTATTGCGCGCGGGTGATCCGCCCCAGACGGTGCGCTTCATCGAGCGCGTGGAGGACGTGGTTGCTGCGGCGTTCCTGTTCGTTCATCGGATTTCCCTCAGGATGCGCAGGCCGACATCGTTCTGGGCCGCGCCACTGTCGGTGCGGCGGGCGTCAACCGTGCAGTCGGACCAGTAGCTGGTGAAGCTGCCGCCGCGCACCGCCACCTTGCCGCCGCTGACGACCCACTCCCACACGTTGCCGGTGAGATTGACCAACCCCCACGGATTGGGCGTCCTCCCCAGCGAGGAGATCGGTGCGCCGGTGCCGTCGTCGCCGTTCGACGTAGGCGGCACGCAGTTGCTGTCAGGCGCCTGCTTCCAGCTACCGCCGGCCTTGGCCGCATGCATCCATTCGGCATCGGTCGGCAGGCGGTAGACGAAGCCGCTGGCCTGGGTCAGCCACGCCGCGTAGGCCTTGGCCTGGCTCAGCGTGATGTTGGTCACCGGCAGGCTGCCGGACAGACGGTCCTCCACCGGCCTGGGACTGCACTGGTGGGTCGTGGCGCAGAAAAGATTGAACTCGCTGATGCTGATTTCCGCGCGGGACAACGCATACGGTTTGCCGCCCGCCAGGCCGGGCACCACTACCAGGGCCGGGCCGCGCTTGCCGCTCAGCTTATCGGCGCAAAAGCGACCCTTGCCGACCAGTTCGGGGTTGCCGCAGGGATCGACGCCGGTCACGCCACTGGCCGATGCGGCACCCGCCGCCGGTACCGCGAGCTGACCGCCGGCGACGGGCCTGGATGGCTTGGCAGCAGGTGCGGCAGGGAGCGTGGATGCCGGCTGACCCGTCGTCGGCGCCGCAGTTCCGGCGGGCAGCACGGCGCCCGGTGCCGCGGCCGGCGTCACCGCGGGTGCGGCCGCGGCCGGCTTGAGGCTGGCCAACAGGTCGGCCAAGCTGCGCTGCGGCAGCTGGCCGTGCAGCTTCATGTCCTTTTCCAGTTGGCCCAGGCCATCCGGGTCGGCGCGGCGTGCGGCAGCGAGCTGCTGGCGCATGCCCTCGATATCGGCCGCCGTCGGCGCCTGGGTGCGTGCCTTCATCAGCGCCGCGACCAGCGCAAAGCGCTGCTGCGCATTACGCAGATCCGGACGGGAGCCCAGCGCTTTCAGGCCGCGCGCCACCGTGTCGGCCGCCGCCTGGTAGCGACCGTGCTGGAAGATATCGCTGGCCTGCCCCAGGTAGGCCTCGGCAAGCAACTGCGGTCCCTGCGTCTTGAGGAAATCGGCGCCGGGCTGCAGCGTGCGGATGCGGGCAAGCGCCTGCTGCGCCTTGCTGACATCATTGGCGGCAGCGGCGCGTTTCATCGATTCGATGTGGGCGGCCACTTCGGCCGCGGCACTCTCCTGGTCCAGCTTCGCCTGCTGCTGCTGCAGCAGGGCGTCGATGCGCGATCGCTGCGCCTTCAACGCCGCGGATTGCGGCGCGTAGTGCAGGCCCAGATCCACCAGCGCGCTGATCCGTGGCAGCTGCATCGGATCGCTCTGTGTGCTGACCTGGGTCGCCATGGTGGTCGCCAGCGACGCGACCAGCGACCGCGTCTCGGCCGAGTTGTCGCCTTGCAGCGTCGCCATCGCGCTGGCGACCTGGGCCTGCCAGTCAGCCGTGATCGCCGGCCGTGCGATCAGCGCAGCCAGCGCCTTGCGCGCCTCGGGCAGGCTCTGGCGTACTGCAGGCGCGGCCTGCACGGTGGCGGTGGCTGTACGGGTCAGCACCGCCAGCTGCGCCGCGCGCTGCCTCAGCCGAGCCGAGTCGGGAAACTGCTGCGTAGCCTGCTGCAATTGCGAGCGCGCCTCGTCGAGGTGGTCCGAAGCAAGCGACTGCCCGATCGCGATGTCGTATTTCAGCTCCAGCTCGGCATTCTTCAACAGGCTGCTGGTCGGATCGATCGCGCGGATGGTGGCCAGGATCGCGACCGCGCTGTCCGGCTGGCCGGCAAAGATCGCGCCCGCCTCGATACGCTGGCTCAGGCGCGTATCGAGCTGGTTGAGCAGATCGTTCTTTTCCTTCTCGATCGCGCTGCGCTTGAGATCCAGCTGCGGTGAATACAGCTTCAGCTGGTCACGCAGATGGAACACGTGCTGCGCCTGCGCGTAGTTGTAACGATGCCTGGCCGGATTCCAGTAGGCGTCGATGCGGCTGAGCAGAAAGTTCTGGATCAGGTCGCCGCGATCGATCACCAGCTGCTTCTGTTCGTTCCCGCTGAGCGTGTCCAGTGCGCCGAGCGCCTGATCCTCGCTCACGTAATGGTCGCGCTGGGTGAGGTCGAAACGACCGATCACCCTTTCGACGTGGCGCTGGTGCAGGTAGTACGTCACACCCCAGCCGCCGCCGGCGAGAATCGCCGCGCCGACAGCACCGAACAGCAGCATCGGCCCGAAGCGCTCGCGCAGGCCGACCTCGCGCAGACCTTCCACCAGTTCCACGGCGTTCTTGAGGCGCTGGTCGCCGGTGAACGCCACCGCATCGCACAGCGTCTGGTACTGGCGTTTGGTCAGGCCCGGCACCGGCGGCGGCTTGCGACCCTCCTTCATCGCCACCTCGGCACTCACCTTGTCGAACGGGTGCTTGCCGGTGAGCAGCTCGAACGTCACGCAGCCCAGCGCATAGATGTCGTCGCTGGGCGTGGGCTCCTTGCCCTGGATCATCTCCAGGCTGGCGTAGGCCGGCGTCAGCGCGCCCAGCGTGCCGGCGTCGAATACGGTCTGTTCGCCGACCTGATCGCCCATGTGCTTGCCGGCACGCGCGATGCCGAAGTCGAACACCTTCGGCACACCGTCGCGGGTGACCATCACGTTGCCGGGCTTGAAGTCCGAGTGCACCACGCCGGCGGCGTGCGCGCGCTTGAGCGCCCAGGCCATGCCCTCGATCAGCGGCCGCACCTTCTCCAGCGGCATGCCGTTGTAGGCTCGCTCGCGGATCAACTGCTTGAGGTCGGAGCCGTCGATGTACTCCATCGTCATGAAGACGATGGTGTCGTCCTTGTCGAAGTCGAACACGCGCACGATGTTGTCGTGTGCCAGCGACTGCGAGCGGCGCGATTCGCGCTGCAGCGCGATCAGCGAATCGGGATGGCGGCGGAACTCGTCATTCAGCACCTTCACCGCCACATAGGGATCGCGGTCGTGCGCCTCCACCTTGCGCTCGTCGCGGGCCAGAAACACCACGCCCATGCCGCCGCGACCGATTTCCCGCTCCAGATGGAAGCGCCCCTTGAGCACGCTGCCCACGCAGGCGTAGACACCGCCTTCGGCATCGGCCACGCGCTGCCAGCTGTCCATGTTGAAGCTGCTGCTGGTGCCCGTGCCGGTGGCACCGGTGCCGCTGGTGGCCTGCGCGTCGGGTGGAGGCGTGGCCGGTTTTACCACGGTGGCCTCGTCGTTGACCCTCGCGCGCGGAAGGGAGGCCGGCTGCACCACGGTCGCATCCGCATCCGGCGTCGGTGCTGCGGCAGGCCGCCCGGAGCTGGGCTGCACCACGGTAGCGTCGGCATCGGCGGGCGGGCGACCCTGACCGGCGCGCGGCTGCAGCACCGTGGCATCGTCGTGCGGTGCGGATGCCGCGGGAGCCATCGGCTGGAGCGCGCGCAGCTTGGCCTCCAGCGCCTCGACGGCCTCCAGCGGAAGGCTTCCTTCGGCGCCGAGGCGCTCGATCAGCGCCACCTCGGCCAGGTGCGCGTCGTGGGGCTGCGCACCGCGCGAGGCCAGCACGTCGAGCAGGGTCGACAGTTGCAGGGTATTGGCACGGTAGGCGGCGAGAAGTTCGTTGAGAAAATTCATGGGCAGGTCTTGAGTCAATCCTGAAGCCGCACGACCACGGCGGAAACGTTGTCGCGGGCAGCACGGCCAAGGGCCAGGCCAAGCAGGCTGTCGAGCAGTGCCTGCGGTGTGCCCTGGCGGCGGCATTCGGCCTCCAGTTCGGCATCGGACATTTCCTTGTTGATGCCGTCCGAACACAGCACGAACTGCATGCCGGGGCGGCAGCCGGCCACCACCCAGTCGACGAACAGGCGTTCCTCGGCGCCGATCGCACGTGTGAGTACGCCGGCGCCTGGCGGCGGCGACGCGGGCTGTCCGCCGAACTGCGTCACGTCATCCTTCGTGCCGTGCACATGGTCGGCACTGATCTGCTCCAGCACGCCGTTCTCCATGCAGTAGGCGCGACTGTCGCCGACCCATCCGCACAGCATGAAGTCGCGGTCGTGCACCAGCACCACCACGGTGGAACCGATGATGTCGACGCCACGCGCGGCCGCGGTGCCGAGCAGGTCGGCATTGACCTGCTCCAGCGTGTCCTCGATCGCCTCGATGAAGTCGACGACGCTCTGCGGGCGCGCCAGTGCGCCCAGCCGCTCCACGATCAGCGCGCTGGCATAGTCACCGGCCGAATGGCCGCCCATGCCATCGGCAACGACCCACAGGCCGATGTCGTCACGCACCAGGATCGCGTCCTCGTTGTGCCGGCGCACCTTGCCCGTGACGGAGAGACCCGCGGAAACATAGTTCGTCATGGCGTGATCTCGATGACGGCCAGCGGCCAAGGATCAGGATCGGCGCCCAGCGCCGCGGCGTGTGCAAGAAAGGCCCGCGCGTCGTCGCAGGCGGGCAGCGCCAGCGCCTGCGCCAGCAGGCCCTGCTCCAGCCCGACCATGCGCCGCGTGGCCAGCAGCAGGAAGCGGTCGCCGCGCTCCACCGCGCAGACGACCTCGTCGCTGTGCGGCGCACCCGGTGCACCAAGGCCCGCCGCAATCGGCGAGCTGCGGCTGTTCAGCAGATCATCGACGTCGCCGCCCTGTTGCCCATCGACGGCAAACACCGGACGCAGCTGGCCACGCCGCCACTGCCACACCTCGCCGGTGCCGATGCGCAGCAGGGCGGCCAAGCGACCGGTGGTATGCAGTGCCACCACGGCGGCATCCTCCAGCACCGGATCGATCAGATCCTCGCCGGACAGTTGCAGCAGCGGATGGCGCGCAAGCAGTCGCTCACGCAGGTTCTGCATGCCGCCGGAGAAGTCCCCCGGCGCCATCGCGGCGGCGACCGCGCGAGCGGTCACCGCGCCGCGACAACGCGGATCATGCGCACCATCGTCGGCGGCCAGCAAGGCAAGCGCACCGTCCGCACTGCGATAGACGGTGCCGCGCTGGGGCGACGGCGATGCCGTGTCGGCCGCCGCCGATGTCACCGGTACGGCCGGATCAGCCGCCGACGGCCCCGGTAGTGACTCGGCTGCTGCCCGCCCGAAACCCGGCACGGTCACGTCATCCGGATCGAGCGTCGCGGAGGCGCCGATGCCATCGAGCAGCTCGGAGAGATCGTCCGTCAGGCGCACCGGCGGTTCGACGGGTGATGCGGCCGTCGATGCGGCAGCCGGTGCTTCCTGCATGGGCGTGGCAGGCGCCTGCGGCGCGCGCATGCGAGCATCGTCCCATTGACCCGCCGGGGGTGTCGACGCTTGAAAGCCGGCCAGCGCGGCCCATTCCCCGCTTGCCTGACGGGCATCGAGAAACGACGCATAGCTGGCCGGCTGCGGCAGTCCCCGGGTGAGCAGGACGCTCGCCGGCACATTGCCCGCGCCGTGCGTCCACCACAGGCACCACATGCCCGCGACGGCCTGCGCCTGCGACCACAGCGTGTGCAGGAAAGCACCAGGCTGGCGCTGCGCGGGCAGCGGCAGCCGCCACTGCGGCGCGGTGCGCCAGTCGGTGCCGCGCAGTACCGCCAGCGTGTCGCGACGATCCATCACCAGCGGACTGGGCAAGGTACTCAACTGCGCGTCGAATGCATCGGCGCCGACACCGTTGACCTGCGCCTGCGCAAACAGGTACTCCAGCGCATTGAACCAGCGCTCGCCATCGCGCAGCACCCGCACGAACGGATCGCCCTCCGCGCTGTCGGCATCGAGCGGGGCCGCCATCACCATCGGAAAGCAGCGGCCCACGCGGTCGGCGGCCGGCGCCATCAGGCCGGCCCAGGCCGACTGCGTGCACACGCCCGGTGCCAGCACGAAACGCCAGCCGGGACTGGCATGCCAGACCTCGTGCCAGCGCTCGCCCAGCTGTTCGCGGCTGGCCGCCACGGCCTGCTCGAAGTGGCGGTCCCAGTGCTCCACGAAGGCGGGCGGCAGACGCCGCTGCACAAAGTCGCCCGCACCGGACAGCTTGCCGAAGAAACCCACCGTGCCTGCGCTCCCCCCGGTCGCCTGTGGCATCGGTCAGCCTCCGCACCGGAAGCGCTGCACGTCGGTGCCGAGAAACGGATTCTTGAGGTTGTCGGCCTGCAGGATGATCTTTGCCACGTGGCCGCCGAAATTGAAGCTGGCGGTGAAACGCAGGTCCGACTGCTTGTGCAGGTTGGCCGCCCGCAGCGCGCGGAAAAATGCCCAGTCGCCCTGATAGTCGAAGCTGCTGATGAGGTTGCCGGCAGTGTCGTAGGCGGCGATCGTTACCTGGCCCGGCTGGGGCCCCGGCCATTTCATCGCCGCACTCATCGCGCCGCCGGGCGTATAGGCGTACTTCTGCCCATCCACGCTGATCACCAGCTTGCCGATGCCGGCGTCCAGCTGCGGCGCCAGCCAGGTGAAATCCACCTCGGGCGTGGCACTGCCGTTGTGGAAATACGTCTGCTTGATCGCGTCGGCCAGCTGCATCTGCGCCAGCATGCCGGGCGAACCGCTCACTGCGCCCGGCCCGGTCTTCCATCGCCAGGTGCGGCCGCTGGCATCGACGAGTTTCGCCAGCGAGGCCTTGTAGAACGCGTCAAACTCGCCGCCGTAGCCGAACAGCTCGGCAAAGTTCTGCAGCGGTATCTCCGACTTGCCACCGGGCACGAACGGATAGCGCCCACGGGTGAAGGCGGCGCAGTCCTTGGCCACCGCCTGCTGGAACTGCTCGCCCAACGCACCCTTGGTGCCGCTGGCCACCAGCGCCTGGCTCTTGCCGGTGAGCGAGGCGACCCAGCCGGATACCGGCGGTGGCAGCTGCGCGGCGGCCTGCTGCGCCAACAACAGCTGCGGGTTCGGCTGGCCGGCCGTGCCGCTGAAGTCGGTCATGGTCAGCAGGGTCTTGCTGAGCTGGTCGAGCGTGCCCAGGGTCTGGTCGATCGGCGTGGCGCCGGGCGAACCGGCACTGAGCTTGTTGAGCGAATCGAAGTGCTCGCTGATCGCCGCACCGGGCTTTGTCGCCGCCGCGGCCGGCGCACCGACGGCACTGGCCAGCGCCCGGCTGAGCGCGCTCTGGGTGGCCTTTTTCTCGGCTGCCTTCCTGGCGGCGTCGAGCGCCTTGCCGACACCACCTTGCGGTGGCACGCGCAGCAGGTCGTGGGTGTTGTCACGCACCACGCCCAGCAGCGCCTTCAACGGCGAACTGGGGCCGGACAACTTCGCGGCGATGGCGCTGGCATCCTGGATGCTGGCGACCGGCTGCAGTTCCAGGTCGGCCAGCAGGTCGTCCCAGGCCTTGATGTAGTCGGCTTGGTACAGCCCCAGCACCTGCTGCTGCAGGCGCGCCTTCCCGATCGCATCGATCTTGCCGGCGCCGAACACCCAGTCGTCCCGGGTGAAGGTCGTCACCGCCTGGGCGATGCCCTTGTTGACCTCGTCGGCAAACACCGGCTGGGTGAACAGCGGCGGCAGTGGCGCGGAGAGCGACGTGCCGCTCTTGCGGCGGAACACGTTGCCGAGCAGGCCCAGCGCCTTGTCCAGCCGCAGCGGCGGCGCGTCGCTGCTGTCGGCGGTCAGCTTCAGGTTGCCGTAGACCAGCGCGGAAAGGTCCGCCGTGCGCAGCGTGGCACGGGCCTGTTCGACCAGCCCGTTGTCCAGGCTGATCGCACGCAGCTTGCCCGGTTCGGACACCAGCGCGTGAAAGTGCTTGGCCAGGGCCTGCTGCAGCACTGCGTCGCCGGGGAAGATCTTGCGCCACTCGATGTTGGTCAGCGCGATCAGCTGGTTCGCATCCTGGTGCCTGGGCTCGCCCAGCATCAGGTAGCCCTTGAGGTAGTAGTACAGCGCCTGCGGATCGCTGGCGTTGCCGGTGAGGCCGGCGCGGAACTGCGAAGCCACGCCGGGCAGCAGCAGGCCGTTGAGCTCGCGGATATAGGCATCGTGTACCTCGCTGCCCACCGCGTGTCCCTGATAGAGGCCGAAGCGCATCAGCAGCGGCACCTTGCCCTTGTACTGCTGCGCCACGTCCTGCACGGCGGACAGCGCTTCGAGCCGCTGCAGCACGGTCGCGAAGTAGGCTTTCTGCGTGGTGACACCGCCGGGGTCGCTCTTGACCGGGTAGCCTGCCAGCGCGGACTGTACCTGGGCCAGATAGCCGCGGTTGCGCCCGTAGCTGGCGACGAAGCCGGTCACCAGCAGCGCGGCAAGCAGCAGCACGCCGCCGTAGGAGGCCGCCTGCAGCAGGACCTTCTGCCGCTCCAGCTTCGGGTTGGTGCCGGCAAAGCCGGACTCCTTGAACAGCACGTCCTTGAGCAGCCGCTCGACGAAGAACGTGCGCTGCCGGACACCCTTCGCCTGCACCCGCGCAACGTCCACGCCGAACGTGCGCGCCACCGCGCTCATCATGCGGTCGATCGGCGCGCCTTCCTGCGTGCCCGAAGTCAGGTACACGCCGCGCAGCAGCGTCGGCGTGCCGTAGGGATTGGGTGCGAACACGCCCTCGACAAACTGCCGCGCCACGTCGTGCAGCGCACCCAGCTGCTGCGGGAACGAGAGGATCGCCGCGCGCCGGTTGCGATCGGCCTCGGCGTGCAGGCGGTCGAGCACGCGCGTGTTGAGCCGGTCCAGCAGCAGCTTGAACTCATCGGCGAAGGCCTTGGCCGCGCTGCCGTCCATGGTCTTGCTGACCGGAAAGGACATGCCCCAGACCTGGCTGCGCAGCTCGGGGTTGAGATCGTCGAAGAATTCGCTGAAGCCGGCGATCAGGTCGCACTTGGTCAGCACCAGGTACACCGGCACGCCGATGTGCAGATGCTCGGCCAGCTCGTCGAGCCGGCGGCGCACCGCCTGCACGTGCTCGTAGCGGGCGTTGTCGTCCAGCATCAGCAGGTCGGACATGCTCATCGCGATCAGCACGCCATTGATCGGCCGGCGCTTGCGGTACTTGCGCAGCAGCTTGAGGAACTCGCCCCAAGCCGAGGCGTCGGCGCCGCGATCGGAATCCTGAGTGGTGTAGCGCCCGGCGGTGTCGAGAAACACCGCCTCGTCGGTGAACCACCAGTCGCAGTTGCGGGTGCCGCCGATACCGCGCAGCGCCTCCTTGCCGAAGCGGTCGGACAGCGGAAAGTTGAGCCCGGAGTTCTGCAGCAGCGTGCTCTTGCCCGAGCCCGGCGGGCCGATCACCACGTACCACGGCAACGTATAGAGATTGCCGCCGCCGTGGCGGCTCTTGCGCAAGGTGTCCACCGCCTCCTGGAAACGCGTGGCCAGCTGCGCCCGCTCGCTGGTGCTGCGGTCGTCGCCGGGCGCGGCGGCGGCCGTGCCGGCATCCTGCCCCGCGATGTCGCCGGACATCTTCGCGGTCTTGCTGCGCAGGCGCAGTTGCTGGATCTGCAGGCATACCACCCACACCACCAGCAGCACGATGATCACCACCAGCCGCGTCACCGCACTGGCCAGCGGCTGGCTGTCGCCGATGCCCAGATACGGACCACCCAGCCAGATCAGCACCGACAGCAGCAGCAGTCCGACGAGGGCAATGAACCAGCCGGATTTCAACAAGGTCAGAAACGTTTTCACGAGCCTCAGCCCTCCGGGATGTACTTGATTTCCACACGCCGGTTGCGCGTGCGGTTGGCCGGAAGGTTCGGCGGCAGGGCGATCGGCTGCGACGAGCCCGCACCGCTGGATTCGAGCCGCGCGGGGTTGTCCAGCCCTTCGCTGAGGATTTGCACCACCGAACGCGCACGCGCCGCCGACAGCGCGAAGTTGTCCTTGTACCTGAGCGAATGGATCGGCTGGTCGTCGGTGTGGCCAACCACGATGACGCGGCCCGCCACCTGGTTGAGCGCGGCGGTGATCGCGTGCAGCAACGGCACCTCGCTGGCGCTTACGTCCACGCCGCCGGAGGCGAACAGGTTGGTGGCGCCCAGCCGCACGAGCTCGGACCCGCCCGGCTGCTCGATGATGGCCAGCTTGCCGGCCTGCTCCTCGGGTGCAAGCAATTGTTTGAGCGTCTTGCGCGGTAGCGGCGGGTTGATCTGGTTGAGCCGCGCGGTATCCGGCGGGGTGGCGCTCTCCAGCCCGATCTGCGCGACCTGCGCGCTGGCCGGTTCGGACAGCGCATTGAGCCGGGTATAGAAAAACACGAACGCGACCAGCAGCACGCAGGCCGCCGCCGCCGCGATCACCCACAGCGGCACATAGCGGATCAGCGGGTTGCGCCGATCCTCGATACCGCGCCAGTGCGGCGCCAGCTCGTCGGCCGCGGGCGCCCGCTGCGCCTTGATGCGCCGGTACAGGTCTTCCTGGATGTCGGCCAGCTTGGCGCGCCCGCCGGACTCGATCTGGTAGCGCCCGCCGAAACCCAGCGCCAGGCACAAGTACATCAGCTCGATCAGGTCGATGTGGCGGCTGAAGTCGGCGCACAGGCGCTCCAGGATCTGGAAGAACTTGGCGCCGCCGTACGACTCGCCGTGGAACGTCACCAGCAGCGTCTTCTGCGCCCAGCCGCTCTGCTCGCCCCACGGCGCATTGAGCACCGACTCGTCGAGCATCGCGCACAGCACGTAGCGTGCCGCGGTGATCGTCTGCGCCGGCAGGCCGGCCGCGTTGGCATGGCTCTCGAATTTGCGCACCTGGGCGATCACCTGGTCGCGCAGGTGGGTGGCATCGGGTGGCGACACGCTATGGCGAAGCTGCACGCCGAGCAGCAGCAGCGCGCTGGCGGTCTGCACCAGCGGGTTCATGCCGCCGCCGAGGAACTCGCTGATGTCCGCGCGCGGTGCGTCCGGTGCGCGCGGCGGCGGCATGCCGCGCGTCGGCGCAGGCGCCGGTGCATAGGCCGGCGGCGCGGCAGCGGGTGCCGGTGTGCCGGGGGTCTGGCCGCGCGGACGCACCACGGTGGCGTCGTCGGGAACCGGGGGATAGCCGGGCGGAGTGCCGGGACCGTTGGGAGTATTCATGTGCTCAGCCCCTGATCGCCCACAGCTGCAGGTCGAGACCGGCGAACTCGCTGCCGAAATGGAAGGCGATGCCGCCGGAGGTCTTCAGCTCGCGCCACATCGGCGAGTGCTTGTCGAATTCGAAATACAGATAGCCCGCGTTGTAGGGAATCTGCCGCGGCGCCACCGGCATCGGGTTCACGCCGATGCCCGGCAGCTGCAGGTTCACCAAGTCGCGGATCTTCTCCACCGGGCCGATCTTGGACACCGCCGGCAGCTGCCGGCGCAGGTCCTCGGACTTCAGGTCCGCCTTGGCCGCCAGCACGAACGCGGCGGTGTCGAGCAAGCTCAGGTCCGGCACCACCGCCACCCACACGCCGAACTTGCGCTGCTGCAGCGGAATCGGCGTGGCGGTCTGTTCCATCACCGCACTGAGGCTGTTGCGCAGCGCGAGGATCACCGGCTCGAAACTCTCGTGCAGCGCCTCGTGGCGGTACGCGGGAAACGCCGACGGCCGCTTGCCCGGCGCGGTGAAGGTGGCCAACTCGCCGGCCATCATCACCAGCACTCGATACAGATCTTCCGGGTGCAGCACCGGCGCCTCGCACAGGTGTGCGATCAGCGGCTGGTTGCGGTTGACCACCTGCAGCAGCAGGAAGTCGGCGATCTCGGCCGCACCGCCACGATCGGTCACCGCCACGCGGCTGGCCAGCGCCTCGCCGCGCTGGTGCAGCAGGCCCAGCAACTCGGTAAGGAAGGTCACCAGTCGCGGCACCGCCTGGCAGCTGAAACCGGTGGGCATGAAACCCTCGTCCAGCATCACGCGCCGATCGGAGCGGCACTCGACGATGCGCGCCAGCGGCAATTGCGTGAGCCCTTCCAGCGGCTGCGAGTGGGGCAGCAGGCGGCTGCTCATGCCGCCCACTTCGAGCACTGCGGTGCCGTCGGTGCTGCCCGAGGCATCGCGCACCTCCGCTTCGCGCACGCGATAGCGGAACAGCTTCTCGGCCGGTGCCTCGGCACGACCGCTGTCGGGCTGGGTCGGCGAGCGCAGCGGCAGGGTGAGGTAGACGGTCTGGTCGCGCCAGTTGGCGTCCACGTCCAGTGCCGGCGGCAGCGGGTCGTCGCCCGGCATCGCGAACGGCGTACCGTCGGGAAACACGCCGCGCGCACGCTTGATGCCGAGCTTGCCGATCGCCAGCAGGTCGGTTTCCAGCTCCAGTTCGGTGAAACCCCAAGTGTAGGGTCGCAGCGCGCCGGCGCGCAGCTCCACGAATCGCTCCAGATAGCGCTCGTGCTGCTGCAGGTGCTGAGGCCGCAGGAACAGGCCTTCGCTCCATACCACTTTGTTGTTTTGCGTCATTTGCTTTGCGCCCATCTCGAAAGTGTCGGCACCGGCGTGATCGCCGGCGCTTGTCGTCTCTACCGTCGCGCGCTGTTGCGCCGCGCCGACTTCAGTCGTGCCAGCTGCTCCTCGTAGGCGCGCGCGAACTCGTCGCCGAACAGCCGCCGGAAGCAGTCGTCCGGATTCTTGATCAGCCCCTCGAAGTTCTCGCGGTACTTCTCCCAGTACCTGGCTTTGCCGCCGAAGGCCGAGCGCTTGCCGCCATCGACCTCCTGCTCCAGCCGGTCCGGGCCGAAGTGCGCCAACAGCGATTCGAACGCCGCGCGCACACCGGCCAGCATCGCCATCTGGTGGCAGCGGATGTCGTCGAACGCGTCGTCGAAAGCGGCCGGGCCGGAGAGGAAGGCCGCGTTCGGCGGCGCCATGATCTTCTGCAGCGCCTCCTCGGCCGTCGGCGCGAATTTCAGCGGGTTGTTTTCCGAGCGCTGGATAATCGTCACCGGCAGGCGGAAGGTGTTCTTGATCTCGGCGCGCGCACGCAGCACGTCCATCACGCCGTCGACCACGATGCCCAGCATCTGCTGCATGTCGGGCGACAGCGCGCCAGCGCCGACTGCCTGGACGGGCGCAGCCGGCGTCGGCATTGGCGTGGGCGGCACGTGGCGCGGCGCCGGTACCGCGGCGAAGGGATCGCCCCCTGCCGCAGGTGGGGGCATCGGCGCAGGTGCCGGGGTGGCCACGGCTGCGGGCGGTTCCTTGGGCGCGAAGTCGCCGATGGTCAGATCCCAGTTTTCCGGCAGCGGCTGCGCCTGGCGCTGGCCCTCGCTGATCGGTGGATGGAAGTAATCCTCCATGCCCGGCGTGTGGTTCCAGCTCGCCGCCGGCGCGGGGGCCGGTGTGGACGATGCGGGCGAGGCGAAGGGCGCATCGAGAAAGCTCAGCGGATCGAGGTCGGCACCACCCGTCGACGAAGCACCGGGAATCAATCCGTCGTCGTGCGACGCGCCGGCGGAAGGCGACGGTCCGAGGCCCAGCTCGAGAAACGCGTCCAGCGGATCAACCGCCGGCGCGGGCGGGCGGGCCGGCACGGGCGATGCGGCGAAGATATCCACCGGCGCGGGGGGCGGCACCGGCGTGGCGGCCATCGGCGCCTGCAGGTTCACCGAGATCTCGAACGTATCGATCTGCAACCGGTCACCCTGCTTCAGTGCCGACGGCTCGCCCTTGATCAGCGGCGCACCGTTCAGCAGCATCCCGTTGGTGCTGCGGTCCTCGATGAAGTAGATGCCGTTGAGGCAGCGGATCATCGCGTGCACGCGCGACACGCCCGAGGCGCTGAGCACCCAGTCGCAGTCCTCGGAACGGCCGATGCTGCCGTCGCGCCCCTCGAACGCCTTCTGGCTGCGGCTGCCGAACTGCGCCGCGTGGTGGCCCATCACGGCAAGGATCAATGTCTGCAAAGTCGACACGCTCAGATTTCCTCCCGATCGAATGCGGCGATGGCCGCCAAACATGCCGCTGCGTGCATCGCCATCCACGCCGTACTCATGATTCGCCGCCTCCCGCACCCAGCAGGCTCATGGCGCGCTCGATGAACGCCGTGCGCCGCACGGCGAAGTTTGTCGCATCGAGCGCCGCCATCAGGTTGATCGCCGCCACCGTGGCGCGTGCAGTGAGGTGCTCGGCCGGCGGCACCGGTGTCTCCTGCGCTGCGGGGGCCAGGCTGCCGCCCGACCAGCCCGCTGCCGCGGCCAGCCATGCACCGAGCGCCTTGTAGCCGCCCGCGTGGGCGAACTCGAACGCGGCACGGCGGTTGCTCTCGGTCGGTTCGCGCACCCATTGCTCGGCCAGGGACGCGCCCATGCGGTCCTCCTGGGTGAGCGGCTGGTCGCGCGCGCACTGGCACAGCCACGCCACCGCGTAGCGCTTGGGCAGCAGGCGCGCCAGCAGCTTCAGCGCGTCCTGCGGCTGGCCGGCGTCGAGCAGGTCCTGCACGGCGGCCTGCGGCGTCATGTCCGCGCGCAGGCGGGCGCTGGCCGGGGCGGACAGCTCCATCTGCACGGAAGCATGGATAACGGCTGACATGTGCGTAATCCCCCGGTTAGCCGATCATGATGATGCCGCCGGCAACCTGGGTCATCGCATCGCCCTTGACCGTGGTCATGGTGCCCTTGACCGTCGTCATGGCGGTGCCGGCCACTTCCAGCATGCCGTCCGAATGTGCCTTGAGGCTGGCGCCGGCACCGAGATCCATGGTGGCGCCGGCCTTGATGCCGACCTCGACCTGCCCCTCGATCTTCACGCCGACGTCGCCGGTGATCTTGATGTTGACGCCCTTGATCTCGATGTCCCCCGAGCTCTTCATCACGATGCTCGATGCGCCCGTCACCAGCTCGATCTCGGTGCCGGCGCTGAGCTTGAACTTCTGCCCGATGGTGCGGGTGCCGTTGGCGGTGACGTCGAGCTTGTCGTCGTTCTGCACGGTGATCTTGCGGTCGTGCTTGACCGTCTCGGTCTGGTCGTTGTCTACCGTGAGGGTCTGGTCGTGCTTGACGCTAAGCGTCTGGTCATTCTTGACCGTGCTGGTCTCGTCGTGGTCGATGGTGACGGTGTGGTCGTTCTCGACCTCCTCGACCATGTCCTTCTGCGCGTGGATGAAGAACTGCTCGCTGCCCTTCTTGTCCTCGAAGCGCAGCTCGTTGAAGTCGTCGGGACCGCCCAGCAGGCTGCGGCTCTTGATGCCGCTCTGGGTCTTGTTGTCAGGCAGCGTGTACGGCGGCATGTTGTCGGCGTTGTAGACGCTGCCGATGATCAGCGGTCGATCCGGGTCGCCCTCGAGGAAGCTCACCACCACTTCCTGCCCCACGCGCGGAAGGCTCACCGCGCCCCACGTCTTGCCCGCCCACGCCGAGGCAACGCGCACGGGACACGAGCTCTGCGCGTTGTCCTTGTCCGGCTTGTTCCAGTGGAAGGTGACCTGCACGCGGCCGTACTTGTCCACCGCGATGTCTTCGCTGGTGTCGCTACCGGTGACCACGGCGGTTTGCAGGCCCGCCACTGCTGGCTTTACCGCTGCGGGAAGGCTGCGATAGGGCTCGCTGCTCTCGATCGCCTCGAAACTGCAACCGAACGATGGCGAGCCGTCGTCGCTGCCGGAGGCGTAGCCGCCCCCAGCGAGATGGATCATCGTGGCGGTGATCAGGTATTCACGATTGAGCGCCGCACGGGGGTAGTCGGAGAGGGTGAACAGAGCGCCGATCTCGATGCTGCACGCGGCGGTGGTTCCGGCGTACTGCGAGCGCGACGCGCTCAGTGCCTCGGCGCGCACCTGGGCGTAATGCTGACCGACGGCGGCCGCCACATGCGCGCCCGGGTAGTCGAACGCCACCAGGCCGTTGCTGGAACCGGCGGTGCCATGTCCATCACTGGTGCCGGTGGCAAGCAGCGAGGTCTTCGGCGCCATCGGATCATAGTCGGTCAACTGGTATTTGGCGGCGTCCAGTCCGCGCGACGATGCCCAGCTGCTGATCGTCGATTGCCTGCGCAAAACGCGATCCGTCGTGTGCTGGTAGGGCACCGTGCCGAAATCCCGGTTCACTGAATGGGCACTCACGCCGTCGGCCAGCACCATGGTGTGGGTGGTCTGGTCGTGAGTGAAGAAGTAGTAGATGCCGTCCTGCTCCATCAGGCGGCTGATGAAATTGAGGCAATCCTCCCGGTATTGCACGCAATACTCGCGATTGGCGTAGTTCGCACTGAGGCTCAGCTTGATATCGCTGTAACCGGCGTCGTTCAGCACCGATTTGACGATGTCCGGTGTGGTCATGTTGGTGTAGATGCGGCAATCCACCTTCTGGCCCAGCAGCCACGGCTTGGGTACCAGGCGCACGCCATACTGCGCATAGACAAGCTTGTCGACCGTTTCCACGCCCGTCTGCGCCGACTCGCAGACAATGCCGTTGAAGTAGCGCTCGAAGCCGTCCTGCGTGGCGATCTTCACCGTCATCGAGGAGCCAAGCAGTCCGCTCAGGTCGATGTTCGCGTCCTGGCTGACGAACTGGACGTGGTACGAGAACATCCTGCCCAGGCGCTCATCGGCCGTCATGCTGGTAAACAGCAGGTTCTCGCACTTGTCGGAGGCAACGGTGATCTGAGCAGTCATCTGGCTGGTCTCCGCGAAAAGTTCGTGTTGGTTGCCGTCGGCGCCGGATCCACCAGCACACTGCTTTCACGGCGTGAGCGCCAAGTCGCCGCGATACGCCCCCGGCGGCATGTCGCGCGAGAATATTTGCCATGAATCGGCCTGACGCACAGACTCTGGCGAACCAGCTCGCGCGGCTGTCTATCAGTAGAGGCGCACACCATGTCCAACTTCTGCTCTCCCGGCCCGATCCTTACCCCGATTTTCCCGAGTTTGTCGTTCGCACCCGATCCGTTTGCCCTGTTCAATCCGTTCACCGGCATCGCGCCGCGCTCCATGCGCCCTGCCCCGTGGACCGGCCCGGCATGCGTCAGCCCGGCGGCAAACTCCGGTGCCGAACCGGATCTGTCATTTCTGTTTCGCATGTGCCTCGATCCAAAGCGGGGACTGGACCAGCAAAGCTATGAGCGCGCGGCCACCTTGCTTGGGGTCGAGGTCGCCACGATCCAGGCCGTGGCCAAGGTCGAGACGTCCGGCAACGCCTTCGACGAACAGGGGCGCCCGCGCATCCTGTATGAGCGCCATTACTTTCATCGCCTCACCCATGGCCGCTATGACCATCTTCATCCCGATATCTCCAATGCGCTGCGCGGTGGATACGGCACGTTTTCCGCCCAGTACGGCAAGCTCCAACAGGCCTACCGCCTTGACCCCGTGGCGGCCTTGCAATCGGCCTCGTGGGGACGCTTCCAGATCATGGGCAAGAACTTTCATGCAGCGGGCTACTCCTCCGTACAGCGGTTTGTGCTGGCGCTCACCCGTTCCGAAGCGAACCACCTGCAGGCCTTTGCCAACTTCGTGAAGGCCAACCAGGCCATGCACGAAGCCTTGAAACAGAAAAAGTGGGCCACCTTTGCCCAGTGCTACAACGGCAGCAGCTACAAGGAAAACAATTACGACAGCAAGCTCGAGAAGGCGTACAACCAACTGACTTCCCCGCGCTAAGCTGCATTACCTGTCCTTGCGGTCACTCAACCATGCGGCCCTCTTTTGTCCTGTTGACCACTCTCAGCCTGGCTTGGTCATGCTTTCCCTCCGCAGCGCTGGCCGACGGTCAGTGCCTTGTTCACGAAACCACCTATTTCAGCTGCGGCACCACCGGGCACAAGTCGATCGGTCTGTGTGGATCCGTACCGTCGGCCCTGCAATATCGCTACGGCAAGCCACCGAAGGTCGAGCTGCAGTTTCCGGACAAGGCGTCCGACGGCATCAGCCAGTTGCGATACGCCCATTATTTCCGCTTCCAGACCGACCGCTCCGAAGTCACCTTCACCCACGCCGGGGTTGACTACGCCGTGTTCGATTACACCGAAAACGGCAAACGCCGCGCCGGCGTCCGCATCACCATGCCCGATGGCGCCGAGCATGAAGTGCGATGCACCGGCCCGATTCAAGGGCATCTGAATACGCTGGCAACGAGCTTGCCTTGCGATGCCGACAATGCGCTCAACGGCGGCAGCTGCCCCCGACCGACGACGGCACGCCCATAGGTCACCCATGCCTCCTTCCGTCATGTTGCGCGCCGTCATGCCAGCTTGCCTGCGTCGCGCTGCGCACAAACCACCAGGCTGGCCACCGGCTGGCCACCCTCCTTGCGCAGGCTGTCCGCGGCGATGCCCGCGCCGAGGAAGCCCGCCTCGCGCAGCACGCGCTCCACATAGGCAGGCGAGTGCCGGTAGCGACCGCTGGAGGTCAGTTCGGCGCGGTCCTCGTCGCCCTCGATCGCCTCCAGCGTGAAACCCACCCAGCCGCCCGGGCGCAGCGCGTCGTGCATGGCACCGAGCACCGGCGCCAGCTCGCCGAAATACACCAGCGTGTCGGCCGAGAGCACCACGTCGAACTCGTCCGGATGGCGTTGTAGCCAGTCGGTCAGCTCGGCCATTTCCAGCGCGTCGTAACCGCCGCGGGCGCGCGCCTTGTCAACCATGCCGCCGGACAGGTCGACGCCGACCAGTCGGCGCGCATGCCCGCGGATCAGCGGCGCGCAGAGGCCCGTGCCGCAGCCGGCATCGAGCACATCGAGGCTGGCGGCCGCGGCGGGAAGCTTTTCGAGCAGGGCGCCGATCAGCACTTCCGGCGCGCGGTAGCCGAGGTTGTTCAGCAACTGCTCGTCGAAGCTGTCGGCAAACCCGTCGAACACGTCGCGCACGTAGTCGTCGGCGGCACGCGGCGGCGCCGCGGCGGCACCGCAGGAAGCGAGCATGTGGCGCGGCACCGGGTTGTCCGGCTCGCGCTGCAGCCATTGGCGATAGACCGCGGCCGATTCATCGTGCCGACCCAGGGTGTAGAGCGCCACGCCCAGGCATTCGAGCGCGCGCACATTGCGCCCGTCCAGGCGGATCGCCTGCCGAAAGCACTCCGCGGACTGCTCGATATGCTCCCTGTGCTGGGCGTGATTGCGCAGAAACAGACCCCGCATGTAATGGCCGCGTGCATAGTTCGGCACCTGCTGCAGCAGGCGGGTATGCGCCTCGAAGGCCTCGTCCAGGCGCTCCCGGGCCTCCAGCACCACCGCCAGGTTGCTCAGCGCGTTGTAATGGCCGGGGTTGCACTCCAGCGCGCGGCGGTAACAGGCCTCGGCTTCGGCCAGACGCCCGCATTCCTTGTGGATGTTGCCCAGATTGTTGTGTGCGTCAGGATGGCGGGGCGTGATCTGCAGCGCCGTGCGGATCAGCGCGACCGCCTCGTCGCTGCGCCCGCGCTGATGCGACAGCACGCCGAGAAAATGCAGCGCGTCGGGCTGCGCCACCTGCATGTCCAGCACCTCGCCGTACAGGCTCTCGGCAGCGTCCAGATCGCCCGCCTGGTGGGCCTGGATCGCCCGCTGCAGCGCAGCCGCGTACGGCCTCGGCATGGCCTTGACGGCCTTGTGCGAACGACGGAACGGACGGGCGGCGGCACTCATGCGTGACATTCCTCAGCCGATCAACACAGTGAAACAACCGAGCACGATCGTGCCCCCATGCGCGCAGCTATCCCCCAGCCGTGCGGCCGGCTGGCCGCCGATCAGCACCTTGGGCGACCCCATCACGATGCTGTCCGGCGGCCCCACGCAGGTGGCCATGTCGCCCAGGCGGGCGGCCGGCAGGCCGCCGATCAGCACCGTCGGCTTGCCGGGCGCCGTGATCGGGCCGCCGACATGCGGCACGACGCCCGTCACCATGGGGCAGACGTGCAGGTCGGTAAGGCGGGCGGCTGGCTGCATGGGTCAGCGCTCCGGAAGCGCGGCAATACACGCGGCGAGTGCGTAAGAACGGCATGACTGGAACATCCGGCATCTCCCCTGATTTCGCGCAGCCAAGCCGAACCCGCCAAGCGGACCGACATGGCACTCCATCGTTAAGGTGCGTAAAAAGCCGGTGGATTTGATCACCGGGCCGGTTTTGCCGGCCGTGAAAGACTGCCGATGCCGCGGAAGCCGGGAAAGACGCAATTGAGGACCACGCGAGGTGGCACGATCTGCACATCCCGGTTCCTCGCCAGCCCCAATAGGGTCCGGCCGGCACCGCTGTGCGGCGGAAGCTGCCCCGCCGGTTGCCGTGCAGTGCTCGGGGCGACGTCCTCGGCCGGCGCCGATGGCGAGAAAGCGCGCGTACGCCGCACGCCGAGGCCTCGCCTCAGGAAAGTCGCAGTTGCTTGAGCGCTTTGCTCTTGATCACCGCGAAGAAGCCCTTCTTCACGCGCGTGCCCTTGTCCTCGGCCAGCACATCAAGGCTCAACAGCCTGCTAATCATCTGTCGGATCTGTGCCATCTCCCATCATCTTCGGAAACGCCTTTGGGTTACTGATCAAACTATGCGCCAGCTTGTAACGCAGCCAAGCCTCCTGATTCGAGTAAACCGGGCTTCCATCGGCTCCGGTGACCGACCAGTCCGCTTCCCAAGGCGGGAGGACGCGTGTGCCGTTAACGTAGAATTTGACAATGTCTCGTAACGGGTAGTCGGGATCATCCCAGTAGCGACAAGTAAAGCACAGCTCCGAGGAAGTGATCGCGAGGTACCCTCCTTTGTCAGGTGGCAGCTTGTCCTTGCGAGCCATTTTGCCGAGGTCGCCGAGGCCGTCCAACACGAAATGGACCTTCGCGTACACAGCACAGTATCCTGGGTGCGAAGCAACCATGGCGATGCCACCTTTGCATGCACGGCGGACAGCCTTGACGAACTGAGCGTGCACCCAATAGTGAGACTTCGCCTGCTTCTTTCCGTGAATACCCTCCATGTCAGTTAGCGATTTCTGGGTATCATTGCTCAGCTTCTTTCCGGTTTCATTAAGACTGCGCGTAGGTGAATAGCGAGAAGCAAGCAAAGAGTTGACGTAGACCTGACGTGTGGTCGGCAGGATACCTCTCGTGCGATTATTCTCATCGAGCTTCTCGCCCTTGCGAAATCGCTCCGTCACCGATTCGGGGGTCGCGCCTAATTCCCCGTATCCTTGCCACATTCTCTTGAACGCCACACCCGTTCCAAGGTTTGACGCATTGTTGAAATCGTCAGCGAAACGGACCCGACCATCGGTGAGCTTATAGGGTTGCATACCGCGGGCGCCCGAAATGCCGTACTGAAGATCTACAAAATCGGTATTGGAATCCATGGTTGCGAACATCCCCTGGAAGTCGAGCCGATCAAGCATTCGGCCATCTCCCACCGGGTTAACTCCGGCGACCAAGCCGGGATAACTGAACAACAAATACTTAATGGCTGGCTTGTACTTCTGAAGCTTGTCGCGCGGAATCTTTCGTAATTCAGCAATTACGGCCGTACCGAGCGGCTTCGGTGTCTTACCCAACAACTTGTGAAGTTCATTAAGGCTACTGCGTGACCAAGTGATCGAGTCTTCCTTGCACAATGCCTCGAACACCTTGATATCAAATGTGACGTCAACGCCCCCCACTTTGAATGCCATAACAATCTCCTAACCAATATGCAAACGATAGATGCAGCGCAGTCTTGAAACGGATTCGAACCAAACCACGTTCAAATGCACTTTTCCGTGCTCAAGTGAATGAATTCGTTTGTAAACCTGATTCACTCAAACCTATACGAAAACTACCCACTCTCCGCCCACCCGCACCTTATCAATCCGCTCCGCATCCATCATCCTGGTCAGGAATGCACGCGAGATCTCAACCAGCATCGAATTTGTCAGAATTACGTCGATGATGCTGCAGCGAAACAGGGAGAAAAGTGCTTCCAAGAGATACAGTAAGAGCAGGCTTCGACTCCTTTCTTTCAGAGGTAGCTCAAGACCAGCAACCAGTATTGGCCATACGTGTACACACCAACCAACCCGCAGCTCTCTTGACAACGAATTGATCAAAACGCATAGCTGAACTCCCCACCGTTCACGCTGATGCTCGCCCGCTCGATCGGCTTACCTTCGATCGTCCGATTGAGGAACTCGCGCGAAATGTCCGGCAGCATCGTGTTGGTGAGAATCGCATCGATCATGCGGCCGCCCGATTCGCTCTCGGTGCAGCGCTCGACCACCAGCTTCACCACGTCGTCGCCGTACTCGAACGGGATCCTGTAGCGGGCTTCGATGCGCTTCTTGATGCGGCCCAGCTGCAGCTTGACGATCTCGCCGAGCATCTCGGGGCTGAGTGGGTAGTAGGGGATGGTGACCAGGCGGCCGAGCAGCGCGGGCGGGAAGATCTGCAGCAGCGGCTCGCGCAGCGCCTTGGCCATGCCCTCGTGGTCGGGCATCAGCTCCGGGTCCTTGCACAGGCTGGCGATCATGTCGGTGCCGGCATTGGTCGTCAGCAGGATCAGGGTGTTCTTGAAGTCGATCGAACGGCCTTCGCCATCCTCCATCACGCCCTTGTCGAAGACCTGGAAGAAGATTTCGTGCACGTCCGGATGGGCCTTCTCCACCTCGTCCAGCAGCACCACCGAATACGGCTTGCGACGCACTGCCTCGGTGAGCACGCCGCCCTCGCCGTAACCGACATAGCCGGGAGGCGCGCCCTTGAGCGTGGAGACGGTGTGCGCCTCCTGAAACTCGCTCATGTTGATGGTGATGATGTTCTGCTCGCCGCCGTAGAGTGCCTCGGCCAGCGCCAGCGCGGTTTCGGTCTTGCCCACGCCGGAGGTGCCGGCGAGCATGAACACGCCGATCGGCTTGTTCGGGTTGTCCAGGCCGGCGCGCGAGGTCTGGATGCGCTTGGCGATCATCTCCATCGCGTGGTCCTGGCCGATCACCCGCTTGCCCATCAGCCCGGCCAGGTTCATCACGGTCTCGAGCTCGCTCTTGACCATGCGGCCGACCGGGATGCCGGTCCAGTCGGAGACCACCGCGCCGACGGCGATCATGTCCACGGTGGGGAGGATCAGCGGGCTTTCGCCTTGCAGCTCGGACAGCTGCGCCTGCAGTCCCTTCAGCTCTTCCAGCGCTGCCGCACGGGCCGCGGCATCGAATTCGGCCGGCTCGGCGACATCCTCGGCCACGGCTTCGGCGTTGGCCGAAGCTTCCAGCTTGCTGCCCGTGCCTTCCACCGGGGCCGCATCGCCGCGGAGCTTCGCGCGGATGGCGAGGATCTTCTCGACCAGCGCCTTCTCGGCCTGCCAGTCGGCCTCGAGCTTTTCCAGCCGCGCGTTCTGGGTGACCAGCTTGTCGCCAGCGGAGGCTTCACGCTCGGCTACGTCCACGCCCACCGTCTTTTCGCGGGCGATGATCGCCAGTTCGGTCTCCAGCGCCTGGATGCGCTTGCGGGTGTCGTCCACCTCCGGCGGTACCGCGTGCTGGCTGATCGCCACGCGGGCGCAGGCGGTGTCGAGCAGGCTCACCGCCTTGTCCGGCAGTTGGCGCGCAGGTATGTAGCGATGCGACAGACGCACGGCCGCCTCCAACGCCTCGTCGAGGATCTGCACCTTGTGATGCTTCTCCATCACGCTGGCGACGCCGCGCATCATCAGGATGCCCTTCTCCTCGCTCGGCTCGTCGACCTGCACGGTCTGGAAGCGGCGGGTAAGCGCGGGGTCCTTCTCGATGTGCTTCTTGTATTCGGCCCAGGTGGTGGCGCCCACCGTGCGCAGGTTGCCGCGCGCCAGCGCGGGCTTGAGCAGGTTGGCCGCGTCGCCGGTACCGGCCGCGCCGCCGGCACCCACCAGGGTGTGTGCCTCGTCGATGAACAGGATGATCGGCTTCGGCGACGACTGTACTTCCTCGATCACCTGGCGCAGGCGGTTCTCGAACTCGCCCTTCATGCTGGCGCCGGCCTGCAACAGGCCCACGTCCAGCGTGCGCAACTCGACATCCTTGAGCATCGGCGGCACGTCGCCGGCGACGATGCGCAGGGCGAAACCTTCGACCACCGCCGTCTTGCCCACGCCCGCCTCGCCCACCAGCATCGGGTTGTTCTGCCGGCGGCGCATGAGGATGTCCACCACCTGGCGGATCTCCTCGTCGCGGCCCACGATGGGATCGATCTTGCCGCTGCGCGCCTGCTCGGTGAGGTCGACGGTGAACTGCTTGAGCGCCTCCTGCTTGCCCATCTGCGCCGGGCCCATCGCGCCGCTGGCTTCGCCCGGCGCCGCGCCGCCCATCTTGAAGCCATCCGACGCGCTCTGGTGGTCTTCGGGCGAGCCGTCGACCACCTCGCGGAATTTTTCGGTGAGCGTCTCGGACTTGATCTTCTCGAACTCCTTCGAAATGCCGATGAGCGCGTTACGCAGGCTGCGCGTCTGCACGACGCCCACGATGAGATAACCCGTGCGCACCTGCGCCTCGCCGAACATCAGCGTGGCAAACACCCAGCCGCGCTCGACGGCTTCCTCCACGTTGCTGGAGATGTCCGAGATGCTGGTGGAACCGCGCGGCAGGCGGTCCAGCGCGTCGGTCACGTCGCGCACCAGGTTGGACGGGTTGAGGTTGAACTGCTTGATGATGCGATGCAGATCCGAGTCCTGCAGCTGCAGGATCTGGTGGACCCAGTGCACCAGCTCGACATACGGGTTGCCCCGCAGCTTGCAGAACACGGTGGCGCTCTCGATGCCGCGGTAGGCAAGCTTGTTGAGCTTGCCAAACAGGGCGATGCGACTGATATCGGCCATGATGCTTGAATCCTCGAACGGTTAGCTGGGTGATCGCGCGCACGCCGCGCGCACGGTGATGTTCGGCTGGCAGTGGCACGGTGCGTCGCGCATGCGCTCAATGCACCGGCTTGAGTACGACGTGATCGGCATCGGTCGACTGCTGCAATCGGCCCAGCCAGCTGGTGAGGCCCATGCGCCCGCTCTGACCCAGTTGCATGGCTGGCACCTCGTCGCGCCTGAGCACCAGTTGCACGTCCCAGGACTTCTCTTCGCCCACATAGCCTTTCACGGCCGCGACCAGCTGCTGCAGCGCCACGCCGCCGGGCAGGAAATGGTTGAACTGCGCGCCGCTGAGCGGACCGAGCCGCAGGCGAAAGCGCTGCTGCGTGCCCCAGACGTACTGGCCCGTGACCGCGGTAACGCCGAGGCTCGCCACGTCGCTCGACGCACCCAGCCGTAAACGCGAGGGCGCGGGCAGGCGCATCCACTCGCCGACGAATTCGATCACGCGTACCGTGACGCGGAAGAAATCCTGCAGCAGCGTTGCCAGCCCTTCCGCATTGCGGGCCTGCTGCAGCAGGCGGCCGGCGAAGAAGCGCCGGAAGCGATCCGGCATCACGTCGCGATCACCCAGATGCGGCGTGGCCAGGCCCACCAGTGCGCCGACGTAGAGGCCGAAGCGATCCTGCTCTGGCCGGTCGTACTGCACGGTGGGCTGCGCGTCGGCCCAGGCCCGATAGAACAGGCCCATCATGCGGTGATGGAAGATGTTGGCAAACGCCGTGAACGTGTCGTCGCGCGCGTTGATCCGTCGATCCAGCGCGTATTCGGTCAGGTGCAGCGGCAGCGCGGCATTGGGGCCGAACAGACCGAAGAACAGGCCGTGCATGCGCGGCGGCCGTCCCTCGTGCGATTTCTCGAAGCGGTCGACCATGCGCGGCGCAAACGCCAGCGAAGGGGTCTGGCACAGACGCACCGGGTCCTCGACGGGCTTGGTCGACTCGCCCATGCGCGGGCGGTCGGGATAGGCGCACTCGATGCGCCGGATCGCCTCGAAAAACTCGAAGCTCTCCGGGTGCTCGTGCAGCGCCGACTCCAGCGCTACAGGGTCTGGCGCTTGCCGAGTCGCGCGGGCCATCGGGCCACCTCATTGCGTTCCAGGGTGCGCAGCACGGTCTCGGTGAACGAGTTCACCGAGACGTAGCGCGCGAAGAAATGCTGCATCACCGAGCCCAGCAGGAAGGCCCCGGTGCCTTCAAAAGCACCGTCGTCACAGGTCAACGTGATCTCCAGCCCACGGCCGAAGCTGATCGGGCCAGGCACCGGAATGCGTCGCACGATGGCCGCGGAATGCACCGACTTCACGCCCTCGATCTGGCGCCGCGCGCCGGAGTCGAACTCGTCGCAATACAGCGTGAGCATCTCGCGCAGTGCCGACGCGCCCTGCTCGTTGCCCTCGCCCAGCAGCGAGGTGTAATTGAGTTGCAGGTGGCTGAGCAGGCGCCAGGCCGTCTCGCCCGTCGCGGTGGGGGCGCGCGGCTTGGTCGGGCCGGCCACACAGCGGATCGCCTGCACCGGCGCGCCGGCCTCCATGGTGAAGTCGGTGTGCGATTTTCCCACCGGCATGGTCAACGGCAGATCGCGATTGGTGCACAACAGCTGCATGCCGATCTGGCGCAGCGAGGTGGAATACGGCGCATCGCTGGCATCGACCAGGGCAATGAACATCTCGCTGCCGATGTAGCTGGAGCGCGCGCCATGCAGCTTCTGCCGCGACGACAGCAGACGCGGTTCGCGCCGCACCGTGTAGAACGCAGCCGTACCGCTGTGCCAGGTACGCTCGTCGCAGCCGTAGAACGGCTGGAAGCTCAGCTCCGGCTCCTGCCGGTCGCCGAAGCCCTCGACCTGGCTGATCGAGTGGATCTCGAAATCCATCGGACGCGTGCGGTCGGCCAGCACGTGGTATTCGGTCTTGCCCTGCTGCAGATGGATGCGGTCGGCGCGGCGCGGGAACAGGTTGATCGCCGGCGTGCAGAACAGCCGGAAGTTGCCCGCATCCACCGCATTGTGCAAGCGTGCCACGCTACGATCGAACAGCACGTCGATCTCGAACTCGCTGCCCTGCGAACGCGCCAGCACCGGGCGCAGGCCGGTGAACACTGCGAACAGGAAACGTTCGGGGCAGGCGAAGTATTCCTGCAGCAGCCGATAGCCGCTGAACGAACGCGCGGTATAGGGAATCAGCGCCTCGCTGTCATCGAAGCCCTTGGCGTGGATCGCGCTCGCATCGCAGGTTTCGCTGACCGTGCTGCCCGCGGCGCCGGGCGCACGCACCACATAGGCCACCGCGTTGCCCAGCAACTGCTCGTACAGCCGCTTGGGCAACTCGTCGGCGCCCGCGATGAAGATTGGCAGCTGATCCAGCGCCAGCGCGCTGGCCGGCGCGCCGGTGGTGACCCGGAACTTCAGCCGCAGTCCGGCACGCACGGTCTTGCCCGTGGGCAAGGGCACGCCGGCGGCGGCCACGGCGGCGGGCGTCTCGAAGTACTTCGCCTCGGTCAGCTCCAGCGGCCACAGCGTGACATCGTGCGCGGTGCGGTACTCGCACGCGGTGCGGTCGTCGCGGCCGGTCTGGCTGCGCAATGCCGCGTGCCGCGCGACCGTGTGTCCGGTGACCAGCGCAGCCTCCTTCGGATCGGGCTGCAGCTGCACCACGGCCATCGAGGGCACCGGGGCGAGGTAATGGGGATAGACCATCTCCAGCAGGTGCTGGGTGAACACCGGGTACTGTGCGTCGAGCTTGAGCTGGACCCGCGCAGCGAGGAAGGCGAACCCCTCCAGCAGCCGTTCCACATACGGATCGGCACACTCGAAGCCCTCGAGGCCGAGGCGGCCGGCAATCTTCGGATACTCGCGCGCAAACTCGCCGCCCATTTCGCGCACGTGCTGCAATTCGCGGTTGTAGTAACGGAGCAGGCGGGGGTCCATGGCGATCAACCAAACCCTTCGGTCACGTGGAAGGCGCCCGTTTCCAGATCCACTTCGGTCTTCAGATAGAGATTCAGCGGAATCGGTTGTGCCCACATTTCCGATTCGATGCTGAACACCAGCGACTGGTGATCCATGCGCCCGGAATTCGCGTTCACCGTGACGCGCAGCGTGCTCGCCGTGAGCCGCGGCTCGAAGGCCACGATGGCGTCGCGGATCTGCCGCTGCAGCACGCTGGCATCCATGCCCGAGAGCGCCATGCCGGTAAGATCGGGGATGCCGAAGTTGAGCACCGAGCGCGCTACTTCCGGGAAGTCGGCGAGTTCCTCCTCGGCGCTGAGGTTCACGCAATTGAGCAGCCAGGACATGTCGCGCGTGACGCACTCGCGCAGGCGGCTGGCCGAGATCACGCGCTTCTCGCGGCTCTCGTCGCCCTTGCCCGGCTCGTCGTCGGTGAGGCGGTCGAGCAGCGAGGGCTGCAGCCGTTCCTGGGTGGTGAGCTCAGCCATGACGCGCCCTGCCCGCTCAGCCGACGTCGAAAGTGATGGTGCGGACGTCCAGCAGGGGATACTCGCCCGCGTCGGTAGCCAGCATCCGCTGGCCGGAACCCAGGTAGAAGTCGTCGCCCAGATCGGTCCAGCCGGTCCTGCGCGCCAGCACGATCTCGCTGTCGCCGGAGCGCTCCGCGCCCGGGTAGCGGCACGGCACGAATCCGATGGCCTGGCCGCCGTTGGACCAGGTGATCTGCACGGGCGCCCAGACCTTGTCGCGCAGATCGGTCGGCGCTTCGAAGGTCAGCTCGCGGATGCGCGAGAACGGTACCCAGGCGTAGCCGCCCTTGATGATGATTTCCAGGCACGGGCCAAAGCGGGGATCGGCATCGGCGATCCACTCGAACGGCACGCCGTCTATGCTGCCGCTTGCCGGCTCGGCCCGATCGAACGCCTGTGCACGCAGCGTGGCGGCAGCGTCGTGCCGGCCCTCGCTGTTGAGCTTGAGCGCCTGCAGAAGCAGGGCCAGCCATTGCGCGGGCTCGCCGATCACCAGCGGTGCGCGCTTGCCCTCCAACACATCGACGCGCTCGAGCTCGCCGGCCAGCGCGACCGCGTACGCGCCCACCATCAGCGCATTCAGCGGGTCGAGTTCACCGGCCACTTTCAGCTGGTTCTGCGCCCGCTCCCACTGCCCGAGCAGGGAGAGCAACTGGAACAGGAATACCCGGCGTTTCGCATCCGCCGGGCGGGAGCGAATCTGTGCCGCCAGCTCCTGCATCGCCTCGTCCAGGCGACCTTCCTTGAGCAGGTTTTCGGGAGTGATATCCACGCGCGGGCCTTTGATGACGGAAACGGCGAAGTCATGCGCCATGCCACTGGGCAAGGCGGTAACACATCGTCATTCCGGCGCGAACCGGAATGACGAAGCGTGCCTGGATCAGCTTGCTCAGGCCTTGGCGACGCCCTGGATGTCGTAGCTGAATTCCTTCGCGCCACCCTGCGCCGCACCCTTGTCGTCCTGCGGCTGGAACGAGTACTTGAACTTGCCGAAGTGCAGCGTGATGTTCTCGGTGAGGCGATCCTCGCCACCGCTGCCGCCGGTGGAGTAGGAGGTGACCAGGATGCCTTCGCTCAGCTCCAGCGTGAGGAAGTCGGTCTGCTCGCCGGTCGCGTTGGTCACGTACAGCCACGCGGTGTCGATGCGGCCGCCCGTGCACACCGCATCCAGCAGCGCGTTGGAGCAGCTGTCGACGTACTTGGTGATCGAAATGTCCTGCACGTGGGCCTTGCCGCCGCTGGCGCCCGAACCGCCGTGCAGGTCACCGGTGTTGCTGGCGCCCCACGACCACGCAAGAATCGGCACCTCGCCGGTGTGCTTCTTGTGCTTGGAGGAACCCTCGATCTTGACCTTGCCCGAGCCAAACTTGATGTGCATGTCGAATGCCATGAAACCTCTCCTCACTCACCTGATGATTGTTGACGCCGTCCGGGGACGCCCCCGCGCCGGTCGATCTGTGGTACTGCCTGAATTCATCGGGACATCGCCAGTCGCTGACGTCCGACGCTTTACCGGAATGCGAGACGTCCTTGTCGCAGTCGTGCCTCCGCCATCTCCATCACGGCGGCTCCGGACGGTCGCGAACGATCCGCCACGACCCGGAGCCGCTTCAGACTCAGGACTTCGCCGCCGACGGCAGTCGCGAGACCAGACGCAGCGACACCGTGAGTCCCTCAAGCTGATAGTGCGGTTTGAGATAGAACTTGGAGGTGTAATAGCCCGGCGCACCTTCCACTTCCTCCACCACCACCTCGGCGGCCGACAGCGGCTTGCGCGCCTTGGTCTCCTCGCTGGAGTTGGCCGGATCGCCGTCGACGTACTTCATCACCCAGTTGGTGAGCCAGCTCTGCATCTGGTCGCGGCTGCTGAACGAGCCGATCTTGTCGCGCACGATGCACTTCAGGTAATGCGCAAAGCGGCTGGCCGCAAACAGGTACGGCAGGCGGCAGCTCAATGCCGCGTTGGCGGTCGCGTCGGGGTTGTCGTACTCCTCCGGCTTGGCCAGCGACTGTGCGCTGATGAACGCAGCCATGTCGGAGTTCTTGCGGTGCACCAGCGGGATCAGTCCCATCTTGTCCAGCTCTGCCGAGCGGCGGTCGGTGATGGCGATCTCGGTGGGGCACTTCATGTCCACGCCGCCGTCGTCGCTGGGGAAGGTGTGCGTAGGCAGGCCTTCCACCGCACCACCGGACTCGATGCCGCGGATGCGCGAGCACCAGCCGTAGGCCTTGAACGAGCGATTGATGTTCACCGCCATCGCGTACGCCGCGTTCTGCCACGTGTACTTGGACGAGTCGGCGCCGGCGGTGTCTTCCTCGAAGTTGAACTCCTCCACCGGGTCGGTGGCCGAACCGTACGGCAGGCGGGCCAGCGTGCGCGGCATCGCCAGTGCGAGGTACTTGGCGTCGTCCGACTCGCGCAGCGAGCGCCATGCGGCATAGTCGGGCGTCGAGAAGATCTTGGCCAGATCGCGCGGGTTGGACAGCTCGTTCCAGCTTTCCATCCCCATCAGCGACGAATTGGCGGCCGCGATGAACGGCGCGTGCGCGGCGGCGGCCACCTGGCCGATGCCGGCGAGCATCTCCACGTCCGGCGGGCTGTGGTCGAAGTAGTAGTCGCCGACCAGGCAACCGTAGGGCTCGCCGCCGAGCTGGCCGTATTCCTCTTCGTACATCTTCTTGAAGATCGGGCTCTGGTCCCAGGCCGTGCCCTTGTAGCGTTTCAGCGTCTTGCCCAGCTCCTTCTTGGAGATGTTCATCACGCGGATCTTCAGCTGCTGGTCCGTCTCGGTGTTGTTCACCAGGTGGTGCAGGCCGCGCCACGCGCTTTCCAGCTTCTGGAAATCCTCGTGGTGCATCACGTGATTGAGCTGCTCGCTGATCTTGCGGTCGAGCTCGGCCACGTAGGCGTTGATGGTCTGGGTGACGTCCTCGGAGACGATGTCGGACTTGTTGAGCACCTGCTCGGCGAGCGTGCGCACGGCGGATTCGACCTCCTCCTTCGCGCGATCGCTCTTGGGCTTGAACTCCTTGCTCAGCAGGGCGGCGAAATCGCCGGCTTCAAGGGTTTCGGTGGCGCCGCTGTGTTCGGCCAGTTTTTCGGTTGCCATGTGTGCTTACTCCCCGTCCTTGCTGTCGCCGGGTTTGGGTGCCGACACCAGTGATTGCAGCAGCGCCGGATCGTTGATCGCCTGCGCGATGAGTTTCTCGGCACCTGCCTTGCCGTCCATGTAGGTACCGAGGTTGGCCAGCTGGGTGCGTGCCTCCAGCAGCTTGGCGACCGAGCTCACCTTGCGCGCCACGGCGGCAGGCGAGAAGTCGTCCATGCTTTCGAACGTGATGTCGACGTTGAGGTTGCCCTCGCCCGTCAGCGTGTTCGGTACCGCGAACGAGACGCGCGGCTTCATCGACTGCAGGCGCTGGTCGAAGTTGTCGACGTCGATCTCCATCGCCTTGCGCTCCTCGATACCGGGCAGCTCGGCGTTGTTGGCACCGGAGAGATCCGACATCACACCCATCACGAACGGAACCTGCACGGTCTTCTGGGCGCCGTAGACCTCGACGTCGTACTCGATCTGAACGCGCGGTGCGCGGTTCCTCGCGATGAATTTCTGACTGCTTTGCTTGGCCATGCCTGTGTCTCCTTGAAAAGGGTCGACCGGTTGTGAAGGCGTATCGGGAGCGTCGTGAGCACGCATCGTCACCAGCCGCGGGTTCCCGCCGCAGATGCCGTGTTGGTCACATGACGAGATCCCCTTGACTGCTGGAATGGATCAGGTCGCACCGGGCGACCGCTTCATGCATGGCACCGACCGGCGGGCACCGGGGCCCGGACGATCGGGTGGCAAGCTTTTCTACTGAGTTAGTGCGCAGCACCGCGCGCGATCCGGTCAGCCTCGTCCCAAAGAGATTCAGCTTGCATTCAGCATCTCCGCTGAATCGAGCATTCATGCGCCGTGCGAGCACATTCGCCCGATTCAGGCGCCGGGCAGCCTTGCCGGCCGTTGGTCGGCCGGGCTGCCAACCGGCGAGGTCTGAATGACGCGGCGGCAAACGGAGCGACGGGCTCCTGGCGTCAGGACTGCAGTTCGCGCTGCAGCCAGGCGCGCGCCAGACGCCACTCGCGTTGCACCGTCGCTGGCGAAATGCCCAGGGCCGTGCCGATCTGGTCGGCATTGAGGCCGACAAAGAAACGCATCGACACAATGCCCGCCTGGCGCTGATCGATCTGCTCAAGCGCCTCCAGGCATTCGAGCAGGGCAACGTAGTCCACGTCCGGCGTCAGCGAGCCGGAGATCTCCGACAGTTCCATGCGATCGCACCGCTGCGGCCTCTTGGCGGCCTGGCGCCGGCGCGCCGCATCGACCAGCACCTCGCGCATGGCGCGGGCAGCGACACCCAGCAGATGGCCCCGATTCTCCCATTCGGGCGTGCTGTTGCCGCCGAATACCTTGAGGTAGGCCTCATTGACCAGCGCGGTGGCACTGAGCGTGCGCTCGCTGCTGTTCTGGCGCAGTTGTGCTCCGGCAAGCCGATGAAGCGCGGCATACATCTGGCGCAGTGCCTCGTCCATCGCATCCTGATCACCTGCCTGGGCGGAATGCAGCAGGCGGGTCACTTCGGACTGTTTGTCGAGCACGTTCATGCAGCACTCCCATCGCTTCGGTTAGCGGCCACGGTCGCATCGACCGGACACGCCACCTCCGGCCGTGACGTGGTCGACGAGATGTGACTGCGCGCCGTCGACTCCAGTTCCCGCAGCGCCTGCGCCTGGCGGCTGCAGACGCCCCAATGCGTGGTGGCGATGGCCTCAGCCGTGGCCGCCAACCCCATCGCCTGACGAAAATTGCCTTGTGCCACGGCGATTCGCGCCTGCAACCATGCTGCTTCCAGCGCGCGAAGGCTCTGCGCGGTGGCATGACTGCGCTCGTTGAAGCCCTGCACGGCCGCCAGCCAGATCGACGCCTGGTTGATCTGGTCACGCGCCAGCGCCACCTCGCCCAGCCCGAGGAGACTGGCCGCATAACTCTCCGGGGACACCTGCTGGCAACGGCCATCGAGCCCGTCGCGCGCCTGGCGGAAATACTGTTCCGCCTGCGCGACTTGACCATGATGCAAGGTGACCGTGCCGAGCGTATCGAGTGCTCCGGCCAGGTTGGTGGCGGCCCAGACCGACCGGCTCGCAGCGCGCTTTTGCAACTGCTCCAGATGAGGCAGCAACAGCGCAGCGGCATCGGCGTCGCGCCCCAGCTGCAAGTACTGGCGCGCAAGCGCGTTGAGCGTGCCAAGATAGAAGTCCGGGGAGGCATCGGCATAATGCGCGGCAATCCGGGTGGAGCGCTCCAGCGCACTGATCGCATCGGTGGTGCGTCCCACCTGCGCCAGCGCGCCGCCGAAGTAGCCAAGCAGTGCCGCGAGACTCGGGCCTGGCGTGCCGATGGATTTGTCGTAATCGGCGATCGCCTGACGAAATCCCCGCAGGGCGTCGGCCGGATGCAGCCGCATCGACACCAGTGCCAGCACGAAGTGGTAGTAGATCCGGGTAGGGTCGTCGTGGACGTAAAGCCGGTCCGCCTCCCTCACCGCGCGTCCTGCGCTGGCCATGGCCGCTTCGTCCTGTCGCTCCGCCCCCTCCGTCATCGCCAGCACGGCGAGCGCCTGCAGATGCAATTCCGGATTGACTCGCGGGTAAGCCTCCAGTTGCGCAAGAAGGCCGCGAATCTGCCGGTCGATGTCATGCAGCGGCACGTCCAGCACGCCGAGATGGTTATAGAGCTGGTTGATGCGTACCCGCAGAATTGCCTGCGCGTGGTTTCCCGGCGCCCGCGAAAGCAGCGCAATCGCCTCGTGGTCAGCCACGATCGCCGAGGGCAGATTGATCAGCGTGGAGTAACCGCGCCCGAGTGCCGCCATCACCTCGCCGCGTTCCAGTACGGTGGCGTGGTAAGTGCCCTGCAATCGCGTGGCCTCCTGGAGCAGGGTGACGGCCGGCTCGCCAAGGCTGAGCTGGTTGTAGGAGCGTGCCATCGAAAGCAGCAGCCTTACCCGGATCGGCGCTGCGATATCGCGACGTTTCATGAGCTCGGCGGCACCGCGATCCAGCACCTGGCGCACGGTGACGTGGCTGCCGCCCGCGTGGGTGGGATCGGCATTCTCGAACAAGTCCTGCAGGAAGCCGGCGATGGCGCGGGTCTGATCCCGCTCCAGCTCCACCTTGCGCAGCTGGCTTTCACGCTCGGCCAGGAAGCTGGCCAGCACCAATACGAGCAGCGCGGCCATGCCGAGCCCCCGCCGATGCCGGCGCAGAAAAAGGGCCACCCGGTACCAATGGTGTCCGCGCCGCGCCCGCACCGGCCGCAGATCCAGGAAATGCTCCAGATCGGCACTGAACTCGGCGACGTTGGCGTAACGATCGGCCGGATCGCGCCGCAGCGCCTTCATCACGATGGCGTCGATATCGGCCGGCACGTCCCGCCGTAGCTTTCCCGAGACGGCACGATCGCGCCGATGCCGCCGGCTGGGCGGCAACAGGCGACCGGTGACGATGGCGTTGGACAGATCCAGCGGCGAATCCGTGTCGCCTTCGCCAAACGGCCGTTCGCCGCATACCAGCTGATACAGCACCACGCCCAGCGACCACACATCGGCATTCGCGCCCAGCGGCTCGCCGCGCACCTGTTCGGGGCTGGCATAGGCCAGGGTCAGGGCACGCTGCATGGTCATGGTGTGCGTGCCCGCCACCCCGCCGACCTGATCGAGCAGCCTGGCAATGCCGAAATCGAGCAGTTTGGGCTCGCCGCTGGCAGTGACCAGGATGTTCGCGGGCTTGATATCCCGGTGGATCACCATGCGTTCGTGGGCATGGCGCATCGCGGCGCAGACCTTGAGGAACAGCACCACGCGCTTGCGCAAGGACAGACCCTGGCGGTCGCACCACTGGTCGATGCGCTCACCTTCGACGTATTCCAGTGCCAGAAACGGGCGGCCGTCGCGGGTACTGCCGCCATCGATAAGGCTGGCGATGCCCGGATGATTGAGCGAGCCGAGAATGCGCCGTTCCTCCGCGAAGCGCTTGAGCACGCCGGGAGTGAGCAGGCTGCCGGTATTGATGAACTTGAGCGCGACCTGCTGGCGGATCTCGTCGGCCGCGCCCTCGTTGATCAGCCGCTCGGCCTGGTAAACCACGCCCATGCCGCCCTCGCCAAGCTGGCGAATGATGCGGTAGCGGCTGTTGCCGGCACCCTCCACGAGGGAGCCGACCTGGTCGCGCCTGTCTCCGGCAAGCAGCACATGAAGGGGGGAATCGCTGGTGTTGTCCGCAGCCTGCAGCATCCAGCCGACCTCATCGAGCAGGCTCTGGTCACCGGCGCAGGCAGCCTCGACATAACCCTCCCGCAGCGCCGGCTCAAGCTCCAGCGCTGCCAGCGCAATGGGCTTGGCGCGTGCATAGCACCGTCTGCGCGCTTCGTTCATGCGGCCACCCCCCGGAATGGTGCCACTCAAAGTACGAGTCGGATAATATAAAACGTCCCGACCCATCCGGCGAGTGCAGGTGCCGCAGTTCGGTAGCAACCGGCCCGTCACGCGGAACCAGCGCGGGCGCGGTGAGGTGGTTTCCAGCTTCGTCGAGCGACAGCGACCGCAGGAAGATCCGCGACGTTGGCTCGGCAATCGGCCGACTCACGGCAACGGCATGGTCAGCGTCGGCGCAAGTCTGCCGGCGGGACGGTTCGTGGAAGAAGGCGATTGCTCGCAGCGCGGCGCGTAAGGGGTTCCCCTCAGCCGCCACGCCGCGCGCGCCACTCCTGGCGGGCGACCAGCCCGGCGCCGAGCGCCGTGCCCAGTGCCAGCAGGTACCAGGTAATGGCGTAGCCGAGGTGGTGGTTGGGAAAATGGATCACCGTGAGACCGTCGGCAGGCCACCGGGCGGCGCTGGCGTCGGCATCGACGAAAAACGGCGCGACCTGCGCCGCCGGCAGCTGGTGTGCGGCGGCGATGGCGGCCACATCGCGCGAGTACCAAAGCCCCCTGCCCGGCCGGTTGCGGCGCAGGAAGCCGCCGCCCGGTTCGCTGAAGCGCAGCAGCCCGGTGAGCGTGACCTCGCCCGCGGGCGGCGCGGCGTGCGCGAACGCCGGTGTGCCCGGCAGCGAGGCCGGGACCCAGCCGCGGTTGACCAGCACGATGAAGCCGCGCTCGCTGCGCAGCGGGGTCATCACCCAGAAGCCGTAGCCCTGCTCGCTGGTGCCGCGGACCAGGGTCTGGTCGTGGCCGAGAAAACTGCCGCGCAGCTGCACGTGCAGGTACTGCCGGTGCCCCGCCTCGATCCGCGGCCACGAGGTCGGCCCGGGCGCGGCCACCGGCAGGGCGTGCACGCGAGTGGCCACGTCATGGATCAGCTTGAGCTTCCAGCCCAGCCGATGCACCTGCCAGTTGCCCAGCGCGATGAAACCGGCGAACACCAGTGCGGCCAACACCGCCCAAGCGAGCAGCGTGGCGATGCCGCGCGGCGCGCGACCGCGCGCGGCCGCAGTGCCCGGCAGCGGATTCACGCGTGCGGACTGTGCTGCATGTAGGTGGGCGACATCGGCATCATGTTGGCGTTCTCGTTGTACATGACCCAGATCGACGCACCCAGCACGATCACCACCAGCACCACGGTAAAGATCAGCGCCAGCATGTTCCAGCCGCTCTCCGAGTGGGTGTTCATGTGCAGGAAGTAGATCATGTGCACCACGATCTGCACCACGGCCAGCCCGAGCACCACGAGGATGACCACCTGCCGGCTCTCGATGGGGTGCCCCATCACCAGCCAGAACGGGATGATGGTGAGGATCGCCGCCAGCACGAATCCGGTCAGGTAGCCGCGCAGGGTGCCGTCGTGGGTGTGATCGGCTTCGTCGTGTCCGTCATGCGCACCGGCACCGTGCCGGTGGACGGATTCGGATGGATGGCTCATCGCAGCACTCCTACCAGATACACGTAGCTGAAGACGCCGACCCAGACCAGGTCCAGGAAATGCCAGAACAGGCTGAGGCAGCGCAGGCGCCGGCGGTTGTCCTCGTTCAGTCCGTGCTTGCCCACCTGCGCCATCAGCACGACCAGCCAGATGATGCCGAGGGTCACGTGCAGGCCGTGGGTACCCACCAGCGCGAAGAACGAGGACAGGAACGCGCTGCGGTCCGGCCCGGCGCCCGCGGCGATCATGCTGATGAACTCGTGGATCTCCAGCGTCACGAACGCCACGGCGAACGCACCGGCCACACCCAGCCAGCCGAGCATGGCGCGCTGGCGCTCGCGCGCCATCTCCAGCATGGCAAAGCCGAACGTGACCGAGGACAGCAGCAGCATCGCGGTGTTCACGGCCAGCCCGGTGAGATCGAACACGTCACGCCCGGACGGGCCGGCCGCATAGTTCCCGCCAAGCACCGCATTGCAGGCAAACAGCGCCGCGAAGATGAAGCTGTCGCTCATCAGATAGATCCAGAACCCCAGCAGGGTCCCGTTCTGCGGCGGCGGATCCTGCCGGCAGTAGAACGTCGGTTCCGGCGGATGCACGATATCGGCTGCGGTCGAATTCATGATGCTGAGCCCTGTTCGGCCAGTTGGCGGCTGTAGGCCTGCTCCATCCGGCTCACGTCCTCGGCCGGGATGTGGTAATGGCGGTGATAATTGAAGCTGTGCCCGATGGCGACCGCGATCAGCGCGACGAGCGATGCCGCCGCCAGCCACCAGATGTACCAGACCAGCGCGAAGCCGCACACCAGGCCCAGCCCGGCCAGGATCACGCCGGCGCCGGTGTTCCCCGGCATGTGGATCGGGTGGAAGCCATCCTGCGGCCGCTGGTAGCCGTGCCTCTTCATGTCGGTCCACGCGTCGCGCTCGCCCACCCTCGGCGTGAACGCGAAGTTGTACGGCGGCGGCGGCGAAGAGGTGGACCATTCCAGCGTGCGGCCGTTCCATGGGTCGCCGCCCGCCACCAGCGTGTCGCGCCGACGGATGCTGACGTAGACCTGGATCACGAACGCCAGAATGCCGAGCAGGATCAGGAACGCGCCGAACGCCGCGATGATGAACCAGATCTGCAGGCTGGGATCGGTGAAGTGGCTCAGCCGGCGCGTCACCCCCATCAGGCCCAGCACGTACAGCGGCCCGAACGCCACCCAGAAACCGACCTGCCAGAACCAGAAGCTGACCTTGCCCCAGAATGGATCGAGCCGGAAACCGAACGCCTTGGGGAACCAGTAGTTGATGGCGGCGAACACGCCGAACACCACGCCGCCGATAATCACGTTGTGGAAGTGCGCCACCAGAAACAGGCTGTTGTGTAGCAGGAAATCCGCCGGTGCCACCGACAGCATCACGCCGGTCATGCCGCCGATGGTAAAGGTGAACAGGAAGCCCATCGTCCACAGCATCGGCACATCGAAACGCACGCGACCGCGGTACATGGTGAACAACCAGTTGAAGATCTTCACCCCGGTCGGGATCGAGATCATCATCGTCGTCAAGGCAAAGAACGAGTTCACGTCCGCGCCCGAACCCATGGTGAAGAAGTGGTGCAGCCACACCAGGTAGGACAGGATCATGATCGACACGGTGGCGTAGACCATCGACGAGTAGCCGAACAGCCGCTTGCCGGAGAACGTGGCCACGATTTCCGAATACACCCCGAACAGCGGCAGGATCAGGATGTACACCTCCGGGTGGCCCCACACCCAGATCAGGTTGATGTACATCATCACGTTGCCGCCGAAGCCGTTGGTGAAGAAGTGCATGCCGAGGTAGCGGTCCAGCGACAACAGGAACAACGTGGCCGTGAGTACCGGGAACGTGACCACGATCAGCCCGCTGGTGCACAGCGTGGTCCAGCTGAACATCGGCATCTTCATCAGCGTCATGCCGGGGGCGCGCATCTTCACGATGGTCACCACGAAGTTGATGCCGGTCAGCAGTGTGCCGACGCCCGCGAGCTGCAGCCCCCAGATGTAGTAGTCCACGCCGGGGCCCGGGCTCTGCCGCAGCTCCGAAACCGGCGGGTAGCCCAGCCAGCCGGCGTGCGAGAAGTCGCCGATGAACAGCGAAGCCATGAACAGCACCACGCCGGACACGGTCATCCAGAAGCTGAGGTTGTTGAGGAACGGGAATGCCACGTCGCGCGCGCCGATCTGCAACGGCATGGCGAAGTTCATCAGCCCGACGATATAGGCCATCGCCACAAAGAAGATCATGATCGCGCCGTGCGCGGTAAAGATCTGGTCGTAGTGGTGCGGCGGCAGGTAGCCCATGTTGCTGCCGAAGGCGATCGCCTGCTGCGAGCGCATCATGATGGCATCGGCAAAGCCGCGCAGCAGCATCACCGTCGCCAGCACCACGTACATGATCCCGAGCCGCTTGTGATCGACGCTGGTGAACCACTCGCGCCACAGGTAGCCCCACTTGCGGTGATAGGTGACGGCCGCGACCACCGCGATGCCCAGCGCCGCCACCAGGACGAAGGTCCACACCAGAATCATGTTGTCGTAGGGAATGTCCTTGAGCGAAAGACGCCCGAGCAGAAAATTCCAGAATGCGGAGCGATCAGGCATGGTTCTTACCTCGAAAAAACGGATCAGTGCGTCGCGGTGCTGTGCGCGCGCGCAGGCGCGGGCGCCAATTCGCCACCGGACACGGCGCCGTGGGCGCTGCCCTGCCGCATCGGGTGTCCGCCCCGCGCATCGATGGCCATCATCTGGCTCATGCACATTTGCCCGGGATCGACGCAGCGATTGAGAATGCGCTGGTAGAGGTCCGGCGAGTAGCGGGCATAGTAATGGACCGGCTCGGCGCGGCTGGGCCGGCTCAGCGTGTCGTAGGCCTGGCGATCCAGGTTGCCGCCGGCGGCCTTGACCTTGGCGACCCACTGCTGGAAACCCTGCTCATTCAGGCCGAGAAAGCGGAAGCGCATGTCGGTGAAGCCATGGCCGCTGTAGTTGGCCGAGAAGCCCTTGAAATTGCCGGGCTTGTTGATCACCGCGTGCAGCACCGTCTGCATGCCGGGCATGGTGTAGATCTGGCCGGCCAGGTCGGGGATGAAAAACGAATTCATCATGGTGGCCGAGGTCAGCTTGAAGTCGATCGGAACGTCGACCGGCGCGGCCAGCTGGTTGACCGTGGCAATGCCGTACTGGGGGTAGAAGAACAGCCATTTCCAGTCCAGCGAGACCACCTCGACCTGCAGCGGCCGGACCCCGGCAGGCAGCGGGTGATCGTGCGCGATGCGGCTCAGCGGGCGATACGGGTCAAGCTGGTGGGTGCCGATCCAGGTCATCGCGCCGAGCGCGATGATGATCAGCAGCGGGCCGGCCCAGACCATCAGCTCGAGCTGGGTGGAGTGGTCCCAGTCCTCGTCGTATTCGGCACGCTTGTTCGACGCGCGGTAACGCCAGGCGATGACCCCGATGGCGATCAGCACCGGCACGATGATCAGCAGCATGAGGATCACCGAGGCGATCATCAGGTTACGCTGCTGAAGCGCCACGTCACCTGCCGGGTTCAGCAAGACCATGCTGCAGCCGCCAAGCAGCATCGCCAGCGGCGGCAACACGAGAGCTCGTAGGAATTTCACGGACATCAACACCCGATAGCTGGGATGACAACCCACCTATGCTAGCGATGTGGGGCGGAATTTCCGATGTGACATTTTGTCCTATGGCCGATTCGCCGCTGCTGGTGCATGCTTGTACGTTGCGTTCGTTCTGGCAGCGCTGCATCGGCGCACCGGCCCGGGACAAGTGACGCGCACGGCACGAGAAATTCGCCGCAAGTCCCGAAACCGACTCGAAACTGACTCACGGAACCATCATGTCGACCGCCCGCGCAAACCCTGCCGACCAGCCACGCGAGGACGACCGCAGGGACAGCGCGAACGTTCACGGGCACATGGTATCGGCGGGTGATATCGCCATCGGCGTGGTCATCGGCCGCATCTCCGAGTTCTTCGATTTCTTCGTGTTCGGCATCGGCTGCGTGCTGGTATTCCCGCGGGTGTTCTTTCCGTTTGCCAGCGAGCTGGGCGGCGTTTTCGATTCCTTCGCGATCTTCGCGCTGGCGTTCATCGGCCGGCCGCTGGGCTCGCTGTTCTTCCAGATGCTGCAGCGCGAATTTGGCCGCGGCACCAAGCTCACGGTGGCGCTGTTCCTGCTGGGCTGCACCACCGCCGGCATCGCTTTCCTGCCCGGCTACGGTTCGCTCGGTACGGTGGCCATCGTGGCACTGGCGCTGCTGCGCTTCGGCCAGGGTTTTGCCATCGGCGGCAGCTGGGACGGGCTGGCTTCGCTGCTTGCGCTCAACGCCCCGCGCAATCGCCGCGGCTGGTACGCGATGATTCCCCAGCTTGGCGCGCCGATCGGCTTCATCCTGGTGGCCGGGCTGTTCGCCTACCTGCTGCTCAGCCTGTCGCCGGAAGAGTTCTTCGTCTGGGGCTGGCGCTATCCATTCTTCGTCGCCTTCGCGATCAACGTGGTGGCCCTGTTCGCGCGCCTGCGTCTGGTGGTCACGCCGGAATACTCGGCGCTGCTGAAGATCCGCGAGCTGGAGCCGTCGCCGGTGGCCGAGCTGGTGCGCACGCAGGGACGCAGCATCGCGCTGGGCGCCTTTGCCCCGCTGGCCAGCTACGCGCTGTTCCACCTAGTCACCTTCTTTGCGCTGTCGTGGGCGCTGCTGTTCACCCGGCAGTCGGCGGCGAACTTCCTGCTGGTGCAGATAGCCGGTGCGGCCGTCGCGATCCCCTGCATGCTCCTGTCCGGCCTGATCGCCGATCGTTTCGGCCGCCGCATCACGCTGGCGATCTTCGGGGTGTTGATCGCGGTGTACAGCGGCTGGACGCCGCTGATGCTCTCCGGCGGCACCGCCGCGGGCTACCTGTTCGTCATCGTCGGCTTCGCGCTGCTGGGCTTTTCCCATGCCCAGGCCGCCGGCGCCGTCAATTCCAGCTTCCGCAGCTATTTCCGCTACACCGGCGCACTGATCACCTCGGACCTCGGCTGGCTGCTGGGCGCCGCGTTCGCGCCGCTGGTGGCGCTGGCGCTATCGGTCTATCTCGGCGTCGGTTACGTCGGCCTGTATCTGCTGTCCGGCGCCGTCGGCACCCTGGCTGCACTGTGGTTCAGCCGTTCCGGCGGATTGCCGAACGACTGAGATGGCATTGCTCGGCGGAGAGTGACCAGGCGCACGCACCTTCAGCGCGTGATGAGGTGGGGCGTACAGCACTCGCCTGTTGGTCACTTGCCAGCGGGCAGCCCTGGTCTGGCGCGCAGTGACCAGACGGTCAGGGCGGTCCGCCAGCATGAGTCGGTCAGTTCGGCGAGTTTCTACCGTTGGCGATCGCGGCTGGACCCGGCGGCGGTTCGAAGCCCGGCGTCGTTGCCGGAAAGGTGGTCGCGAGCAAATCGGCGACGCCATGACGCAACTGTTCGGCCACCATCACCGGCAGCATGTCTGGACCGGCAAGCTGAACGTCTGGAATCCACGCGGCGGCAGCCCACGGCCAGCGCATCCGGTCCAGGCACCACGGCCGCGAGATCCGGCGCATCGACGTGTCTGCGGCACGCGATCGCGGCCCGCACTGCGGAGGGGGCAACCTTGGCCTACCGGGGGGCTTCGGTCCTGCTCTTCTCACCCACCGCAGCACCCTGTGCATCGCATGGCGCGCGTTGTACGCATCCCGGTCGCCGGCTCAGGCCCTGACGAAATACGGAACGGCCATCAGCGCGGCGCCGATGCCCACCAACGCGAACGTGTTCGAGATGAAATAGGGAAACACCATCAGCGCCAAGCCGCATGCCAGCGGCACGGGCTTTTGCTGCTTCTTGCCGT
>DATKVA010000123.1:0-11561 GCA_035530315.1 Rhodanobacter sp. | reverse complement strand
TATTTTCAGAACGGCCGTCCGGGTCACTGACAGAACTGACAAAAGGGCTTTCGTCGGTTTTGTCAGTGCATCCCCTCGCGCTTCTGGAAATATCTCCGCCGCGCCTTTCAGCCAGCCGTGCATGCCAATTCATGCCGCCGCCCTCCATGCGTACACCACGGACGGACGGCCGCCGGTCTGCTCCACGGATTCGGCAAGGTGCCGATGTTCCAGCAGTAGCTCCAGCCCCTCGGCAATCGTGTCGCGGTCGCTCAGGCCAGCCCAGCAGCGCCGTTGTATGTCGCGCAGGGTGAAGGACTCGCCCAGCTCGGCGCGTTTCTTCAGGATCAGATGTGCAGCACTCAGGCCGTTGTCCATGGCTGGCGCATAGATGCGGCGCGCGTGGCCCTCCAGGTAATCGCACCAGTCCAGCGCCGTGGCGAGCGTGTCGGCATTGATCGGGCCGGTGCCGCCGTCTGCCAAGTGCAACACCAGCGCCAGCCGTCCAGCCAGTGCCCGATACTTGGACAGGTGCGATTCCATCCATGCCGGTTCCTCGCCCGCGCGCAGCCGGTGCATGAGGGCCGTTGTCCATTCGATCAGCAGGCTTTGCGCCTCATCGTCAAAGCGCAGGAACGGCACGTCGATACCGTCCGCACGCTCTGCGCCGATGGTGTCGGGATCAAATGCGCGCAGCCGTTGAAACGTCGACCATGCCCGCGCTTCCGATGCTGGATCGGCGCGGCGGTCGCAATAGCTCCAGTTCGCCGGCAGATCGGGATACACGGCCAACTGAAACCGCTGAATCAGTCCATCGTCGCTGAAGCCGCCACGGATCGCGCCGCGCACATATTCCGCCAGCTTGCCCGGTTGCATGCCGCCCAGAATCGACACGGCGCAGGCTTCGATGCGGATGGTGCCGCGCCCGATGCGATCCACGGTAAATGCGCCGGTGCCGTTCCAGCACTCCAGCCAGAATGCCCGGTCACTTTCGCGGCCTTCACGATCAAGATTCGCCAGCCAGCCCGCCAGCTCATCGCGGAACTGCACCAGACCGCGCGGGTTCGCGTTCAGCAACTCGCCCAGCTTTTCCACCGTGGCATCGTTCACCACGATACGCGGCTCGCTCGGCGGCTCTTCATCAAACAGGGCGGCAGCGGCGGCAGACTCAGCGGCCGATTGATTACCTGCCTTCAGTGCGGTTTGAATGTTCTTTTTCGCGTTCGCCTTGCTCGCCTCCGCGATCAATACGCGGCCGTCATGCTCGCGCTTCTCGCCCTCGTAGGCTTTGCGTTCCTCGCCGGCCAGTCGCTCCAGCATCCGCCGTGCTGGCGTGAGTGCCGGACTCTTTCCGCTACTTGGACGCCCGATAACGCAGCCCCACAACATCGGCAGTTCGTGCCAGCGGTCATGCTGTTTCATGGCGATACCGACACGACGGCCAATCGCGCCAGCCAGCGCCACCATGGCGGGAATCGCCGTGAAGTCCAGCGGCACTTGCAAGCCGTCGGCCGTATCCACGCACCACTCGCGCACCGATGCCGGCAGCCACGCGGGATTGAACGCGGGCACGGTCGGCAATGGCGACGGCAACGGTTCCGGTGCGGATGGTTCGGTTACCTCGCGCGCGGCGAACCTCGGCAGCGCCAGCACGTCCGCTACCGTTGCGCCCGGGTGCATCGCCAGCCAGTCCACCGCGTCGCCCTTGTCGGGCAGGTCTAGGGCGCCCGCGTCGATGACTTCCACCGTGCAACCCAGCGCGCGCAGCTTGGCAGTCACACCTTCCGCATACTTGCGGCCGGCTTCGTCGTGGTCGGGCCACAGTCGGCAATGACGTCCAGCCAGTGGCGTCCAGTCCGCGCCGCTGTCGCTCGACATGCCGCCGGACGTGGTGGCGCGCATGTCAAGTTTTGTCAGGTTATCGGCGCACTTTTCACCCTCCACGATCCACACCAGCGCCGCAGGATCGGCGTCCAGCAGTTCGGGCAGGCGATACAGCGGCTTGCCGTTCGCTGGCGCTGGTGGCTCGCTGGCGACGTAGTGCGCGCCGTCCCAGTGCATCGGCCGGTATTCCTTCCGCTTGCTGGCATGGTCGAACCGGATACGCCTGCACCACGGGTTGCCGTCGGCTGTGCAGTATTGATAGCCGGCGGTTACCCGGTAGCCATCGGCCAGCAGGGAACGAAACAGCCGGCGCACGGCTTGCTGTTCGGTTTCCATCGGCACGGCGTTCATCGGCGCATCTCCAGCAACTCGCGCACCGCTGCCCGGAAGTCCAGGCCGGTGAGCCGCTGGTGAAACTCCACCATGTCGCCCTTGCCGCAGCCGGAATAGCAGCACCAGTGGCCGCGCCCGCTGGTGAGCTTTACGCCAAAGCTGGGGTTGTGATCGTCATGGAAGGGGCACAAGCCCACGGCGTAACCGCTGCCGTTGGGCTGGCCCAGCTTGGCGACGCGCTGGCGATAGTAGGCCGCAGGATCGGGCAGACGGTCGCGCCAGTTGTCCGGGATGCGCATCGCATTCATGCCGCGCGCCCCTGTTCGATCAAGGCGCGGATATCTTCAACGCGCCATGCCGTGATGCGCTCGCCCAGCTTTACGGGTTGCGGGTAGCGTCCCGACTTGACGCCTGCCCACCATGTCGAACGACAGACGGGGAAGATGGCGGGAATAGCTGGCGCGGTGTCAGTGGCGGGTTTGCCCACTATCTGTGGCAGGCGCAGGTAGCCAGTTTCGGGGAGTACGTGCATTGCGGTGTTTCCCTGTGCAGTGAAGTACAGGTGCAATGCTGGACGTGCTGGATGCTGCGCGTCAGTCGTGATTTATAGAGCCTTTTTCCGAATTAGTACCGTTGTACTAAATAATGAAAATTACCCATTTAATACGTACCCCCGTGACATGATGGAACGGGGTTTCCGTTCCTTCTTGATTTCCCCACGTACAAACTGCGCGACGTCGGCTTTGTGGATGCCGTGCCACGGCAAGACGACGGAGCACGCCCGAATGAACCGTGACTGCGGCGAATATTTAGGCTCGCCTAGACCACACTTTTGCCAAAGGCGCGAGATGAGATAGACGAGCGCATTTTCCTTGCCCCCCTTGACGGGCCTGCCACGCCGTTTTTCGGGCTCTCCGAGTGCTTCAGCAAGTTCTATGAGCCCCTTCAGTGCACTATCAGCGTCGAATCGGCCCAACCCGCGGCTGCGAGAAGCTCCTCCTTCTGTAACTCTCGCCATGCGCTGTACGTATTCAAGCGCGTCGCTACCCTCCCATTTTTGAAGTACATCGCGGAAAGGCACGAGAGCAGCACGCAATTCAGTTGTGGCTTGATGTATCTCGCTCAACGTAGGCACTCTCGTCTTGATGAGACTATCACTCAAGCACTCCGGACTTGCCGCCACACCAAAAGCACGAACCCTAGGGTCATCGCCGAGAACACCCACCAATGTTTCGGAATAAGGGCAAGCCAAGGCTCTACGGAACCGTTCGTATGCCTCCATTGCAGAATGTGCGGGAACGAGCTCAGAAAGATAATTCCAGCCCAGTCCTTCTTCGCCAGCTCTAATCGTAAGGCCTGCTTCAAATAGGTCCGGTAGTCCGTAACGAGCGATTTCAACTTGTTTGCATCGCACAACAAGTCGCCGGTCTCCATCCATATCCACTGAAAAAGGCGAGCCAGCCGGCGCAAGTAACTCTTCGGATACGTAACGATCGTCGCCCCAACGCCTGAAGAATTGTCGTTGACTACCTGACACATTCTTGTCCCATACATCGAGCGGACCACGGAAATGCTCTATTAGCAACTTCCACTCTTCTCCGTAGTGGCCGCTTGGAACGTGACCAAAGAATGTTGTAAATAGTTGGCCCACCGCGCACACCCCTGCGCCCTTCAGTAGGTGCCGCGCCAGCCGGGGAAGGTGCCCGGTTTTCGGATGGCCGTCCTAGGCGCGGCGTTTCAAGGGGTCAGCTTACCTTGCTGCGAATCGGGATGACTTTGCCCCCTGCCCGTAGAGCGTCCAGATAGTCCGCCCATGCCTGCATCATGCGGGTACGTTCGTCTAGATATTGCGCGGCGTGCGTATATGCCTCGCGTACCTTGTTGGATTCGGCGTGGGCAAGCTGGCGCTCGATGGCGTCCGCGTTCCAGCCCATTTCGTTTAACCGCGTCGCGGCCATGCTGCGGAAACCGTGCCCAGTCATTTCCTCGCCGGTGTAGCCCAGCCGTCGCAGGGCAGCATTCACGGTGTTTTCGGACATAGGACGCGATGCCGTGCGCAGGCCAGGAAACACGTATCCGTCGCCGCCAGTGAAGGCGAGTAGCTCGCGAAGGATCGCCACGGCCTGACTCGACAGCGGGACAAGGTGCGCGGCCTTCATCTTCATTTTCTCGCCGGGGATGCGCCAGATAGCCTCGTCCAGATCAAACTCGGCCCACTCCGCATGGCGCAGCTCGCCGGGTCGCACGAATACCAGCGGGGCCAGTTTCAGCGCGCCCAGCGTCACGGGTTGCCCGGTGAAGCCGTCAATGGCGCGCAGCAGCTCGCCCATTCGTGCAGGATCGGTCACGGCAGCATGGTGTTTACCGCTGGGGGGCTTGAGTGCACCCCGCAGGCTGGCGGTCGGGTCACTGTTCGTCTTGCCCTCCAACATGGCGTAGCGGAATACCTGCCCCGCCTTGATCTTGGCTCGCTTGGCACTTTCCAGCCGACCGCTTTCCTCGACCTTGCGCAGCGCGTCCAGCAGCTCGCGCGCCGTCACCTCGGCAATGGGTCGGCTGCCAATCTCGGGAAACAGGAAGGTTTCCAGAATCCAGCGGGTCTTGTTGGCCGTCACTTCGGCCACTTCCTGCCGTGCCATCCATTCGCGCGCCACCGCCTCGAAGGTATCGGAAGCCACCGCTGCCGCCTCGATCCGTTCAGCTTTGACCGCCTTGCGCACCTCGCCGGGGTCGGTGCCATTCGCCAGCAGCTTGCGGGCGTCGGTGCACGCGTCGCGGGCAGCGGTCAGGGAAACGTCGGGATACGCGCCCAGTGCCAGCAGTTTCTCGCGCCCAGTTAGCCGGTACTTCCAGCGCCACAGTTTGGAGCCGGTCGGGTTCACCAACAGAAACAGCCCTCGACCGTCCGACATCTTGTACGGCTTGGCGGCTGGCTTGGCCTTGCGAATGGCAACGTCTGACAGGGGCATTTTGGGGGTATCCCGTGCTGGCCGGCAGCCGATTTGCTGCCCGTACCCCCAACTCTACCCCCAGAAGTGGGGGTATTCCACTGCATGTCGTTGGACTGCCCTGCACGCTACAGGCACAAAAAAACCCGCAAGCAGCGGGTTTCGTTGTGTTTTTTGGACTCTATCAGACGTCCTCAAACGGTGTAATGGTGCCCAAGAGGGGACTCGAACCCCTACGCCTTGCGGCGCTACCACCTCAAGGTAGTGCGTCTACCAGTTCCGCCACCTGGGCAGGTGTGTTGATTAGTGCTGCTTGGCCGGTGTCGTCGTTGCGGGCGCCGGTACCTCACCCTTGTTCTTGACCGCCGCCGGTGCTGCCGCTGGCGGCACAACCGGCAAGGCGGCGTCGCTGGCCGGTGCACGGGAAGCTGCGGGTACTTCCGAAGCGGCAGGTGCAGCAGGCGCTTGCTGGGTGGCGGACTTCTTGACGAGCGCGGCCATCACGCCCAGATCATTGGCCGTGCTGGTCGGCTGGCCACTGCCGTGCAGATAGATGCCCATGCTCAGGCTGAGCAGAAAGAACAGCCCGGCCAGGATGGCGGTGGCACGGGTCAGGAACGTGGCCGAACCGCGCGCGCCGAAGACCGTGGCCGATGCGCCGGCGCCAAAACCGGAGCCGGCATCGGCACCCGCACCGTTCTGCAGCAGGATCAGCACGATCATCGCCGCAGCGACCAGGATGTAGAACACGCTGAAAATGACGAACATGATTATTTATTGAACCTGTAGCGCTTGATGCGCCGCGGCGCAGATTCCAAGGAAATCGGAGGCTACCAGAGCGGCTCCGCCGATCAACCCTCCGTCCACGTCCGCTTGCGCGAACAATTCCGCGGCATTCGCCGCCTTGACGCTGCCGCCATAAAGCAGTCGGGTCAGACGGGAAATTGTAACATCTTCCTTTTCCAGTTGGCTACGAATGAACGCGTGCACCTGTTGCACCAGTTCCGGCGTGGCGGTGCGGCCCGTACCGATCGCCCAGACCGGCTCATAGGCGATCACCGCGGTATCGAAGCTGGCGATGCCGCTGTGCGCCAGCACCGCCTGCAGCTGGCGCGCGATGACCGCCTCGGTTTCATGCGCCTCATGCTGCGCCAAGGTCTCGCCAAGGCAGAGAACCGGCGTCAGGCCGCCGGCACGTGCCGCGGCGAACTTGCGCGCAACCAGCGCGTCGCTCTCGCCGTGGTACTGCCTGCGCTCGGAATGACCGACAAGCACCCACTGCGCGCCGATGTCGGCCAGCATGACGGCGGAAACCTCGCCGGTATAGGCGCCTTGCCCCTCATGTTCGCTGACATCCTGGCCGCCGATGCCCAGCCCCGCATCGCCATGATTCGCTGCCAGTTCGGCGATGTAGGGAAAAGGGGGAAACACGACCACGTCGACCGAGGCCGATCCGGCGGCCGCGATGTCGCGCATCAGGGCAGCCGCCATCGAACGGCTGCCATGCATTTTCCAGTTGCCGCCGACAAGTTTCTTGCGCATGGCCTGCTTCCGTTGCGATCAGGCCGCCAGCTTACTGAGGGGCCGGACCATCGGCAAACCCCGCGAAGGCTGGTATCGGCAGGTCGACCCGGTCAAGAATGGCGACCCACCCTCGAGGAATGACCGATGTCGCCTGCCCGCCCGCTCAGTCTGATCACCGGCGCTTCGGCCGGCATCGGTGCCGCGTTCGCGCGCGATCTGGCTGCACGCGGGCACGATCTGGTACTGACCGCGCGGCGTGGAGATCGGCTGCAAGCGCTGGCCGGCGAGTTGCGCGCGCAATACGGCAGGCAGGTCACGGTGCTGGCGCACGACCTTGCCGATCCCGCCACCCCGCGGGCGCTGTTCGACGCGCTGGAGCAGCGCGGCCTGCAGGTCGACTGGCTCGTCAACAACGCCGGTTACGGCGTGCCCGGCACGTTCGAGGCGAACGACTGGACCACCCACGCGGACTTTCTGCAGGTGCTGCTGACCGCGCCCACCGAACTGGTGTGGCGGCTGTTGCCCGGCATGCGCCAGCGCGGCTATGGACGCATCATCAATGTCGCCTCGCTGGCCGGCCATGTGCCCGGTCCGGCCGGACACACCCTGTATGCCGCGGCCAAGGCCTACATGATCAAGTTTTCGCAGTCGCTGGCCCTGGAGAACCGGCCGGCCGGCGTGCATGTCTGCGCCTTGTGCCCCGGCTTCACCTGGTCCGAATTCCACGACGTCACCGGCACCCGCGACAAGATGGACAAGCTGCCCGGCTTCATGTGGCTGAGCGCGGAAGACGTGGTGGCGCAAGGCATCGCCGCGGTCGAACGCGGCACGGCGGTGCACGTCACCGGCCGGGTCAACCGGGCGATCAAGACCATGGTGCAACTGATGCCCGACCGGCTGGCACTGTGGCTGTCGGCGCGCGAGGCAGGACGTTACCGCAATACCGAACGGTAGACGGCGGGGCTCTTCGGGTCAGATCAGCTTGATCTCGCGCAGCCGCTGCAGCAGGTATTCGTGCGCGGTGATCGGGCTGTCGTAGCGACGCGGGTTGTCCGCCGTGATGCAGGACTCGATCGGATCGAGCACCACGTCCGGATTCGGGTGCAGGAAGAACGGTATCGAGTAACGCGGCTTGCGCGCATTCTCGTTCGGCGGATTCACCACGCGATGAGTGGTGGACGGATACACGTGGTTGCTGAGGCGCTGCAGCATGTCGCCGATATTCACCACGATCGCATCGCCCGTGGTGGTGATCGGCAACCACTCGCCCTTGCTCAGCACTTCCAGCCCCTCGGCACTGGCGCCGACCAGCAAGGTGATGAAGTTGATGTCCTCGTGCGCGCCCGCCCGCACGTGGGGGCCGTTCGCCCGGCAGTCGCCGGATTCCCCGGCGATGGGCCGCTCAGCGACAATGGGTGGATAGTGGATCGGCCGCAGGATCGAATTGCCGAAGGCGGTCTTGTCGTCGAAGAAACTCTCCGGCTGTCCGATATGCAGGGCCAGCGCACGCAGCACGCGCGTGCCGAGCTGGTCCAGCGCCTGGTACAGGGCGTAGCCGCAACGGCGGAAATCCGGCACTTCGGCCGGCCACAGGTTCGGCGGCATCACACTGGCGAAGGTCGAGTCGCGCGCGATCTCGCGACCGATGTGCCAGAACTCCTTCAGATCCGCGTACTGGCTGTCCCTGGCGGTCTCCACCTTGAACGGCGTATAGCCGCGCGCGCCACCGCCGCCGGCGATGTGGTATTTCATCTTGGTCGCGGTCGGCAGCGCGAAAAACTGCTGGAACGCCGCATACGCGCCGTCGATCAGCCCGGCCGGTATGCCATGGCCGCTGATGCAGCAGAAACCGAACTCGCGATAGGCCGCGCCCAGCTCGTCGACGAACGCCTGCCGGTCGGTGTCGTAGCGGCGGATATCGAGGGTGGGAACCTGCCTCATGACGCTCCCAGCCGATGGGCTTCGGCCGCCGACTTCACGACCGCCGCGAGCCCGGCGGCCAACTGCTGCACTTCCGCTGCATCGGCCGCCTCGATCGTGACGCGCACCAGCGGTTCGGTGCCCGAGGCACGCAGCACCACCCGGCCGCGGCCGTGCAGCGTCCGCTCCACCTCGGCCAGCGCCTGTTCTACCGCGACGCTCTTCAGCGCCTCGCGCGCACCCGGCGCACGCACATTCAACATGACCTGCGGCATTTTCCTGAGCCCCTGGCGCGCCGTGGCCAGATCCTGGCCGGACAAAGCCAACACCTCCAGCACGGCCAGCGCGGCGACGATGCCATCGCCGGTGGTGACGCGATCCAGGCACAGAATGTGACCGGAAGTTTCGCCGCCGAGCATGCCGTCATGTTCGCGCAACTGCTGCATCACGTAACGGTCGCCCACGTTGGCGCGGATCAGCGGTATGCCGAGTTCGGCCAGCGCCAATTGCAACCCGTAATTGCTCATCAGGGTGCCGACCACCGGCCCCTTGAGCAGGCCCCGCGCATGCAGGCTGCGGGCCAGCACGTAGAGGATGTCGTCGCCATCGGCAAGCGCGCCATGCCGATCGACCAGCATCACCCGGTCGCCGTCGCCATCGAACGCGATGCCGATGTCGGCCGCATGCGCCAGCACCGCCTGCTGCAGCGCCTGCGGGTGGGTGGAGCCGACCTGGCGATTGATGTTGAAACCGTCCGGCTTGTCGCCGATTGCCACCACCTCGGCACCGAGTTCGGCAAACACCCGGGGCGCCACCTGGTAGGTCGCACCGTGGGCGCAGTCGAGCACCAGCTTCAGTCCGTGCAGGCTGAAGTCTTCGGCCACGGTGGCCTTGCAGAATTCGGTGTAGCGCGCTACCGCATCGCGGATCCGGCTGGCCTTGCCCAGTTGTTCGGAGGGTACGGTGACGAAATCGGCGTCCACTTCCTGCTCGATCGCCAGCTCGGTCGCGTCGGACAGCTTTTCGCCGCTGGCGGAAAAGAACTTGATGCCGTTGTCGCAGTGCGGGTTGTGCGAGGCGCTGATGACGATGCCGGCGCTGGCGCGCATCGAGCGAGTGAGAAACGCCACCGCCGGGGTCGGCATCGGCCCGAGCAGCCCCACGTCGACACCGGCAGCGACCAGGCCCGCCTCCAGCGCCGATTCGAACATGTAACCGGATACGCGCGTGTCCTTGCCGATCAGCACCATGGGACGACGGTCCTTGCCGTCGCGCAGCAGCACGCTGCCCACGGCACGGCCCAGGCACAGCATGAAATCCGCGCTGATCGGCCATTGCCCGACCAGACCTCGGATGCCGTCCGTACCGAAGTATTTACGCTGGTTCATCGTGTTCCGCCGTCCGCAAGGGTTTTTCGTATTGCCACGCCGGAGCATAGCGCTGCATCGCGCTCACTCGTCATCCGGCCAGCGGGGCATGGCCGGTTTCTTCTCTTCGCGCCGGGGCACGCTGTCGAGCGCATGCACCGCCTGCCACACGGCCAGCGCATCGACCGTGGCGGCCACGTCATGCACGCGCACCATGCGCGCGCCGCGTTGTACGGCGATCAGTGCCGCCGCGGCCGAACCGGCGGCACGTTCGGCCGGCACGGTCCTGCCGGTCAGCGTGCCGATCATCGCTTTGCGCGACAGCCCGACATACACGCCACTGCCCAGGTTGCCGAAGCGTTCCAGCGCACACAGCAGCGCCAGGTTGTGCTCCAGCGTCTTGCCGAAACCGAAGCCCGGATCGAGCATCACCTTGCGCCGGTCGATGCCCGCCATCTCGCAGGCGAACAGCCGGTCGGTGAGGAAGCGATGCACTTCGCCGACCACGTCGTCGTAGTACGGCTCGGCCTGCATGCCGCGTGGCTCGCCCTGCATGTGCATCAGGCACACCGGCACGCCAAGTTCGGCGGCGGCCTCCATGGCGCCCTCGCGGCGCAGCGCATAGACGTCGTTGATCATGCCGGCGCCGGCGGCGACCGCCGCGCGCATCACTTCGGGTTTCGAGGTATCGATCGCGATCGGCAGTGCGGTGTGCGCGATCAGCTGCTCGATCACCGGCAGCACCCGCCGCAACTCGTCGTCGAGCGGCACGTCGGCTGCGCCGGGACGGGTCGACTCGCCGCCGACGTCGATCATGTCGGCACCCTCCTGCGCCAGGCGCAGACCATGCGCCACGGCCGCTTCCACGCTGTCGTGCGTGCCGCCGTCGGAGAACGAATCGGGGGTGACGTTGAGGATGCCGACCACTCGCGGGCGATCGAGTGGCAAGGGACGCCCGGCACAATCGAGCACCGGCGCAAACAGATCGATCGACATGCTCAACTCCTCATTGATCCGACACTTCACCCGGCCCGCTGCGCGATACCGGTGTCAGGCTCCGACCGACCCGCCCAGCTCGCCCATGAAGCGACGGTAGTAACGCAACTCCTCGATCGAATCGCGAATGTCGGACAGTGCGGTGTGCGCCGATTCCTTGCTGACGTCTTTGGCGATGTTCGGCGCCCAGCGCCGGGCCAGTTCCTTGAGGGTGGAAACATCCAGATTGCGGTAATGGAAGTAGCGTTCCAGCCGCGGCATCTGGCGGTGCATGAATCGCCGGTCCTGACAGATCGAGTTGCCGCACATCGGCGACTTGCCCGGCGGCACCCACGCACGCAGGAAATCGACCGTGGCCTGCTCGGCCATCGCATGGTCGGTCTGCGAGATCAGCACCTGCCGCCAGAGTCCGGACTTGTGATGCTGATTGCTGTTCCAGCTGTCCATCGACTCCAGCCGGTCGATCTCGTGGCGGATCGCGAATACCGGGCCTTCGGCCAGCACGTTCAGGTCCTTGTCGGTGACGACCGTGGCGATCTCCAGAATCGAATCGTTGTCGGTATCGAGGCCGGTCATCTCCAGATCGATCCAGATCAGGTTGTCGTCGTGT
>DATKVA010000122.1:0-41291 GCA_035530315.1 Rhodanobacter sp. | reverse complement strand
TCAGCGGCGCGTGGTGTCCGAGCAGCAGCGCAAGCAGGCTGAGCAGTACGCTCAGCAACAGGCCGGGGGCGTATTGCTGTGGGCGTTGCGGTGTAATGGCGAGCGTGGACTGTTGCATCGACGGGCTCCGGAGGTCGAGCCATTGTCCGCCTGGATATGAATCAATAATAATTGCAATCATTGATTATATAGATAAAATATATTGATGATTAATATCAGCCCGCGCCAGCTTGAGGTGTTCGTGCAGATCGCGCTGCACGGCAGCGTACGGGCCGCGGCCGAGCGGCTTTACCTGACCCAGCCGGCCGCCAGCATGGCGCTGGCGGAAATGGAGCGGCAGCTCGACACGCCGGTGTTTGCGCGTGAACGTGGTCGCCTGCATCTGAATGCGCGGGGACGCGAGCTGCTGCCGTTGGCGCAGGAGCTGCTGGAACGCCATGCCGAGTTCGCCCGCCGTGGCAGTGGCAGTGAAGGCATGGCGACGCTGGCAGGCGAGTTGCGCATTGGCGCCAGCAATACCGTGGGCAATTACCTTGTCGGCGATCTGCTCGGGTCGTTCGTGCGCGCTCACCCGCAGGTCGCGATCCGCCTGCGGGTGGCCAATACCGAAGCGATCGCTTCAGCCCTGCTCGATCACGAACTGGACATCGGCTGCGTCGAGGGGCCGGTGATCCATCCGCTGCTCGAAGTGCGCCCGTGGCGCGACGACGCTCTGGTCATCTGTGCGCCGCCGGATCATTCGCTGGCGCGCAAGCGCGGCCTGAAGCCCGCCGATTTCGCCGGTGCACGCTGGGTGTTGCGCGAGCCCGGTTCGGCCACGCGTGCGACCAGCGAGCGCGTGCTGGCCCAATTGCCGGCCGGCGAAACCGTGCTGGAGCTCGATCAGATCGAGGCGATCAAGCAGGCCGTGATCGCCGGACTGGGCATTGCCTGCCTGCCTGCCGTGGCGGTCACCGATGCCTTGGCGGCGGGGCGATTGAAGGCATTGAAAACGCCATTTCTCGACCTGCAGCGCAAGCTGTCGCTGCTGCTGCACCGGGAGAAATACCGCGGTGCGCTGCTGGATGCGTTTCTCGACGGTACCGTTTCCGACGGCACCGGCCACGTGTTCACGCGACGCCGAGATCGCCGGTGATTCTGGCCAGCAACGCCTCGGCCTGTTCGTGCGTGAAGGCGCCCAGCAGTTGGGTGGCGTGGCTGCGCAGATGGGCGTGGTCGAGCGTGGCCAGGCGGTCGCGAACCTGCAGGATCTGCCCCGGATGCATGCTGAATTCGTTGAGGCCAAGCACCAGCAGCAGCGCGGTGAAATTCACGTCGCCGGCAATCTCGCCGCACAGGCTCACCGGCTTGTGGGCGCGGCGGCCTGAGCTGATCACGTGCGACAGCAAGCGCAGAAATGCCGGTTGCAGCGGGTTGTAGATGTTTTCCAGTGCGTCGTTGCCGCGGTCGGCGGCCAGTACGTACTGGGCCAGATCGTTGGTGCCGATCGAGAGGAAATCGCAATACGCCAGCAGCGCCCGCACGTTGATCGCCGCCGCCGGCACTTCGATCATCGCACCCAGCGGCAGTATTTCCGGCAGATCGATGTTCTCGCGTTCCAGTTCCTGCCGCGCCAGCTTGAACAGCGTGCGCACCGCGATCATTTCGTCCGGCTGGGTCACCATCGGCACCAGCACGCGCACCGGGCCGTAACAGGCGGCGCGCAGGATCGCACGGATCTGGGTCGAAAACACCGCCGGATAGCGCAGCGAAAGGCGCACGCCACGCACCCCGAGCGCAGGGTTGTCCTCGCCGCGCACGACCAGGCCGGCGGCATCCGCCTTGTCGGCGCCGAGGTCCAGCGTGCGGATCGTGACCGGCAAGCCGCCCATGCCCATCACCAGGTCGCGGTAGGCGATGAACTGCTCGTCTTCCGAGGGCAGTCCCTTGTGCTTGAGGAACAGGAACTCGGTACGATAAAGGCCGACCCCATCGGCACCGCGCGCCCGCGCCGTGGCCACGTCGGCAGCGGTCTCGGCGTTGGCGTGCAGGCTGATTTCGATGCCGTCGCGCGTACGCGTTGGCGCGTTCGCCAGCTTGGCCAGGCGGCGTCCTTCGATCAACGCTCCGCGCTGCCAGGCGCGGTAATGGGCAAGGTCCTGTGCAGTGGGATGCACCACTGCCTCGCCGCGTTCGGCATCGAGCAGGACCAGGTCATCGTCGTGGATCTCCGACAGCGCATCGCGGGTACCGACCAGCATCGGCAGGCCGAGGCTGCGCGCCAGAATGGCACTGTGCGAATACACGCTGCCTGAACTGCCGATCACGCCGAGCAGGCCGCTGCCGGCCAGCTGTGCCATCTCGGCGGGTGCGATGCTGTCGGCGATCAGGATCTCGCCCACGCGGGCGGCCAGCTTGCGTTCCTCCGGGCTGGTTTGCCGCTGCAGCGCGGAGATCACCCGGTTGATCACCTGTTCGACGTCTTCTTTGCGACTGCGCAGGTAGGGATCATCCATGGCCTCGAACACGGCCGACAGGCGATCGCGCTGTTTGATCAGTGCCGCACCGGGACGGTAGTGGCCGATCCGCACCATGTCGTCCAGGCCGCGCAGCAATTCTTCGTCGTCCAGCAGCAGGCTGTGGGCGTCGATGAACTCGTTGACCTCGCGCGCCAGCGCGCCATGCAGCTTGCCGCGCAGTTCGCGCAGTTCCCGCCGGGCGGTATCCAGTGCGCGATGCAGGCGGTCGATCTCCTGCTCGATCTCGTCGCCGGTCAATGGCCGGGTGTCGACCGAATACCGGCTCGGCTGCACCAGCCGTGCCCGGCCCAGTGCCATGCCGTGGGCGGCGATGGTGCCGGGGAGGATCTGCCTCATGGGCGGCTCCTCGCGGAGTCGCCGGGAATGGGGAACGGGGAACAGGGAACAATAGCGGACCGGCAGCACGCCGATGGTGGCGCCCTTTCCGATCGCTGTACCCGGGTTCCCTGTTCCCGCCTCATGCTCATGCTCCTTCGTCGAATTTCCGGTCGAACAGCTCGACCACGGCGGCCAATGCGGCAGCCTCGTCCGGGCCGTCGGTACGAATGGTCAGCGGGGAGCCTATCCCGGCCGCCAGCATCATCACGCCCATGATGCTCTGTGCGTTGACTTCGCGGCCCTTGCTGACCAGCCACACGGTGGATTTGAAACCCTGCACCAGTTGCACCAGCTTGGCCGACGCACGGGCATGCAGTCCCAGCTGGTTGGTAATGACTATGTCTTGTTCAAGCATGATCGATGAAGATTCCCCCGCGGCCACCGCTGGCCGCGATTTCGGCCAGTTCATCCAGTGGTTTTTCCGCATAGTTGAGTACACGCAGAAGCATCGGCAGGTTGAGCCCGGAGACGCAGCGCAGATGCACGCCCAGTGCGCCGAGCGACAGGCCTATGTTGCATGGCGTGGCGCCGTAAAGATCGGCCAGCACCAGCACGCCATCGCCCCGGTCGAGTTCCCGCGCATGGCACTCGGTGAGTGTGCGCATCACCTCCAGATCGGCTTGCGGCGGTATTTCTACGGCATCCACCCGCATCGGAAGCCGCGGCATCACGTGCAGTGCCGCGGAAATAAGCGCCCGGCCGACCGCCTCGTGCGTCATCAGCAGTACGCCAACGCTCATGCCCGGTTACCGGTGCGGGTGGTGCAGGTGGGCAGCATCACGATCATTCGAGTTCACGGTGGAAGGTAAGCACGCCATCGCGCCGATCACGGTAGTAGGCAGCGAGCTTCTCGACCAGATAGACCGAACGGTGCCGCCCTCCGGTGCAGCCGACCGAGACTGTCAGGTAGCTGCGGTCATCCTGCTCGAAGCGCGGCAGCCACGCATCCAGCCAGCGTACGGTATCGGCAAAATACTCGCCGGCCAGCGGTTCGCCGTCGAGAAATTCGCGCACCGGCGCATCCTTGCCGGACAACGGTCGCAGGTGCGGATGCCAGTGCGGATTCGCCAGGCAACGCGCGTCGAATACGAAATCCGCATCCAGCGGCAACCCGCGGCGGAACGCGAACGATTCGAACATCAAGGTGAGCCCCTCGATGGCCTGCGCGTAGCCGGTGGCAACCAGGCGGCGCAGCTGGTGCACGTTGAGCTCGCTGGAATCGATCACTTTGTCGGCAATGTTCATCAACGGGCGAAGCAGTTTGCGTTCCTCGGCGATCGCGTCGGCCAGCGACAGGCCCCGGGTGGCGAGCGGATGGCGACGGCGAGTTTCCGAAAAGCGCTTGATCAGCACCTCGTCGCGGCAATCCAGGAAGATAAGGTGCACCTGCACGCCCGCGGCGGCGAGTTCCGACAGTACCGTCGGCATCTGCGCGAAATCCGTCCCGCGATTGCGCACGTCGACACCTACCGCAATGCGCCGGTGCTTGCCGTCGTTTTCCTGGATCACCGCATTCACCAGCTGCGGTACCAATGCCGATGGCAGGTTGTCGACACAGTAGAACTCGAGATCTTCCAGCGCGCGCAGCGCCACTGTCTTGCCGCCGCCGGACAAGCCGGTGAGGACGATGAGATGGATCTCGCGGGGATCGACCAGCGGGCCGAGCGGGGATTCGATGTTTTCGTTCATGGCTTCACCACGGAGGCAGCCGGCGCAACTGGTGTGCCTGGCGGTCGATGAAGGTCTGGGCGGCATCGATACCCTTGCTCTTCAAGGCGTGACTGCGCACCGCCGCCTCGACCAGCACCGCGATGTTGCGCCCGGATGCCACCGGAATGGTGATCATCGGCACCGGCACCTCGAGCACCTGGCGATGTCCGATATCGCCGGTCAGGCGGGTCAGCGCGTCGCTGGTGTTGTCAAGATTGCCGTCGCCATCGCGGATGGGCTTCAGGTGGACGACCAGACGCAGATACTTGGATGGCTTGACCGACATGTGACCGAACATCTCGCGCACATTGAGCACGCCCAGTCCGCGCACTTCCAGCAGATCCTGCAGCAGCTCCGGGCAGGTACCGTCGATCACGTCAGGCGCGATGAGCGTGAACTCGGTGGCGTCATCGGCGACCAGTCGATGCCCGCGACTGATCAGCTCCAGTGCGAGCTCACTCTTGCCCGAGCCGGCTTCGCCGGTGATCAGCACACCGATCGAGAACACTTCCAGGAACACGCCGTGCAGGGTGGTCTTGGCGGCAAGCATGCGTGCCAGGTGGTAGTGCAGATAGGTCAGCAGCTCGTGCCCGCGTTGGGGGCTGATCCAGAGCGGCGTATTGGTTTCCTCGGCGACCTCGCGCAGATCGGTAGGTACCGGTTGGTCCTTGGTCACGATCAGTGCCACCGGCTGATAGGCGGCGACCTTGTGGATCACTTCCCAGCGCTGGCGCGAATCCAGCCCGTCGAGAAAATTCAGTTCCTCGGTACCGATGATCTGGATCTTGTTCGGGTAGATGATGTTGAGATAGCCGATCAGCGATGGTCGGCGGGCCTTGGTGGTCGATGGTTCGAGCACGCGCGATTCCCCGCGCATGCCGGACACCCAGCGCAGGCCCATGCGTTCGTGGACGCCATCGTAGAGCTGTCGAGCGCTGATCCGTTCCAAGGCGAAGATCCTTTGCGTCGCAGGGTTAAGTCCGAGGGGTGTCTGCGACGGCACGGCCATTGTGCCAGCTTGCACGGATATGCGCCTTCAAGGGGTGGGCAAAGCCTTCCCTGCGAGCGGGGGAGAGAGACGGCGCGTTTCGAGCCCGCCGCGGCGTCCTGTCGCCCACTCGTGGGCAAAAAAGGGAAACAACACTGGGGGACGGCCCGTCCTGGTCGGGCGGGCCGTGGCGTGGCGCGGTCGGGCCGCGGTACGGAGGGGCTCAGCCGAACAGGCGTTCTTCGCGTCCTTCGCGCTGGTGTTTGTCGCTGACTTTCTCGCGATGCTTGCGCAGCTGAATCAGCAGTTTGTCGAACAGCTCGTCGATGGAGGCATACATGTCGGCCCCGGCGGCTTGCGCGTGCAAGGTGGCGCCGGTCACGCCGAGGGTGCCTTCGGCGCACTGCTGGAGCTTGTCGATCGAAAGCACGATCACGAGGCTGAGCAACTTGTCGTCGAGGCGGGTGAGGCGGTCGAGTTTGGCAGTGGCGTGATCCCGCAGGGCCTGGGTGACTTCGAGATGCTGGCCGCTGAGTTGGAATTGCATGGTGCGCCTCCTCTGGTAGTGCAGTGCCGCCCTGGGGCGGCGGATTCGAAGCGCCGCTGCCGTGACGGCAGTGACACATCGTCAATCATTCATGGTCAATAGTGTGGACGCTTTCCGGTGGTGCAAGTTCCTCCGCAGGTTTCATGTGACGATCAACTGAGGCGCTGGCGTTCGCTGGAACTGGGAATCCGCATTCCCTCGCGGTATTTGGCCACGGTGCGGCGTGCCACCTGGATTCCCTTGCGTTGAAGTTCATCGGCAAGGGCCTGATCGGACAGGGGCTTGCGGGGATCCTCGGCGTCGATCAGCTTGCGCAGCATGGCCTGGATCGCGGTGGCCGAGGCGCTGCCGCCATCCTCGGTGGAAACGCCGCTGGAAAAAAAGTATTTCAGCTCGAACGTGCCGCGCGGGGTGTGCAAGTACTTGCGGGTGGTGACGCGTGAAATGGTCGACTCGTGCATGCCCACCTCCTCGGCTACTTCGCGCAACACCAGCGGATGCATCGCTTCCGGTCCGTAGTCGAGGAAGGCGCTTTGCCGGCGCACGATCGCCTCGGCCACCTTGAGCAGGGTTTCGGCGCGCGATTCCAGGCTCTTGATCAGCCAGCGCGCTTCCTGCAGCTGGCCGCGCATCCAGCTGGCATCCTCGCCGCGGGCTTGTGCGATCAGCCCGCAATAATGCTGGTTCAGCCCCAGCCGCGGCTGGCAATCGGCGTTCAGGCTGACGCGCCAGCGGCTGCCGTCGCGCACCGCGTAGACATCCGGCGCGACATATTCCACCGGGGTGGTGTCCAGCGCCGCGCCGGGGCGCGGGTCGAGGCTGCGGATCAGCACCGCGGCCGCGGCCACATCGTCCTCGCTGACGTGCAGGCGGCGCGCCAGCCGCGCGATATCGTTGCGTGCGAGCAGTTCCAGTTCGCTGTCGACGATGCGCAGGGCCAGCTCGCGTTGTGGGGTATCCGGGTCGAACTGTTCCAGTTGCACGCGCAGGCAATCGTGCAGGTCCAGGCTGCCCACGCCGATCGGGTCGAATCCCTGCAGCCGGCGCCGTACCGCATCGATTTCGTCGACGCTGGCATGCAGTTCGGCCGGCAGCACCGCGAGTATCGCCTCCAGCCCTTCCGTCAGGTACCCCGCGGCGTTCAGTGCGTCGATCAGGACGACGGCGATGCCGTGCTGACGGGGGTTGAATGACGCCATGTTGAGCTGCCACAGCAGATGCTGCTGCAGGGTTTCCGGCACGGCGTTCTGCGGCTCGAAATCCTCCCCGCTGTGCGAACTGGCGCTGCTGCTGTTGCCGACGCTGCTGTTGTTGCTTGAAAAATCGATCGGCGACTCGGCGACTCCACCACCGTCGGTCCATTCGGAGAGGGTTTCGCTGCCGCCGTCGCCGTCGCTGCTGCCATCGCTGCCGGCCGCCGCCGCGGAGCCGGTGACGCTCGCGTATTCGGCTTCGATCCCGTCGCCATCGGAATCGTCGGCGTCCTCGTTTTCTTCGGCAAACTCCAGCAGCGGATTGCTTTCGGCGATCTGACGCAGCTCGGCTTCCAGCTCCAGTTGCGACAGCTGCAACAGGCGGATCGCCTGCTGCAATTGCGGCGTCAGGGTCAACTGTTGATGGAGGCGAAACTGCAAAGCAGGTTTCATGCCGACCGTACCGAATGAACTTGATGCCATCCTAGCGCGTGACTGCGGATGCGACCATAGCCGCGTGACAGAAGGCTGTCGAACGGCAGGTTTCCGGGGTACGACGGCTCAGAGCCGGAACTCGCGACCCAGGTAGACTTCGCGGACTTTCTCGTCGGCGAGGATGTGCGCCGGGGTGCCGCGCGCAAGGACCTCGCCCTCGTTCAGGATATAGGCGCGGTCGCAGATGCCGAGCGTTTCGCGTACGTTGTGGTCGGTGATCAGCACACCGATGCCGCGCTCCTTCAGGTGCCGCACGATGCGCTGGATTTCGCCGACCGAGATCGGGTCGACGCCGGCGAACGGTTCGTCCAGCAGCATGTAGCGCGGCTGTGCGGCCAGCGCGCGGGCAATCTCCACCCGGCGACGTTCGCCGCCGGACAGGCTGATGCCTTTCTGTCCGGCGATATGCGCGATCTTCAGCTCGTCCAGCAGGCTTTCCAGTTCGGCGCGGCGCTGCTTGGCGTTGAGGCCTTCGCGCAGTTCCAGCACCGCCATGATGTTGTCCGCCACGCTGAGCCGGCGGAACACCGAAGCTTCCTGCGGCAGATAGCCGATGCCCAGCTTTGCGCGCGAATGCATCGGCAGGCCGGTGATGTCTTGCTTGTCCAGCTTGATGCTGCCGCCGTCGGCTTCGATCAGCCCGACCACCATGTAGAAGCAGGTGGTCTTGCCGGCACCATTGGGACCGAGCAGGCCGACGACTTCGCCTTCGCGGATCGAGAAGGCGAAGTCACGCACGACCTGGCGCGACTTGAAACTTTTTTGCAGACCTTCGGCGGAGAGCATCGGTTAGTGGTGACCCTGTGCCGGCGCCGGGCCGCTTTGTGCCGGCGCGGGCGCAGTGGCCGCGGACTGGGCAGGTGCTGGGGTGGCCGTGGCGGGCTTCGGCAGGAAGGTCATGTGCACCATGCCGTCGCCGGCGCTCTCGCCGCTCATCTGGCTGGTCCGGGTGTTGTAGGTGAGCTTGTCGCCATACGCGGCGCCGCGGCCCTTCTGCTTGATCGACGCATGATCGCTCAGCACGGCGATGCCCTGGTCGTTGTCGTAGTCGAGCTTGCCGGCATCGCCGGTCATCAGGTTGCCATTGTCGTCCAACTGCTCGATGTGCGCCGGCCGGCCGGTGATCTCGATGCGGTTGACGTTCTGGTCGGCATCGAAGTACACCTTGGCGAGGTCGCCGGTGACCTTCATGGTGCCTTGGGAAATCACCACGTGACCGTGCAGGGTGGTGACGGAGTTTGGCGCGTATTTGCCTTCGAACGAGTCGGCATGTTCGACGTTCATCGGTTTCTGCCGGTCATCCTTTCTGGCCATCGCCGGCTGCAGGGCGAGCAGGCCGAGGGCGATCGTGCCGAGCTGGAGCAGTACGCGGGTGCGGGACGAAAGTGCCGTGGACGTCATGGAGCAGCTCCAGTTGATTGTCGTTGAGGTTGGTGCGCATGCCGACGCCGCTCATTCTACTGTCGCCCTGGGTCATCTGCGCCGCCGCTGCCGTTTCCATGCGGTTTTGCTTTGGCCAGGCCGTCACATCCGCCGTATGCAGCGCCGTTGCCGGCGAGCCGTCGAACGCCGGGCGATGCAGGTAGACCGGACCCTGCAGCTTGAGCAGGGTGCCACTGTTGTTGACCCAGCCGTACAGCGATTGACCCTGCCAGTCCGGCACGCCGGGCTGGTTGGAGGACAGCTCGAAGGTCGGCGAATTGATGTAGAGCGAATCGTCTCCCTCGCGGCGTTCCAGATGCGGCGTGACCATGCGAAAGCTGGGTTTTCCGTCGAGGCCATAGGTCCATACGCGGGCGTTGGTCAACGTGTAGCCTGAACGCGGCGGCCCGACGAAGTCGTGGGTTTTCGGTGCCGGCCCCATCCACCACAGCAACAGCTGGCCGAGGCCGGCAGCCAGAGCCAGCACGATGGTGGCGGCCGGCAGGCGCCGGTCGCGGATCCATCGGCGCAGGCTCACTGCCAGCGTTCCCGCTCGGCGGCACTGTGGTTCTGGGCGTGCAGGATGAGGTCGCAGGCTTCGCGCACCGCGCCCATGCCGCCGGGCCGGGTGGTCGTCCAGTGTGCCTGCTCAAGCACCCACGGGTGCGCATTGGCCACCGCCACCGCCAGTCCCGCGATGTGCATGGGGGGCAGATCGGGCAGATCGTCGCCGACGTAGGCCGCTTGTTCGGGCGTGAGCTTCAGCGCGTCCAGCAGTTCCAGCAGGCAGGCGCGTTTGTCGCGCTGGCCCTGGTAGACGTGGGCGATATCCAGCTCCTCGGCACGCAGCGCGACGGGGTGGCTGATCCGCGCGCTGATGATCGCCACCTGCACGCCGTGCGCCTGCAGCCGCTTCAGGCCGAGGCCGTCGTGTACATGGAATACCTTGGTTTCGCGGCCGTCTTCGCCGTACCACAGGCGGCCGTCGGTCAAGGTACCGTCCACGTCGAACGCGGCCACGCGGATCTTGGCGGCCCGGGCGAGGATGTCGGCAGGAAGGTTGGCGAGGTAGGGAAAGGTGGGCACGGTCCGGGATTTCTGTGCGTAGAAGCGTAAAAAGCAGGTTTGCCTGACTGGTCTGATTCGTCGAGACGAATCAGACCACGCGAGCGCGGAGCAGATCATGAATGTTCAGCGCGCCGACCACGTGCTGTTCATCATCGACCACCAGCAGCGCATGGATCTGGTGTTTTTCCATCAGCTGGGCCGCTTCCGCGGCCAGTTTGTCGGCGCCGATCGTCTTCGGGCCCCGGGTCATCAGTTGCGCTACCGTGGCGCCGCGCAAGTCCACACCCTCGTCATCCAGCGCCCGGCGCAGGTCGCCATCGGTGAACACGCCGAGCAGGCGCTGCTCGGCATCGACCACGGCGGTCATGCCCAGATGCTTGCGGGTCATCTCGACCAGTGCGACGGTGAGGCCGGCCTCCGGCGATACCCTGGGTACGTCGTCTCCCGTATGCATCACGTCGCTGATGCGCAGCAGCAGCCGCCGGCCGAGGCTGCCGGCCGGGTGCGAGCGGGCGAAATCGTCCGAGGTGAAGCCACGTGCCTCCAGCAGCGCGATCGCCAGCGCGTCGCCCATGACCAGGGCGACCGTGGTGCTGGTGGTCGGCGCCAGGCCCAGCGGACAGGCCTCGCTGGAGATGCTGCCGTCCAGGTGCACGTCGGCCTGGGTGGCCAGTGACGAGAGAGGTTTGCCGGTAATGGCGATCAGCGGAGTGCCCTGGCGCTTGATCATCGGCAGGATGAACAGCAACTCGTCGGTTTCGCCGGAATAGGACAGGGCCAGCACCACGTCCTGCGGCAGGATCATGCCCAGGTCGCCGTGGCTCGCTTCGCCCGGATGCACGAAGAACGCCGGCGTGCCGGTCGAGGCCAGGGTGGCGGCGATCTTGCGCGCCACATGCCCGGATTTGCCCATGCCGCTGACCACCACGCGGCCCTGGCAGGCCAGGATCAACCGGCAGGCCTCGACGAACTCCCGACCGATCCGCATTTCCAGTGCGGTGATTGCCGACGCTTCGGTAGCGATCACGGTGCGTGCGCTGCGCACGACGGCGTCGGGATTCAACTCGGTGGTGACGTGCGGGACGATGCGTGCGTTCATGTAGTCTCGAGCTAGAGGCGGAGGATGGTTGGCGGGCCACAGCGGTCACAAACCTGACCAGGGTCACCGGTCAGGCATCGTTGTCATTTCTGCGCCAGCATATTTCCATTACCATGGCATATCCGCATTTTAACGTCATAAGTCGACGCCCTGAATTCAGGAAAGCGCTGAATCCCGGGTTTTTGTCGACTAGGAGCCTGTCGGGCTTTGGTGGTCGAGGTGAGAATTCGGCTGTGCGAGGACAGATTTTCGACGCTTCGCCGGCCCATAGTGGTGCTATGGGCCAAGAAGCGGCGGAAATATGGACCGCACAGACGGATTCGCAGCCCGGCCAACCAAAGTCCGACAGGCTCCTAAAGCTCCCATGGACCGCACCCAATGGACTCAACCAGCATCCAGGCAATGATCGAAAACGGCCTGCCGGGCGCGCGGGTCGAGGTTCAGGGTGCCGATGGCGTGCATTTCGAGGCGACTGTGATCGCCAGCCAGTTCGCCGGCAAGCTGCCGCTGGCGCGGCACCGGCTGGTCTACGCCACCCTGGGCGACCTGATGGGCGGCGCGATCCACGCGCTGGCGCTGAAAACCCTGACACCCGAGGAAGCCGCGGCGCGCCAAGGGTGATCTTCGCTCGAATTGAAAAGTCCGGCATGGATGCCGGTTCTTCTTTGCGCTCATGGAGGAGCGCACGAATTTAGGAACAACGATGGCGAAGATCCTGATCACTGGCGGCACGCCACTCAATGGCGAGGTCGCCATTTCCGGCGCCAAGAACGCCGTATTGCCGATCCTTGCGGCCTGCCTGCTGGCCGATGAGCCGGTCAGCATCGGCAATGTGCCGCACCTGCACGACGTCACCACGTTCATCGAGCTGCTCGGCCAGATGGGCGTGCGGCTGGTGCTGGACGATCGCATGAAGATGCATGTCGACCCGCGTACCACCAACACTTGCGTGGCGCCGTACGACCTGGTCCGCACGATGCGTGCCTCGATCCTGGTACTCGGTCCGCTGGTGGCGCGTTTCGGCCAGGCGGAGGTTTCCCTGCCGGGTGGCTGCGCGATCGGTTCGCGCCCCGTCGACCAGCACATCATCGGTCTGCAGGCGCTGGGCGCCGAGATCACGGTCGAGAACGGTTACATCAAGGCGCGGGCGAAACGCCTCAAGGGTGCGCGCATCGTGATGGACATGGTCACCGTCACCGGTACCGAAAACATCATGATGGCGGCCACCTTGGCACAGGGCACCACGATCATCGAGAACGCCGCGCAGGAACCCGAAGTGGTCGATCTGGCGCATTGCCTGATCGCGATGGGTGCGCAGATCGAAGGCGAGGGCACCTCGACCATGGTGATCCACGGCGTGGAACGACTGCACGGCGCCGAGTACGAAGTGCTGCCCGACCGCATCGAGACCGGCACCTTCCTGGTGGGTGCGGCGATCACCGGCGGCAAGGTGCGCATGCGTCATGCCCGCGCCAGCACGCTCGGCGCGGTACTGGCCAAACTGGAAGAGGCCGGCGCGCATATCTCCACCGGGCCGGACTGGATCGAGCTGGACATGCAGGGCCGCCGGCCGAAGGCGGTGAACATCAGCACCGCGCCGTATCCGGCGTTTCCGACCGACATGCAGGCGCAATTCACCGCGCTGAACTGCATTGCCGAAGGTACCGGCGTGGTCACCGAAACCGTCTTCGAGAACCGCTTCATGCACGCGCACGAATTGCAGCGGCTGGGCGCGAATATCCACCTCGAAGGCAATGCCGCCGTGATCCAGGGCGTGCCGCAGATGAGCGGCGCGCCGATCATGGCCACTGACCTGCGCGCATCGGCCTGTCTGGTGCTGGCCGGTCTGGTGGCCAAGGGTGACACCGTGGTCGATCGGGTGTACCACATCGACCGCGGCTACGAGAACATCGAGGAGAAGCTCGGCGTGCTCGGTGCCAAGATCAGGCGCCTGCCGAACTGAGCGTCGTCGGAGCGCACCTTGTGCGCGAAATGCTTGAGCCGCCTGGTATGAGCGCACCCTGTGCGCGAAATGCTTTTTGCATCAACCGCGGCAAGAGCAATCGCGCACAGGGTTCGCTCCTACGGCCGGGTGAAGCTCACCAGCTGCATTTCCATGTTGCCGCCGTCGTGCTGCGACAGTTTCACAGGCAGCGGGTAGCGCGCCGGCACATACCATGCGCTGAAACCGCGGTCGGCATCGGTGCGATCCACCCGCATCGCCTTGAAGCTGCCGGCCGGCACCTTGACGGTTTCCTTGCCGGTCACCGCGAAGTGCTGGGTCTGCACTTCCTGCCGCACCGCGACCGGCAGCGCAACCTGGCGCTGGCCGTCACGCAGCGCCAAGCCCAATGCCAGCGGCAGCGTATTGCGCTCGACCATGCCGGGGCTGGCCGGGTAAGTCTGCACCCCCTTGCCCTCATCGACGGTCACCTGGTGTTTCGGCCAGTCGACCCGCAGGTGGCGCTGCTTGTTCTTGATCCCCGTATTCAACCGGTAGTCGTAGCTGATCGCTTCGGGCACATCGCCCTTCCAGCGGAAGCTCGAGGATTCCCGGTCGCTGGCACCGAGCATGGCGGCCAGTCCGGCAGTGCCCTTGATGTATTTGCTGAAGACCCACTCCCCATGGCCGCTCGCATGCAGGCGCACGGTAGCTTCGCCCATGGGCGCACCATCCTGGGTAACCTGGTAGATGGCAGTGAAATCGCGAGGCGGCGCGGCGAGCGCGGCGGGCGCGCCGAGCAACAGGGAAAGGGCGAAGAGCGGGGCGAGCAGGGGGCGGATGGTCATGTTTCGAGTCTGCCTGTGTCGGGCTGAACCGGGGGTCACTTGGCGGTGCGCAGGCCGTGCGTGTTCAGTTCAAGCGGCGTGAGCAACGGCTGTCCATCGAGCCGCGGCGCTTGATCGTGCCATTGCAGTCGATGGCTGGCCAACAGGGCCAGGACTGCCGGCAGCAGCCGGTGTTCCTCGGACAGCAGCCGTTGTGCCAGTTGCTGTTCGTCGTCGCCGGGATGGATGGGGATGCGCGCCTGGGCGATCACCGGGCCGCCGTCCAGTTCGGCGGTGACGAAGTGCACGCTGGCGCCGTGTTCCCGGTCGCCCGCTTGCAGCGCGCGGCGATGCGTGTGCAAGCCCCGATATTTCGGCAGCAGCGACGGGTGGATGTTGATCATGCGGCCGATCCACGGTGCCAGCGCCGCAGCGTCGATGATCCGCATGAAACCGGCCAGCACCAGCAGTTCGGCACCGCTGGCGGCGATGCGGGCGAACAGGTCGAGGTCGAACGCGCGGCGGTCCGGATAACTGCGCGGATCGAGTGCCAGCGTGGGGATGCCGGCCGCTTCGGCCAGCCGCAACGCGCCGGCCGCAGCCTTGTCGCTGCCCACCAGCACGAAGTCGACCGGCAACTCGCCGCGATCGCGCGCGGCCAGCAGGGCGGCAAGGTTGCTGCCGCGCCCGGAGGCGAGTACGGCGACGCGTGGGCGCGGTGTGGTCATCGGCGACGTGACTGCGTCAGCCGATCCGCACGCGCTCGCCGCCAGCCGCCGGCACCACCTCGCCGATCACCGAACTGGCCAGGCCGTGCTTCGCCAGCAGCGCGGACGCTGCCGCGACGGCGGCATGCGGCAGGATCACGGTGAAGCCGATCCCGCAGTTGAACGTGCGCCACATTTCCTCGCGCGCCACGTTGCCCTCGCGCTGCAGCCAGTCGAATACCGGCGACAGCACGATCGCGGCGGCATCCAGCGCAATGCCCAGGCCGTCGGGCACCACGCGGATGATGTTTTCCTTCAGGCCGCCGCCGGTGATGTGGGCCATGCCGTGCACCGGGCTTTCCTTCACCAACTCCAGCATCGGCTTCACGTAGATCGTGGTCGGCGCCATCAGTGCGTCGGCCAGCGTCACGCCGCCGAGATCGAGATCGAACGGGTTGCCGGCGCGTTCGAGAATCCGCCGGATCAGCGAATAGCCGTTGGAATGAGGGCCGGACGAGGCCACGCCGAGAATCGCGTCGCCGGCGACGATCGCCGCACCGTCGAGCATCTGCGATTTTTCCACCGCGCCCACGGTGAAGCCGGCCAGGTCGTATTCGCCCGGCGGGTACATGTCGGGCATCTCGGCGGTCTCGCCGCCGATCAGTGCGCAACCGGCCAGTTCGCAACCTTTCGCGATGCCGCCGACCACTGCCACGGTGGTGTCCACGTCCAGCTTGCCGGTGGCAAAGTAGTCGAGGAAAAACAGCGGTTCGGCGCCCTGCACCAGCACGTCGTTGACGCACATGCCGACCAGGTCGATACCGATCGTGTCGTGCCGGTTCAGCTGTTGCGCCAGCTTCAGCTTGGTGCCGACGCCGTCGGTGCCGGAAACCAGCACCGGTTCCCGGTAGCGTCCGGAGAGGTCGAACAGGCCGCCGAAGCCACCCAGCCCGCCCATCACCTCGGGACGGAACGTGCGCTTGACCAGCGGCTTGATGCGTTCGACCACGGCATTGCCGGCATCGATATCGACACCGGCGGCGCGGTAGGTGAGGGCGTCGTCAGACATGACTGGAGACCGGTGAGGCAGAAACGTGCAAGTTTAGCAGTCCGACGAACTTTGGTGGCCGGGCCGATGCAGGCCAGAGCGGTCCGCATCCGGCGTCGGGCGACGCTGCCATGGACGCTGGCGACGCGATTGGGCAGACTTCCCTCAGCGTCCCTTCGAAGATACCCGTACCCATGCGCCTGTCACGCCTGCTGATCGTTACCCTGTTGCTGGGTTTTGCCGTGCTGCCGCGCTTGCACGCGCAGGACCAGGGCTCGCCGTATTCGGTCGTTGTGCCGGTCGCCGATACCAGCGATGCCGTGCGCGATCAGGCCTTTTCAAGCGCACTCGCCCAGGTGCTGGCACGGGTTGCCGGGGGGCAGGATCTGCGCAGCAACGCCGGTTACGCCGATGCGCTGGCCAACGCCGGCTCGATCGTGCGGAAATTCCAGTATCAGCGTACCGCCGGCGGCCTCGCCCTGCAGGTGAACTTCGAGCCGGGCACGGTGCGCCGGCTGATCGCCAAGCTGGGTGTGGCGAGCGCGGGCATCAAGCCGCCCGTGTTGTTGCTGGTGCAAGGCGCGGACGGCAAGCTGTTCGACCAATCCGCGCTGACCAGCCTGGCCGCGGCAGCGAACGCACGCGGCGTCGACGTGGTCTATCCGGATGCAACGAGCCTGCCGGATCCGGCCAAAGTGGTAGCTGCCGACCCCGCCACGCTGGCTGCGATCAACCAGCACTACCACACCGGTCTGGTGCTGTCGGGCCGGCTGCACGACGGCAGCGCCGACTGGACGCTGATCTCCGGCGGTCAGTCGCAGCAATGGAGCAGCACGGGAGCGACCGAGGACGCGCTGCTGACGGCCGCCGGCAACAGCATGGTCGATCGCATCGGCAAGCAGCTCAACGTGATCGGCACGGCTGTCAGCGAAGGCAAACTGTGGGTGGGCGGACTGGCTACGGCCATGGATTACGCGAACCTGTTGTCCACCTTGCGCGCCGATCCGACCGTGCAGGAGGTGACCACGGTCGGTGCACAGGATGACGGCGTACTGCTGTACGTCAAGGCGTCCATGCCGCTCGGCGGTGTGGCTGCGAATCTGGCCGCCGGTGGCCATCTGCTGCTGCAGGACCAGGCGCATCAAGGCGCCGATGCGAGCTTGCGTTGGCTGCATTGAGCCCGCATGCAAACACGATGATGCCGGTGCGCGGCGGCGGCCGGCACGTCACGTTTCCGATGAAAGTGGTCGGTATCCGACAGGCTCCTAGGAGCGTGGGCGGTAGAAGCCATTCGGGCTGCAAAGCCCTCCGCGCGGTCCATTTTTCCGTCGCTTTTTGGCCCATAGAACCACTATGGGCCGGCAAATCGCCGAAAAACTGTCCTCACGCAGAGGACTTTTCGCCGCGAACGTTTCTACCGCCCACGCTCCTAGGTCCGCGACATTCCGGTGAGCACGCCCATGACGCATGACAACTCACGTCGCTGGCAGATGTTCGCCATCGTGGCGGTCATCGGTTACCTGGTCTGGCTGCTGGCGCCGGTGCTGATGCCGTTCGTGCTGGCCGGCATGCTGGCTTACCTGGGCGATCCGCTGGCCGACCGGCTGGAGCGGCTGGGGTTGGGCCGCACCTGGGCGGCCAGCATTGTTTTCCTGGTATTCCTGCTGGGGCTGGTCGGGGTGCTGCTGCTGCTGATCCCGCTGATCTCGCGGCAGGTCGAAAACCTGATCGCGAGCCTGCCGCGTTACGCACAGTGGGCGCAGCACACGGCCTGGCCATGGGTGCAGACCACCTTGCACCTGGACCCGCGCATGTTCGACAGCGATCGCCTGCTGGCCGCGATCAGGGCGCATCTGGCTTCGATCGGCGGGGTCGCCACGGTGGTGCTGGGCAAGGTGTCCCGTTCCGGGCTGGGCATCGTGCTGTGGTTGACCAATCTGGTGCTGATCCCGGTGGTGGCGTTCTATCTGCTGCGCGACTGGGATCGGCTGGTGGTCACCATCGACCGCATGCTGCCGCGCTCGATCCAGCCGACCGTGGCGCAGCTGGCGCGCGAATCGGACAAGGTGCTGGGCGCGTTCGTGCGCGGCCAGTTGCTGGTGATGCTGGCGCTGGGCGTGTTCTACGGTACCGGCCTGTCGCTGGCCGGGCTGTCGGTCGGCCTGCTGATCGGCCTGATCGCCGGGCTGCTCAGTTTCGTGCCGTACCTGGGTTTCATCGTCGGCTTCGGCGCAGCGGTGATCGCGGTGCTGGTGCAGTACGGCGACTGGACGCATCTGCTGATCGTCTGCGGCGTGTTCGCGCTCGGCCAGTTGCTGGAAGGTTACGTGCTGGTGCCCAAGCTGGTCGGCGACAAGATCGGCCTGCATCCGGTGGCGGTGATTTTCGCGGTGCTGGCCGGCGGCTATCTGTTCGGTTTTCTGGGCGTGCTGCTGGCGCTGCCGGCTGCCTCGATGATCATGGTGCTGCTGCGCCACGTGCTGGAGCAGTACCGCCAAAGCGAGCTGTATACCGATACCGGCGTGCCACCGCCTGCGCCGGATCCGGGCGGCGATGGGGTCATCGTGCTGCCCGGCGACGCACAAGGCGTGACCGCGGCGCAGGAGACAGCGCCGCCGGCCGACAGCGACACGCCATGATCGCGCAGTTGCCACTGGCCCTGCGCTGGCCGCGCCGCCAGCGCTTCGAGCATTTCCATGCCGGCGCCAACGCCGCCGCATTGGCCGCGGTGCAGACGCTGGCACGTGAACCGGGTGCCGCCTGGGTCTATCTGCATGGCCCCGCCGGCAGCGGCCGCAGCCATCTGCTGATGGCTGCGTGCCAGGCCGCGGCGGCCGCGGGTCGCCGTGTGCAATACCTGCCGCTGGCGACGCTGGGCGACAGTGCGGCGGTGCTGCGCGGCGTGGCCGGCAGCGAATTGCTGGCACTGGACGATCTGGGCGCCATCGCCGGCAACCGCGCGGCCGAGCACGCGCTGTTCGACCTCTACAACCGCACCCGCGCCGAAGGCAGCGCCCTGCTGTTCGCCGCCGATACCACACCGACCCGGCTCGGCCTCGAATTGCCCGACCTGCGCTCGCGCCTCGGTGCCTGCACCCAGTTCGCGCTCAAGCTGCTGGATGACGGCGAGCGCCGTATCGTGCTCAAGGCGCAGGCTGCCGCGCGCGGCATCGAGCTGGACGACAGCGTGCTGGACTGGCTGTTCGCCCGCTATGCGCGCGATCTGGGCGCACTGCTGGATCTGCTGGACAGGCTCGATCAAGCCTCGCTGGCGGCGCAGCGGCGGATCACCATTCCGTTCCTGCGCGGGTTCCTGCGCGAGGGGACGGAATCGGGCTGAATCAGCACGGGTTGTGTGGCATTCCCGCGCAACGAAGGTGCCCGCGGGCGCCTTCGTTGCTTCAATCGGACCGGCAAGGTTCAGGCCTTGAGCAGCGCCGGCGTGGCCTGTTGGCCGATCGCATCGACCATCGCCTTGGTCACGAGCAGGTTGCCGGCGACGAGGTTGCCGCTTTCGGGGATGCCGTCGCGGCCGGCGAAGTCGCAGTAGCGGCCGCCGGCTTCATGTACCAGCAGCACGCCGGCGGCCATGTCCCACGGCTTCAGGCCGATTTCGAAATAGCCGTCCAGACGGCCGGCGGCGACGTAGGCCAGGTCCAGTGCGGCGGAGCCGGTGCGGCGGATGTCCTCGGCCTGGCCGAGGATCGCACGGGTCATGTCGAGCTGCGGACCCAAGTGTTCGCGCTGGCGGTACGGGAAGCCGGTGGCGATCATCGCGCCGTCGAGGTTCTCACGCTTGGATACGCGCAGGCGGCGGTCGTTCATGTAGGCGCCGTCGCCCTTGCTGGCGGTATACAGCTCGTCGCGCAGCGGGTCGAAGATCACACCGTAGACCGGCTCGCCCTTGTCGAGCAGGGCGATCGAGACGCAGAAATGCGGGATGCCGCGCAGGTAGTTGTGGGTGCCGTCCAGCGGGTCGATCACCCACACCAGCGGCCCCTTGCCGGTGGCGCCGCTTTCCTCGCCGAGGAACGCATGGGTGGGGTAGGCGCGACGCAGTTCCCTGACGATCTCCGCCTCGGCCAGCTTGTCCACCTCGGAGACGAAATCCATGCGCTGTTTTTCGACGATGTTGAGCCCGTCGATACGGTTCATGTAACGCAGGATGATGTTGCCTGCTGAGCGCGCGGCGCGCGCCGCGATCGTGACGGCGGGTCTGGACATGGCTTCGACTTTCAAAAGAGCGGGGTTGCGGCCGGCGATTCTAACAGAGGCGCGAGTTCGGGGCAGAACCCTTGCAGGAACCCGCTTGCGGGCGATGGTCTTGCCGGGCATTCCGGTAGAGCCCAACAAGAGCATCGCCCGCAAGCGGGCTCCTGCAATTATGCTTGCCGATCCCTGCCAGTCGTAAGTGATCCATGACTATCGATAGCATTGCCAACCCTCTGCGCTTCGTGCTGGTGCGTCCCTCGCATCCGGGCAATATCGGCAGCGCGGCGCGGGCGATCCGCACGATGGGCTTCGAGCGGCTGGAGCTGGTGGCGCCGGCGCGTTTTCCCGATCCGGAGGCGACCGCACTGGCGGCCGGTGCGGACGAGGTGCTGGCCCATGCCGGCATTCATGACGGCATGGTCGACAGCCTGGCCGGCTGCAGTCTGGTGCTGGGGCTGTCGGCGCGCCGGCGCGGCGTGCAGCTGCCGGAAATCTCCCCGCGCGAGGCTGCCGGCCAGGCGCTGGCAGCCGTCGCCCGCGGCGAGCAGGTGGCGCTGGTGTTCGGCAACGAGCGCAGCGGACTGGAGAACGAGGAGCTGGCGCGCTGCCATGCGATGGTGCGCATTCCCAGCGTGGACGATTTCAGTTCGCTCAACCTGTCGCAGGCGGTACAGGTGATGGCCTACGAACTGCGTATGGCGATACTCGGCGACGACGCGCCGGCAGCACCGCCGGTGCACGACGAGCCGCCCGCCGATGCGGCGCAGATGGAGCGCTTCTACGAGCATCTGGCGCAGACGCTGGACGACATCGACTTCCACAAGGGCCGCACCGCGACCACCATCCTGCTGCGCCTGCGCAAGCTGTTCCAGCGTGCGCAGCCGGACAACCGCGAGCTGCGCGTGCTGCACGGCATCCTCGCCGACGCGCAGCGCATGGCGCAGCTGGCGGGTGAAAAGGGCGAAGACTGAGAAGGCCCGATGGCCGGCCTCATGTTCTCGGCGCCGTGTCCACGTAGGAGCCCGCTTGCGGGCGATGCTCTTTGCGGGCGATGCTCTTGTTGACGAACGCCCGCAAAGAGCATCGCCCGCAAGCGGGCTCCTACAGGTCGTCGGACGGGGGTTCCGGTGACGGTGCGGGGGTGACCAGCAGCTTGTCGATGCGGGCGCCGTCGAGGTCGATCACCTCGAAGCGGATGCCGCGCCAGGAGAATACTTCGCCGGTCTGCGGAACATGGCCAAACGCGGTCATCACCATGCCGGCGACGGTGCGGAAGTCGTGCTCCTGCTCGCCGGGCAGGTGATCCAGGTGCAGCAGTTCGCGCAGGTCGTCGGTGGACAGGCTGCCATCGATCAGCCAGCTGCCGTCCGCGCGCTGCACGATGGGACCGCCTTCGTCGGCTCCGCCATGGCCGATCTGGCTGGCCCCGACCACGGCGGCCAGCAGGTCGTTGACGGTGACTACGCCCTCGATGTCGCCGTACTCGTCGACGACCAGCGCCAGTGGCGTCTCGGCGTCACGAAATTCTTCCAGCAGATCCAGCGCGCGTGCGGTGGCCGGCACGAACAGCGGCTTGGACAGATGGCCGAACAGCTCCGGACTGCCTTCGGCAAAGCTGTGCAGCATGAGCTTGACCTCGACCACGCCGACTACCTCGCTCTCGTCGCCGCGATAGACCGGATAGCGTGAATACGGAGTCTGCCGCATGACCTCGATGTTTTCCTCGCGGGAGGCTGATATGTCCAGCCAGGCGATCCGCATGCGCGGGGTCATCACGCTGTCCACCGTGCGGTCGCCCAGCCGCAGTACCCGGTTGACCATGTTGTGCTCGTCGCGATCGAGCACGCCCTGTTCGGCGCTCTCGGCGACCAGCATCCGGATCTCTTCCTCGGTGACCACGCCGCGGCCGCGCTGGTTGACCCGCAGCAACCGCAGCAGCAGGTTGCTGGACACGTTCAGCAGCCACACGAACGGGGACGTCAGTCGCGACAGCAGCAGCATCGGAATCGCCACGTAGGACGACAGCTGCTCCGGTGCCGACAGCGCCAGCCGCTTGGGCACCAGCTCGCCGATCACGATCTGGATGAACGAGATCAGCGCGAAACCGAGCGCGATGCCGATTATCCGTGCATAGGGAATCAGCCAGACCAGCCGCTCGGCATGCAGCGCATCGGCGATGTGGCCACCCAGCGCATCGCCGGCGACCGCGCCGGTGATCAGCATCACCAGGGTGATGCCTACCTGCACGGTGGATAGGAAATATTCCGGCGCCTCGGCATGGCGCAGCGCCAGGGCGGCGCGCGGGTTGGTTTTCGCCATCTGCTTGAGCCGGCTCTTGCGCGAGGCCACCAGCGCCATTTCCGACAACGCAAAGAAGCCGTTGCACAGGGCCAGCACGATGACGAGCACGATTTCGGTCAGCATCGTGGCGAGGGCAGGTGTGGAGACATGGTTCGCAGTGTAAGGGCAGCCGGCCTTTCAGTTCACCTCGACGCCGCCACGGGTATCGCGGGAGCTTCCTGCGAGGGAACCGCTGAACCAGCGTCCGTTCGCCATTTTTGGCTTGACCCGCCCTGCGGCTGCTAGGAGCGTGGGCGGTAGAAGCCATTCGGCTGCAAAGCCCTCCGCGCGGTCCATTTTTCCGTCGCTTTTTGGCCCATAGAATCACTATGGGCCGGCAAATCGCCGAAAAACTGTCCTCGCGCAGAGGACTTTTCGCCGCGAACGTTTCTACCGCCCACGCTCCTAGAGCGCGTCGCCACCGGCGGCGACGATCAGCTCCAGCTGGTCGCCGAGCGTGCCCAGTTCGTGGATCACGCGTTCCAGTTCGCCGCCGTCGAGAAATTCGTACGGACGGTTTTCGCACAAGTGCAGAAAGGGTGAGCCATCCAGGTCGGCCACCGCAAGAAAGCCGGTGCGCTGCTGCCAGTTGAAACGCAGGCAGCGGCAGGGGTCGGTTCCGGCGAGCGGGCCGATCGGGGTGGATATGCGCAGGTAACGATGCCCCGCTTCATCTTCCAGTTCGGCCAGATAGATGCCCTGGCGGCGATCCTGACCCAGTTCCAGATCGAAACTGATCAGGTAAGGATCATTGTGGTGCAGCTCGTGCTGGCTGCCGATATGGGAGCGCACGGCTTCGAAGTGACGCATGGTGCGGCTTCCTTCGCTGGCGGGAGTGCCATTACTCTGCCACGTCTTGAGGTCCGCGTCGCGTTGCTGCGGCACCGCGTCCAGCCGCAGCAGCGCGCGAGGCTTCCCACCGATGCGGCGTGGCAGCGCCATGGCAGCGAATCATGAACAACGACCACGCCCGCATCTACGCCGCTATCGCCGCGATCCCGCGCGGTCGTGTTGCCAGTTATGGCGCCATCGCCGCCCGTGCCGGGTTGCCCGGGCGCGCGCGGCTGGTCGGCCGGCTGCTGGGGGAAACCCCGGACGGCATGGTGTTGCCCTGGTACCGGGTGTTGCGTGCCAGCGGCCAGATCGCCCTGCCGCCGGGCAGCCGCGGTTTTCGCGAGCAATGCCGGCTGCTGCGGGCGGAGGGCATCGAGGTCCGCAACGGCCGCGTGCCGCTGTCGCGGTTCGGCCTCGACGGCGACCTGGATCATGCACTGTGGGGCCTGCCTGGCGAATGGCGGTAGGAGCGCGCTTGCGCGCGATGCTTTACGCTTTCGGGGCTCGGGTCCCGGGAAGAGCATCGCCCGCGAGCGGGCTCCTACAAACAAACAAAAGCGCCACAAAAGCCATCGTGCACAAGTGCGCTACACGCAAAGGCACAGAGGATGCCGCGAAGGCAACAGCTTGTCTGCGGCGGCGCCATTTCCCGGCGCAAAGAATCGGCTGGCACCGACAGCAACACCGCGGCGTGGTCCGGTCGATTTGCTAGCATGGCGCCAATGAATGCCTCTGCCCTCGACCTGCTGCAAAGCGTTTTCGGTTACCCCAGTTTTCGCGGCCAGCAGCAGGCTGTGGTCGAGCACCTCAGCGAAGGCGGCGACGCGCTGGTGCTGATGCCGACCGGCGGCGGCAAGTCGCTGTGTTACCAGATTCCCGCCCTGATCCGGCAGGGCACCGGGATCGTGGTGTCGCCGCTGATCGCGCTGATGCAGGATCAGGTCGATGCGCTGCGCGAAGCGGGCGTGGCGGCGGCCTATCTCAACTCCAGCCTCGGCGCGGACGATCAGCGCGAGGTCGAGCGGCAGCTGTCGGCTGGCGAACTGAATCTGCTCTACGTGGCCCCCGAGCGGTTGTTGACCGGGCGCTTCCTCAACCTGCTGGAACACACCGAAGTGGCGCTGTTCGCGATCGACGAGGCGCACTGCGTGTCGCAGTGGGGCCACGATTTCCGTCCCGAGTACCGCGAGCTGGCGATCCTGCATCAGCGCTTCCCGCAGGTGCCGCGGATCGCGCTCACCGCCACCGCCGACCCGCGCACCCGGGAGGAGATCGTCGAGCGGCTGGCGCTGCAGCGGGCGCGGCAGTTCCTGGCCAGTTTCGACCGGCCGAACATCGGCTATCGGGTGGGCTTGCGGCACAACGCGAAGCGCCAGCTCGGCGAATTCCTGCAGGGCCATCGCGGCGAGTCCGGCATCGTCTATTGCCTGAGCCGGCGCAAGGTGGACGACACCGCGCAATGGCTGGCCGAATCCGGCATCGAGGCGTTGCCCTATCACGCGGGCCTGGACGCGGCCACCCGCGCGAAGAACCAGAAGCGCTTCCTGCGCGAGGACGGCGTGGTGATGGTGGCCACCGTCGCGTTCGGCATGGGCATCGACAAGCCCGACGTGCGTTTCGTGGCGCATCTGGACCTGCCGCGCAGCATCGAGGGCTATTACCAGGAAACCGGTCGCGCCGGCCGCGACGGGCTGCCGGCCGAAGCCTGGATGATCTACGGCCTGTCCGATGTGGTGACGATGAGCCAGATGATCGCGCAGTCCGAATCGGCCGACGAACGCAAGCGGGTCGAGCGGCAGAAGCTGGAGTCGCTGCTGGCGTATGCCGAGGCGACCGGCTGCCGCCGCGAGCTGCTGCTGGGGGCGTTCGGCGAGAGCTATCCCGGCCCGTGCGGACACTGCGACAACTGCATCGAACCACCGAAAACCTGGGACGCCACGGTGCCGGCGCAGAAGGCGTTGTCCGGCGTCTACCGCAGCGGCCAGCGGTTCGGTTCCGGTCACGTGATCGACATCCTGCGCGGCGAGGAAACCGAGCGGGTGCGCAACCTCGGCCACCACCAGCTGAGCACGTTCGGTGTCGGCGCCGAACTGGACGAGAAGCAGTGGCGTTCGGTGTTCCGGCAGCTGCTCGCCGCCGGCCTGCTCGAAGCCGACGCCGAGGGCTTCGGCACATTGCGCCTGACCGCCGCCAGCCGGGCCGTCCTCAGCGGCGGGCAGACGGTGAGGTTGCGCGAAGATGCGCGGCCGGTCCGTGCCAGCCGTCGCCGCCGCGACAGCCAGACGATCGTGGGCGGCGGCAGCCTGGGCATCGAGGCCTACGAGCAGCCGCTGTGGGATGCGCTGCGCGCCGTGCGCACGCAATTGGCCAGACAGCACGGCGTGCCGCCGTATGTGGTGTTCCACGATGCCACCTTGCTGGCGATGCTGCGCGCGCTGCCGGCAAACGAGGACGAGCTGGCGACGATCAGCGGCGTCGGCGAGGCCAAGCTCAAGCGCTATGGCCGCGACTTCCTCGCGGTGATCAATGCGGCTCAGTAGCCGGTTTGCTGGCGGGGCGGGGCCGATTCTCGCTTCCCTGCCACGCCGTGAGCTTTTGCGGTGGGCTCTTGGCGTGCGCAAGCCCCATCATTTCGGTGATTTTCTGGGGTCGCAGAGCGAGATCTGCGGTTTCGCTTCCCACCGGCGTGCCGTCACCGGTATGCTCCAGTCCGGTATGACAGCGCTGTCATAGCTTTGGGCAAGAGGCTTTCGAGAGAAGCCCAAGGCGATTGGCCGGACGGAGCCGGCATGCTTGCATGCCGTCGGCGGGTCGTGCATACGTATTCAATCGGACAGGGACGGGGCTGCGGCCCAGAATCGGACGGACTTGTGGATGCCATGATGGGGGCGCGCTAATGAGTAGAGTGGACGTGACAGACGGTCTGGGGCAGCACGCCACGCTGCGCGTGGTGTTGATTTCGGCGGCGGCGGCATTGGGCGGCTTCTTGTTCGGTTTCGATACGGCGGTAATCAACGGCGCAGTCGACGCCATCCGCGGCGGTTTCACGCTGAATGCCGCGCAAACCGGTTTCGCGGTGTCGTGCGCGCTGCTCGGTTCGGCGCTGGGTGCCTGGTATGCCGGCATGCTGGCCAATCGCTTCGGTCGCGTGCGCACCATGCAGGTGGCGGCCGTATTGCTGGTGGCCAGTGCGCTGGGATCGGGGCTGGTCACCGGCGTCTGGGATCTGATCCTGTGGCGCCTGGTCGGCGGCATCGGGGTCGGCGTGGCATCGGTGATCGCGCCGACCTACATCGCCGAAGTGGCGCCGGCGCGGATCCGCGGCCGGCTCGGCTCGATGCAGCAACTGGCGATCGTGCTGGGCATCTTCATCGCGCTGGCGAGCGATTTCTGGCTGGCCCACATGGCTGGCGGCGCTGCGCACACGCTGTGGCTGGGGCTGGCGGCGTGGCGCTGGATGTTCCTGGTCGCGTCGCTGCCGGCCCTGATCTACGGCTGCGTGGTGCTGGCGGTGCCGGAGTCGCCCCGTCACCTGGTGGCCAAGGGTCGCCTGGCCGAGGCCAGGGTCGTGTTGCAGCAGGTGCTGGACATGCACAACGCCAGCGCGCTCGACAAGAAGCTGCTGGATATCGAGGACAGCCTGCGTTCGGAGCATCGGCCCCGCCTGAGCGACCTTCGCGGCGGCGCCGCCGGCCTGCTGCCGGTGGTCTGGGTCGGCATCCTGTTGTCGGTATTCCAGCAGTTCGTGGGCATCAACGTGATCTTCTATTATTCCTCGACGCTGTGGCATTCGGTCGGTTTCAGCGAGGCCGATTCGTTCAAGATCACCGTGGCCACCTCGATCGTCAATGTGCTGGTCACGCTGGTGGCGATTTCGCTGGTCGACAAGCTCGGCCGCAAGCCGCTGCTGGTGATCGGCTCGGCCGGCATGGCCCTCACGCTGGCGACGATGGCCTGGTGTTTCTCGCAGGCGACCGGCGGCGGTGCCGAACTGAGCCTGCCCGGTGCGGTGGGTATCATCGCGCTGGTCGCGGCGAATGCCTACGTGGTGTTTTTCGGAGTGAGCTGGGGTCCGGTGGTGTGGGTGCTGCTGGGCGAGATGTTCCCGAACCGCATCCGTGCAACCGCCCTGGCGGTGGCCGCCGCCGCGCAATGGCTGGCCAATTTCGCGATCACCGTCAGCTTTCCGTCGCTGGCGCAGATCGGCCTGTCGTTTGCCTACGGCTTGTATGCCAGTTTCGCCTTGCTGTCGCTGATGTTCGTGTTGTACGCCGTACGCGAGACCAAGGGCATCGAGCTGGAAGACATGCACGCCTGATCGACGCCCGGATCGTTGCCGCCGCATCGGCGGCAACGATCCGGGCAGGCACCTCGAATAACCCGATCGGGTAGGAGCGCACCCTGTGCGCGATGCTCTTCCCCCACCTGAAACGCCACACTGATCAGGCGAGTTGCCGAAAGTTCCTGCGACCCGCGCAGGCGGACAACGCCGGCTGATGTACGACAGAAGGCGGGCAAAGCAGCTAGGATTCGGCATGGATGGCGGTGTTCGCGCCGCCGCCGGCGTCATGCTGTCTTGCCAGAAGGTTTCCGATCAACGTGCGGATAAAGGGAAAAGCGACATCGTTCGATATTGCCCACATGGCTGGGGTATCCCAGTCCACGGTGTCGCGTGCGTTGCGTGGCAGCCCGCTGGTCAATGAGGAAACCCGGCGGCGGGTACAGGCCGCCGTCGATGCGCTCAACTACAAGGTGGACAAGAACGCGTCCAACCTGCGCAAGATGCATTCCGGCACGCTGGCGCTGCTGTTGTTCGAGGATCCCACGCCCGACGAGTCGCATATCAACCCGTTCTTCCTGTCGATGCTCGGCTCGATCACCCGGGCCTGCGCGAAACAGGGTCACGATCTGCTGATTTCGTTCCAGCAGTTTTCGCACGACTGGCACGCCGATTTCGCCGACAGCAACAAGGCCGACGGCATCATCCTGCTCGGCTACGGGGATTACCTGACCCACCGCGACAAGCTGGAAAAACTGGTCGCCCAGGGCACGCGCTTCGTGCGCTGGGGGGCGGTGCTGCCCGGTCAGCCGGGGATCTCCATCGGTTGCGACAATTTTCGCGGTGGCCAGGATGTCACCGGGCACCTGATCGAACAAGGTTGCCGGCGCCTCGCCTTTCTCGGCGACGCGTCCAGCCACTATCCGGAATTCTTCGAGCGTTACCGCGGTTATGCCGACGTGTTGCGCGAGGCGGGCGTGGCGATCGATCCATCGTTGCAGGTCAACGCCGAGAGCACCGAAAGCTCCGGTTACGCGGCGATGCAGGCGCTGATCGCGCACACGACCGACTTCGACGCGGTATTCGCGGCCAGCGACCTGATCGCCATTGGTGCCATGCGCGCGCTGTCCGATCACGGCCTGCGCGTGCCGCAGGACGTGGCGCTGGCCGGTTTCGACGACATCCCCACAGCCAGTTTCGTCAATCCGACACTGACCTCGGTACTGCAGGACACCAACAGTGCCGGCGAAATCCTGGTCGACTGCCTGCTGCGGCTGATACGCAAGGAACCGGCCGAGGGTGCGGTGCTGCCGGTGAAGCTGATGGTGCGCGACTCCAGCCTGCGGTCAGCGTCGCGATAACACCCGGGGACGAACCAGGAGCCGGGCCCGCACATCCTGCCGGTCGCCTGGCTGCCAACGGGTCGATGCGGGTTTGGCCGGCGCGAACAGGCATCACCGGCGACGATCGGCATCCGCCAGCTTCTGCGGGGAAAACATGCCCGTCACATTCATTGTGTGAACTGTGACGCGCTGGTCATCCGCGACGCGCAGGTTGTGCCAGCCTTTCCCCAAAGACACACGAAACGCCCTCCATGAATGTTCCCGCAACCTCAGAGGCCAGCGATTCCCGCAAACCCGTGCATGTGTCCGTCAATCCAGCCATGAGGAGTAGGGCGTGAATCATCCGGTGACCGCGCGACGTGTACCTGGCTTCGAGTCGTGGTCCCTGCCGTCCCACCCGCTTCGCTTCGTGTACTTCGTTGCCGCCGATGAGCACATCGAGCACGCCGCCTACCATGACCAGCTGGTCATCGCCGAGGTGCTGCTGCACCGGGTCATGAGTGCCGAGGCGCGCGGCATCCAGCCGGTCAATCTGCGCCTGCACAACGATGCGGAGCAACACTGTTTCCAGCGGACCCGGTCGGGCCGGGGCCTCGGCGATTCGGTGGAGGACATGCGCTGGGTGGATCGTGACGGATTCAGTCGTGCCCGGCCGCTGAACCGCGAACAGCTCACGCGGGAACTGATGGATCGGCTGGGCGTTTCACTGTTGCGCGCCATCGACCTCGTCACCTCCGGGTCCCATGCGCTGTCGAGCGAGGATCAGTCTTGGCTGGAGTTGCGATCGAGTCTGCCGGTTCTCGATCGGCCGTTGAACGGATCCGAATACCTGATTCTGGTGCGTGCCATCGAGGCGGCCTACGCGGTGCCCCCGGAGAAATCCAGCACCGGGAAATCCAGTTCATCATGCGCCGCCAATGCCGAGATCGCCCTGCAGGCGGCAAGGGGGCTGGGCTGGCTGCATGAGGATTTCACCTCGTCGCCGTTCCGGGTTGCCGCCTTGTCCACGGCCTACAAGACGGGCCACCATGACTATCTCGCCCGCCGTGCGTCGTTTGCCCGTGCGACCGACGAGCGGCTGCGCTTCAGCCGCGCCACATCAAGCGTGAAAATGAAAGCCAAGCTGGCCCGGTATCGCGCCGAACATGCCGCGCTGCTTGCGTCCCGGGCCCTTGTCGCTGCCACCATGTTTGACATGCGCCTTGGCTTGCCGGATGCCGCCGCGATCGAGCCCAGGGGAACACCCCGCGCGATGCCGTCTGCGGCGGATCCGGCGGCAAGCCGCCTGGTTGCCTGACGCCCGGCGAGCGCCCGAAAGTGTCGTTGCCACGCCTCGACTATCGAGGCGAATGCGTGGTTCCCGCAATCCGCAGCCATTGAACGTGGTGGGAATGTGACGCCGCCGCCGCTTGCGAACGCGCGGTGCGCGGCGTTTGTGCCGCACCCCGGGGTTCGGCCGCGCAATCCACCCCTTGCGATGTCAGCGATCGATCAATGGCTGGGGTGCCCGCGTTCCTCCATCAGCCGGGTCAGTTCGGCGACGAGATCGGGGCGGGTGGCCCGGGCGTCGAGCAGGTAGACCTGCACGTCGTGCGCCGCGACGCGGGCTTGCAGGCTGCCGCCGGCGGTCACCTCGATGGTCTTGCCGCCGAATGCGGGCTGCCAGCGGCCGGACTGCAGGTCGTCGCGGATGTTGAAGTCGGCGCTGCGGTCGCCCTTGTTGAGCAGTACCAGTGCGATCTGGTGCACGTTGCCCTTCTGGTAGACGCGATAGAACGATGCCTGCTGGCCGGCGAAATGGATCGGCAGCATCAGGCCGCGCTGCAACGCCGTGGTGTGCTCGCGCAGCGTGGCGATGCGCTTAAGGTGCTGGTAGATCGGGCTCTTCGGGGCGTTGTCGATGCGTTGCTGGCCGAAGTAGTTGCGGTTGCCTTCGTGCTCGGCCTTGCCGCGCTCGAAGCCGATCTCCGAGCCGTAATAGATCGCCGGGATGCCGCGTGCGGTGAACAGCCAGTTGTCGGCATCGATGAATCCCGCGTCGGTGGCGTTGAGGCGCGCCATGTCGTGGTTGTCGTAGAAGGTGACCAGCTCGTACGGGTTCTGGTACGGGCCGTTGGTGAGGTACAGGCGGTCGAGCAGCTGCGCGTAGTCGCTGCCCGGATGCTCGAACACGTCGGCGATGCGTCCGCGCAGCGGGAAGTCGAGCACGCTGATGCCGCCGTTCTGCGGCCAGGTGAACTTGCCGATGTTGTCGGGGCTGTAATCGAACGCCTCGCCGTACATGAAGAAGCCCGGATGCTTCGCCCGGATGCGCGCGCTGAACTGCTTCCAGAAGGTGGTGGACATGTGGCTGATGGTGTCGATGCGGAAGGCGTCGCTGCCTTCGTCGATCCACTGCTCGTAGGCGCCGACCATGTAGTTCAGCACCAGCGGACTCTGGTCGTCGTTGTTGGACAGCTGCACCAGGTCGTCGTAGGCGTGATAGAAGCGGTGCAGCGGGTTGCGTACCGGGTCGAGCTTGTACGGCGGCAGGTTCTGCTCGTCGGCGATCAGCTTGCCGCTCTTGTCGAAGATCTGCCCGAACTGCGGCTGGCGCACCGGCATGGTGAAGGCGGGCGAGCCGTGGTTGAGCACGATGTCCTGCACCACCTTCAGTCCCGCCTTGTGCATGCCGGCGGTGAACTGGCGGTAGTCGAGGTTTTTGCTCGGCAGGTGCTCGTCGATCTTGTAGAAGTTGACGCCCCAGTAGCCGTGGTAGCCGGTCTTGCCGCGATCGGTGAACTTCGAGCCCCAATACACCGGGTCGCCGCCGGTGAACGCCTGGTCCGGATTGTCCACGATCGGCGTGATCCACACCGCGCCGAAGCCCATGTCGTGGATGTAGCCGGCGTTCTCCAGCACGCCTTTGAAGTCGCCGCCGAGGTAGCCGATGTTCGCGCTCTGGCCCTTGGGCGCGCCGGGTACCGGGATGTCGAAGGTGGGGTGGGCGCCGCCCTGGTGGCGATGATCGTTGGACGGGTCGCCGTTGACGAAGCGGTCGGTGAGCACGAAATAGATCGCGTTGGAGGCGAACGGTGCATCGGTGCCGACGAACTCGGGCATCACCGCTGGCGTGGCCGCTTGGGCAAGGCCGCAGGCGAGGGTGGCGGCGAGGGTGGCGAGCAGGCGCTGCTTGGTCATATTCGGTTTCCGTGATGCGGTTTTTGGTAGGAGCCCGCTCGCGGGCGATGCCTCGGCCTTGTGCGGATTCAGAGCGAAACGCATCGCCCGCGAGCGGGCTCCTACGGGGTTCGGTGTCAGGCGTGGGCAGGCACGGTGGCCGCGGTGTCGGCCGGGTCGTGCACGCGCAGCGTGAACAGGCCGGCCACGATCAGGCTGGCGCCGCCCAGGCCCAGCGCCCAGATCGGCTGATCGTGGAAAAACAGCTTCAGCAGCACGCCCAGCACGCTGGCGGCCAGCAACTGCGGGATCACGATGAAGAAATTGAAGATGCCCATGTAGACGCCCATCTTCGCGGCGGGCAGGTTGTCCGACAGCATCGCGTAGGGCAGCGACAGGATCGAGGCCCAGGCAAAGCCCACGCCGACCATCGATGCAATCAGCCAGTCCGGGTTGCGGATCAACAGGAACGACAGCAGTCCGGCGCCACCCAGCCACAGGTTGATCAGGTGGCTCCAGCGCAGGCCGATGCGGCGCACGACCAGCGGTATCACGATCGCCGCCAGCGCGGCGAAGCCGTTGTAGGCACCCATCAGGACGCCGACCCAATTGGCACCGGTGTTGTAGGCGGCCGAGTGCGGATCGCTGCTGCCGAATTGCACCGCGGTGACCGCCGGCGTGGTGAAGATCCACATCGCGAATAGCGCAAACCACGAAAAGAACTGCACCCAGGCCAGCCGGCGCATCGCATCGGGCATGCTGTAAAGGTCGCCCATGACCTCGCGCAACATGTGCTGACTCCGCGAGAAGGCCAGCCAGACGAACAGCAGGCCGAACACGACCAGGCCGCCGACCAGCACGTACAGCTCTTTCTCCAGTGCGAAGTGGCGGATGGCCAGCAATATCATCAGGCCCGCTGCAAGCAGCAGCACGCCGGGCAGCCAGGCCCGCGACACATCCGCGGCGGGCCGCTCGGCCTCGTTGTCGAATTCGCGCAATTGCTCGGGTGGATATTCGCGGGTCGACAATACCGTCCAGAGCACCGTGCCCAGCAGCACCGCGCCGCCGGCATAGAACGCGTACTTCACCGTGTCCGGGATCGCGCCGTCGGGTGCGAGGTTGCTCACGCCGACTTTGGCCAGCAGCCATGGCATCACCGAGGCGACCACCGCACCGACGCCGATGAACACGCTTTGCATCGAGAAGCCCAGCGGACGCTGGTGTTCCGGCAACTGGTCGCCGACGAAGGCGCGGAACGGCTCCATCGATATGTTGAACGAAGCATCCATGATCCACAGCAGGCCCGCTGCGACCCACAACGTGGGCGAATTGGGCATCGCCAGCAGCGCCACCGTGGCGAAGATCGCACCGGCCAGGAAATACGGGCGGCGCCGTCCCAGCCGGTTCCAGGTGCGGTCGGAGTAGTGCCCGATGATCGGCTGCACGATCAGCCCGGTGAGCGGCGCGGCCACCCACAGGATCGGAATGTCGTTCACGTTGGCGCCCAGCGTCTGGAAGATCCGGCTGACGTTGGCATTCTGCAGCGCGAAGCCGAACTGGATGCCCAGGAAGCCGAAGCACATGTTCCAGATCTGCCAGAACGACAGCTCGGGTTTTCTGCTCATGGTGGGGTAGTTCCTGAAGGCGTGATCCGCAGATCGCCGACGCTGGCGTCGTTCAAGGGTCCGTCGATGCCGCCCGCACCGCCGGTGTAATGCGCGAAGTGGCGCAGGTAGCTCATGTTGAAGCCGTCATCGAGCGCGAAGCGGCATCGCGCGCCGGCATGCGCCGCGAAGGTTCCGTAGGTCGACGACTGCTGGCCCACGCTGTGCGGCATCACGATCGGCACGCGCTGCACGTCGCTGCCATCGCAACGTATCGCCAGCATCTTCACCGCCGCGGTGATGCCGGTGTTGATCGGGCCGTGATCGTTGCGGTAGTCCAGCGTCACGCGGTAGCGGCCTGCCGCCGGTGCGCTCCAGCGGCGCGGCCAGGCGCCAGCCACCTTGGCCACGTCGCCCGCGCAGGTGTCGGGGCTGGGCAGCGATTCCAGTCCGCTCGCATCCACGCGGGTGGCGCTGACGCAGGTGAGTGCACCGGTGCGCGGCAGGTTGCCGCTGCCGTCGACCGCCTGCCCGCGGTGGCCGTTCACGTAAAGCCGCACGGCGCCGTCGACCTTGACGGTCCAGTGGTTGCCTGTGGCGACGAGTGTCGGTGCGGCGGGCGCTTGCGGCGCATACAGTGGCGCATCGAGGCGCAGCGGAGCGTCCTGCACCGTGATCGCCTTCAGTTGCACGGTGGTCGCGTTGCCCTGGCTGGAGATGTGATCGGCGACCAGCAGATTGCCCTCGAGCCTGGCCGGGAGCTTGAGCGTGATGCTGCGATCGGGCAGGTTCAGCGTAATCGCCGTGCGATTGCCGAACAGCGTCGGCAGCAGCGAGGTCGGCAGCTTCGGTTCGACGCGACCGTCTTCGGTGAGGCCGAACACGCCCTCGGCGACGACGTCCAGATACGCCGCCACCGACCACAGCTGGCGCGGCGAATTCACCACCGGCCCGCTGAGCTTGCCGTCGTCCACGTGCTGGCCCTGGGTCAGCAGTTCGTAGTTCTCCAGGTTGGAGCCGTACAGCGCCGCACCGCGCATCACCGAACGGATCTCGTGCGCGATGCGCGCCGGGTCGTTCACCGTGCGTGCGGCACGCAATGCGTAGGCACTGACGAACGGCCAGATCGCGCGGTTGTGGTAGATCGGCTGGTCGGCCCGCTCGGGCCACATGACCGGGCTGCCGGCCGGCCAGGTCGGGTAGTTCGCCAGCGTCTGCCGAGCGCGCTCGCCGTCGGCCACGCCGCTGGTGATCGCCAGCGAGATGCCGAGCAGGTCGTAGGTGTCGACCGGCGTGCCGTCGCCGCCGATGTAGCTCATGTACATGCCGCGATCGGCGCGCCAGAAGTGCGCGTTGATCGCCGTCTTCAGCGCGGCGGCCTGCGCACGGTAAGCGGCGGCGGCTTGCGCGTCGTGGTGCGCGCCGGCCAGCGTGGCAGCCAGCTGCAGTGCCTGGTAGTGCAGCACATTGGTGGACAGCGCATACGACTGCGCGATGAAGGTGACCTCGTTGGCCGTCCACGCCGGATAGCTCTGTTCGCGCCAGTCCATGAACGAGGTCTCGCCGCGATACAGCCCGAATGCGGCGTCGAACGCGTACTGCCGATCCTGTGCCAGGGTGTCGCGCAGTGCGGTGTAGACCTCACCCGCGAACACCTTGTCGCCCAGCAGGTGCCGCGCGCCGAGGAACCACACCACGCGGTCGGTGCTGATCGGCCAGCTGCCGCCCGAGCCGGTGTCCTGCATCACGTACAGACCTTGCGGCGCGGACGGCACGCGCACATCGGACAGCTTGAACCTGAGCCCATTGCGCGCGCGCGCCGGGTCGAACCGCCACAGTCCCAGATCGATCGAGTAGGACAGGTCGCGCGTCCACACGTACGGCCACTTCAGGCCCGTCTCGAAGCAGTGGCAGGGGATCGGCTGACCGTGGTCGAACGCGCCATCGCGGATCGCGGTGACCGAGTCGAGCTTCAGGTCGTCCTGCGCCATCGCGTACAACCCGTCGAACAGCACGCTGGCGGTGTCCGCCCGCAATGGCTGCGCGGGAATCACGCGTTGCCCGAACGGCCAGTCCAGGGTGTAGCGGTGCGCCGCGTCCTCGCCCATGCTCACGTGCACGCCGTGCCAGTCGAGCCCGTCCCGCCAGGCCGGTGCGCTGGCGCTTGCCGCCATCGCGGCGGTCAGCAGCAGGCTCAGCATGTGTGCACCGCGGGTGTTCCTGTGTAATCGGTCTGCTTCATCGGCATGAGCCCTCCTGCGGCTGTTATGGCATGACGCGGCGTCCCCCGCATGTTGCAGGTGCAACATCGACCGGCATGGTCATTCGCATCGACCCTGCATGGTAGGGAGGGTCGTGGTGTGGCAACCAGTTGTTGCATACGTATTCATGCCGATACGGCGAGCGCATCGGCGGTCCCGTCGATGCCTGCCAGGGGCGTACCGGCACAAGAAGCTAAGGGTCGGATCAGGGCGCCGACTCGTGCGTGCTGTCGATTACACGCTGGCGACGAACTGCTGCAACTGCGCCGCATTGAGTGCGCCGGCCTGGCGCTTGATCTCGCGCCCCTGCCGCAACAGCAACAGGGTGGGGATGCTGCGGATGCCGAAGCGCTGAGCGAGTTGCGGTTGGGCCTCGGTATCCACCTTGGCCAGTCGCAGGCGCGGTTCGAAGCGGCGGGCAGCCTCGCTGAACACGGGCGCAAAGCCCAGGCACGGGCCACACCACGGCGCCCAGAAATCCACCAGCACCGGCAGGTCGCCGCGGCCGGCCACCGCATCGAAGTTCGTGGCGGTCAGTTCCACCGGATGCCCGCCGAACAGCGGCTGCTTGCAGCGGCCGCAGCTCGGCTGTTCGCCGATCCGTTCGGCCGGCACGCGGTTCAGTGCGGTGCAGTGCGGGCAGGGAATGGCCAGCGGGGTACTCATGGCAGGCTCCGGCGTGATGGCGTGCTCCTGAAATGGCGGCGGTGGCGGGAGATGCAAGTGGGTTCGCGCCGGGGCGGGTGCCTCGCTGGTCTGCGCGCGGGTCGGTATGGAAACGGGCAGGCAACGCCAGCGCATGGTCGAGCGGCTGCGGGGCGAGTGCGTCGGGAGCGGGCAGGTGGGCCTGCACATGTCGCCGGCAGGTGCGATGACAGGGTATTCATCGCCCGGTGGTCGACGGCAAAGGGTGTCTGCGGCACCACCGTGACGCGATCCGGCGAATGAACCACTACCCTGCCGGCGCGCCGCGGCATGGGCCTTCTGTGGCTGACGACGATCCCGCTGGCGCACAGCGGCATTCTCCATGTTGCGCCAGCCCCTGCGAGGTGTCTGGCCGGTCTCAGCCGACGGCCCTTGGGACGAATCGCAGCGCCACCGAATTCATGCAATAGCGCAGTCCGGTCGGTTGCGGGCCGTCGTCGAAGACGTGGCCGAGATGGCTGTCGCAGCCGGCGCAGCTGATCGCCGTGCGTTCCCAGCCGAAGCTGCGGTCATGGATCGGGATCACGTTGCGGTGGGCGATCGGTTGCCAGAAGCTGGGCCAGCCGGTGCCGGAGTCGAATTCGGTGGCGGCGTCGTACAGTGCCGTATCGCAGGCGACGCAGCGGAACAACCCCTTCACGGCAGGCTTTTCATGATCGCCGCTGAACGCCCGCTCGGTGCCGCCGCGACGCATCACGTCGAACGCCAGCGGCGACAAGCGCTGGCGCCACTGTGCATCGGTCAGCACCAGCTTCGGTACCTGGCGCGGGCCGAGGTCGCGACCGTCGTCGGCAAAGATCTCCAGCAATACGTTGCCGGGCTTGCCGACCGGTACGCTGCTGGCGGCGAACAGGCGCGGCGCCAGCCAACCGCCGCCGACTGCCAACAAGGTGCCGCCACCGAGTGCCGCGCGCAGGAAGCGGCGGCGATCCTGCTTGAGGGTTTCATCGAGTCGTGACATGGGTACCTCCGGTTGGTTGAAAAAATCGTAGGAGCGCACCCTGTGCGCGAAAGCTCTTCGCGGACGTTCCAACCCGAATATTCACACCAAAGCTTTCGCGCACAGGGTGCGCTCCTACACTGGGTCTGGATCAGCCGAACGTGAAGGCGTACGCCTGCACGCCGGGGTCGAGGAACTCGATCTCGAACAGGCGCTCGCCGCTGCCGTTGGCCTGGCGCACCAGCTGGTACAGGCGCTGCGCGGTGACGGTGCCGTTGCCGTCGGCATCGGTATCCATGCCGTGGTCGGCGCCGGGTGGCTTGCCGTCGATCCGCACGCGGAAGTGGATCGGCTTGCCCGCACTGCCGGGGCCAAGCACCAGATGCAGGTCGCGGCCGCGGAAACGGTAGACGATGCGCCCGCCGGCCTGGTCCAGCTGCGCGTTCTCATCGTGCACGCTCCAGCGGCCATCGAATGCCCACTGGTTGGTGGCCAGGCTGGCCGGCGCGTGATAATCCCGCGGCTCGTCATGTGCCACCCGGCCGCCGGCGAAATTCTCGGCGCGGGCGTAGCCGACATAGGTTTCCGGCGAGCGGGTCGGGTCGTCCGATGCGGCGGCCTCCACCCCGTGGCGGTTGTCGTCGACGTAACCGGTCGGCAGGTTTTTCTGGCCGGCCGCAGCCAGCAGCTGGCGGATTACATCCTCGCTTTCGCGGTAATCGCCTTCGCCGAAATGATGATGGCGGATCCGCCCCTGCGCATCGATGAAGTAATGCGCGGGCCAGTACTCGTTGTTGAAGCCCTGCCAGATCGCATAGTTGTTATCCAGCGCCACCGGATAATCCACGCCCAGATCCCGGACGGCCTTGGCGACATTGGCCGGGTCTTTCTCGAACGCGAACTCCGGCGCGTGCACGCCGATCACTACCAGGCCGTGATCGCGGTACTTGTCCGCCCAGCCGCGCACGTACGGCAGCGCGCGGATGCAGTTGATGCAGGAGTAGGTCCAGAAATCCACCAGCACCACCTTGCCGCGCAACGACTTGGTGCTCAGTGGGGGGCTGTTGAGCCACTGCGTGGCGCCAGCCAGCGACGGCATCTCGCCTTCAACCGGCAGCGGCTCGCCGGCTTTCAGCTTCGGCGCGGGTACCGGGGCCGGGCGCACGGCATCGATCAGCCGCTGCTCGATCCTGCTGGTGCTGGCCAGCGACACGCGGGTGAGCAGGCCGGTATCCAGCCCCAGCGCGATCGCCGCCACGCCGGCCAGCACCAGCACGCCGAGCGCGCGGCGCACCCATTCTCCGGCACCCAGCGAGCGCTTCATCGCGGCGAACAGCTTGCCGCCGATCAACAAGGCGAAACCCAGCGACGTCGCCGCACCGCCCGCGTAGGTGAGCAGCAGCAAGGTGGTCTGCACGCTGGCACCGTTCAGGGCGGCGCCGGTGAGCAGCAGGCCGAGGATCGGCCCCGCGCACGGCGCCCACAGCAGGCCGGTGGCAACGCCCAGCCCGGCCGCGCCCCAGACCGAATCGCCATCGCGGGACGAATGCTGCGACAGCCGGTTGCCCAGCGCCACGAACGGGCGGGCGATCCATTCGGCCAGACGGGTCGAGAGCAGGGTCAGGCCGAGCAGCGCCAGCACCACCAGTGCGACGATGCGGCCGTACTGGTTCGCATGTACCGCCCAGCCGCCGCCGAGCGCAGCGAGCGTGGCCACCGCGGCAAAGGTGACCGCCATGCCCAGCAGCATTGGCAGGCCGTTGCGCATGAACGGCCGGTCGGCGCGCGCAAACACGAACGGCAGCACCGGCAAGATGCACGGGCTCAGAATGGTCAGTACGCCGCCGAGGTAGGCAAGAATCAACACAAGCATGGGGCATCGTCCAGTGTGGGGTCGTGTGGTTATTCGTCGGCCTGACGGCGGCGGTTACCTTTGCGTTGGTTCCGCCATGCCGGCTGGAGCTGACAGCCTGCAAGCCGGCTCCATGGATACGATGTAACTCACCATCAGGATGCGGCGAATATTCATGCAGTGTTGCCGAATCTGGAGCAATCGTGCCGCAAGCCTTGACCGCAACCGGCTTCATGGGTCTAGATGAAGACTATTCCCGCTGGGTGAGTGTCGATCCGTCCGTGTCAGCCGAATCAACCGACGCCGATGCCAATGAATCGCCCGACCGGCGTCGGGCGGCGCGGATGGCTGCCGCCCAGGCCGGCGATCGGCGTGCCTACGAGCAGGTGCTGGCCGAGTCGATCGCGCTGATCCGTGCGACGGCGCGACGCAAGGGCGTGGCCCACGATCATCTCGATGACGTGGTGCAGGAAACCCTGATCACCGTGCATCGCGTGCGCCACACGTACGACCCGAGCCGATCCTACGACGCCTGGCTCACCGCGATTGCCAGCCGGCGCGCGATCGATGCGTTGCGCAGCCGCGGCCGCCGCGACAGCCGCGAGCTGCACGATGATGTCGCGCTGGGCAGCCATTCGGATCCGGACGATGCCGGCACGGCCACCGAAAGCCTGCAGCGGGCACGGCGCCTGCATGCGGCGATCGCCGAATTGCCGCCCGGCCAGCGCGAGGCGGTGGAACAACTCGCCTTGCGCGAGCGCTCGCTGAGCGAGGTCGCCGAACTCACCGGCCGCAATGCCGGCGCGCTGAAGGTAAACCTGCACCGTGCGCTGAAAGCGTTGCGCGAACGTTTTCTTGGAGAGCCTTGAACAGCATGTCCGACTCGCACCCGCATAAGGTATTGATCGATCGTCTCGGCACCGAGTTGGTGCCGGTGCGCCGGCTGCCGTCGCCGTGGCAGCGCACCGCGGGCTGGCTGCTGGCGGTGGCGGCGATCGGCGCGCTGCTGTTGATGCACTATGGCATGCATCCGATGCTCAGGCGCTGGGACGGTGCGCCGGATCTGGCGTGGGCTGCGCTGGGTGCGTTGATCACCGCGATCGGCGCAGCGTGGGCCGCGTTTGCGCTGGGCGTGCCGGGGCGGGACGTGCGCTGGGTCCTGCTGCCGCTGCCCGGTGCCCTGTTGTGGATCGGCGCCAGCGGGTTGGGCTGCCTGCGTACGTGGCTCGCGCCGGGTACCAGTATCGCCAGCCTGCATGAAGCCACCCATTGCCTGGTCTTCATCGTCAGCTTCTCGATTCCGCTGTCCGCGCTGCTGATCATGCTGCTGCGTCGCGCCTACCCGTTGCGTCCGATGGTGACGGCGATACTGGTCGGCCTGGCCAGCGCGGCCGCCTCGGCCACCCTGCTGAACATCTGCCACGAATACGATGCCGCAGCGACCGATCTGCTGACGCATGCGGCAGCCGTGGCCCTGGTCGTGGCCGCCAACGCGATGATGGGCGGACGGCTGCTGTCCAGGGGCTGATCTGCGACAACCTGTTTCCGGGTAGGAGCGCACCCTGTGCGCGAACCCCTCGTTACCGCGTCGCACCGTGTTTTCGCGCACAGGGTGCGCTCCTACGGGGGCCGATATGCGGCGGCTCAATCGCGGAAGTTGTCGAACTGCAGCGGCAGCTCCACCTCGGCCTTGCGCAGCACCGCCATCGCCTGCTGCAGGTCGTCGCGCTTCTTGCCGCTGACGCGCAGCTTGTCGCCGTTGATCTGCGCCTCGACCTTGAGCTTGGCCGCCTTCAGTGCGGCGACCAGCTTCTTGGCG
>DATKVA010000121.1:0-8994 GCA_035530315.1 Rhodanobacter sp. | reverse complement strand
GCTTCAGCCGCGATGCTCTTGGCTTGGTCAAAGCAAGAGCATCGCGGCTGAAGCCGCTCCTACAAAAGCGCTCCAGCACAAATCGGGGTCATTCGAGGCGCCCATTTGCCGCGTCGACGCGGCGGGCGCGATATACCCTGCGTATTCCGGCCCGTTCGCACATGCTGCCGTGCGGGTTGTACACCGACCCCGAATTGCTGTTCACTCCACGGGGTTTTGTGGGGAGTCCGTCATGAGAAAACGCATCAAGCAACGCAGCACCGGCGCCGTCGCGGTTCGGACGATCCTTGCGGCGCTGGTCATTCTTGCCGCCGCTGCCGGCGTGTACATCTACTCGGGGGTGTACGACATCGGTGCCGACCACCACCACACCCGGCCGGTAGCCGCGGTGCTGCAGGTTCTGCGTACGCGCTCGATCGAGGCGCATTCCGGTGACATCAAGGTACCCAACCTCGACGATCCGCAACTGATCCTCAAGGGGGCCGGCCAGTACGCGGCGATGTGCACCGATTGCCATCTCGCGCCCGGCAAGGCCGATTCCGAAATCCGCCCGGGGCTGTATCCGCAGCCGCCGAATCTTTCGCGGCAGCGGCTGGATCCGCGCGACGAATTCTGGGCGATCAAGCACGGCATCAAGATGAGCGCGATGCCGGCGTGGGGGTTCAGCCACGACGACGCCACGATCTGGAGCATGGTTGCGTTCCTGCAGAAGCTGCCCGGCATGACGCCGGCGCAGTACCAGGACATCGTGGCCAGGGCACCGCCGGACGACGACATGGACATGGGTGCCAAGGCAGGGCACGGCGATGGACATGGTGCAGCCGCCGGTACGGCCGGACCTGCCATGGCCGGCACGCAGGGGATGCCGATGCCCGCCGGGGCCGCAGGTCAGCCTGCCAGTGCGTCGTCGGCAGCCGGAGCGCCGTTGTCGCTGAGTGAACTGAAGCCGCAGGCGGTGCCGCTGGCCGAGGCGGCGGCACAGGCCTTCCAGACCGCCTTGCATAAAGGCGATCGCGCCGCCGTGCTGGCGTTGCTGGCGCCCGACGCGGTGATCCGCGAGGACGGCCATGTCCAGACCCGCGAAGCCTACGCGGCAGGCCCTCTGGCTGAGGACATCGCGTTGCTGAAAGATGCGCAGATCACCCCGATCACGCAGGGTTCGATGTCGATGGGCGATCTCGCGGTGGTCGGCAGCGAACGCGATATCAAGACGACGGTCAAGGGCAGGCCGGTCACCATCCGCCGTCGCGAACTGCTCAGTCTCAGCCAGCTCGGCAAGGAGTGGAAGATCGTGTCCGTGCAGTGGCAGTCCGCACCGGTTGCCGGGCAGTGATGCCGTCGCTGCGTTTCGCATGGACCTTGTCGATCTTGCGGTAGGAGCGCGCTTGCGCGCGATGCTCTTGCCGGGATGGAGCAAGGCGCATCGCGCGCAAGCGCGCTCCTGCGGGACGTGCCGCGACCGGGGTCGGGTATTTGACCCCGATCAAGTCGTGCGCCATGGTGGGGTATAGAATCGCTCCCATGTCATCGAGCTTCCGCATGCGTCGCACCAAGCGCCCCAGCCTGTTCTGGCTGATGGCGTTGTTGCTGTTGTGGCAGCAGATGGCGTTGGCGACAAGCCTGTGTCCGATGCCCAGCGGGCATATCATGGCGGCCGTCGCCACGTCGTCTTCGCAGCCGGAGTGCATGCACGGCATGCAGGGTCATGCAGACCCGACGATGTGCGCCCAGCATTGTGCACAGGGCAGTGTGGTTCAATCCGATGCACGATTGCCCAGCGTGCCGGCATCCATGCTGCCGCCGCTGGCGCCGGCCATGCCGACCGTGATCATGTTGCCGCGTGCCGAGTCGTCGTTTGCTTCGGCGTTTCGGCTGCAGGCCGATCACCCTCCTCTCCGACTGTTGTTCTGTTCACTCCTGATCTAGCGCGTCGCGGCGTTGACCGAGGCGTTGTTGCGCATGTGCTTGCGCGACACCAACACTAGAGATCATTGGAGTTCAAGTTCATGCCGTTCTCTCATCCCACCTGGCGCCGCATGGCGCGAGGCTTGGCGGCCGTGCTGCTGTGGGCGGGCGCCGTTACGATCACGCCGGCCACTGAGCCACCGCTGACACTGAAGGCGGCGGTCCAGCGTGGCGTGGAACAGGCGCCCTTGATGACCGCCCGTGACGCCGACATGGATGCCTCGCGTGAGGAGGCCATGCGTGCCGGGCGGCTGCCGGATCCGTCGCTGACTTTCGGCGTGGCCAATTTTCCGGTCACCGCGCCGGGCGCGTTCAGCCTGCGTTCGGACCCCACGACTGCGCGCAACATCGGTGTGACGCAAGACATCCCGTCGCGCGCTGCGCGCGACGCCGAGCGTCAGCTCGCCAACGCGCAGATCGATGCGGCGGCCGCGAATCGCGTGGCCACCGCGCAGACTGTGCAGGAGCGCATTGCCGACGCCTGGATCGGTGTGTGGGTCGCCGAGCGGGAGCGGAATCTATTGCGCGAGTTGCGCAGCGAGGGTGAACTGGCTGTACGGCTCACCGAGGCACGCTTGCGCGGTGGCGCAGGGAGTGCCACCGATGCCTTGGCTGCCCGGGCCGAAGTCGCCACGCTGGAAAATCGCCTGGCAGGTGCCGACGCGGATCTCGCCGCGGCACAGGCCAGCCTGCAGCGTTGGGTCGGATCATCCGCGGTCACCCTTGCCGAGGTGCCGGACTTCGGCCGGCTGCCGGTGGCGCCGGGTAGCCTTGAGCAATCCATCGACCAGCAGGCACCGATGCAGGCCTGGGCGGCGCGCGAACAGGTGGCGCAGGCTGCGCTCGACCGGGCGCGTGCGGCCAAGCATCCCGACTGGAGCGTGAGTGCCATCTATGGCAAGCGTGCACCGGGTCTGTCGGACATGGTGATGCTGCAGGTCGGCGTGAGTCTGCCGCTGTTCACCCGCAATCGGCAGGATCGCGGCATCAGTGCCAGGCAGGCGCAACGGGATGCCGTGCAGGCCGATCGCGAGGACGCGCGTCGCGCCCAGCGCGAAGCGGTGGCGCGCACCGTGGCGGCCTGGCAGGGCTGGGGCCGGCAGATCGAACGTGACCAGCGGACCCTGCTTCCGCTGGATCGCGATCGCGCGAAAACCGCGCTGGCCAGCTATGGCGGCGGTGGTTCGTTCCAGCCGTGGCTGGAGGCGCGTCGCGCCGAAATCGAGCAGCGCCTGGCCTACGTCGATGCGCTGGCTGCGCGCGCGCGCCTGTGGGCGGCGCTGGCCTATCTGCTGCCTCACCATGATTCGCTTCGGGAGCTGCCGCGATGAAACGCTTGCTCATGTTGGTTGGCGCGTTGGTCGCGCTGGTTATCGCCGTTGCAGCCGGATACTTGATCGCACGGCACACGGCGCCGTCGGCATCGACACCGTCGACGGCGCAGCGCAAGGTGCTGTACTGGTACGACCCGATGAATCCGGGTCAGCACTTCGATCGGCCCGGGGAGTCGGCGGCGATGCCGGGCATGCAGCTCAAGCCGAAGTACGCTGACGAGGCTGGTGGTGGCGGCGACGGCGTGCGCATCAGCCCGCGCATCGAACAGAATCTTGGCTTGCGCACCGCGCTGGTCAAGGTGGCCGCGCTGACTTTCAAACTGCGCGTGCCCGGCGTGCTGACCTGGGATCAACGGCACTCCGTGGTGGTCAGTGCGCGCACCGACGGCGTGCTGACACAGCTGTTCGTGCGCGCGCCGTTCGACCGCGTGCGCGCCGGCCAGCCGCTGGCCGAACTGCTGGCGCCGGCATGGGGCGCGGCGGCGGCGGAATACGGCGCACTCGCCGATGCGCAGTCGGCCGACGGCCGCGCGCTGCGCGCGGCGGCGCTGCAGCGCCTGCATGTGCTGGGCATGAGCGCCGAGCAGATCCGCCAGCCGACGGGTGCCGGCGGCGGCATCGTGCTGCGCGCGCCGGCGGATGGCGTAGTCAGCGTGCTGGACGTACGTGCGGGCCAGCAGGTGGCGGCGGGGACCACGCTGATGCGCATCGACGATCCGGCGCGGCTGTGGCTGGATGCGGCGGTTCCGCAGGCCGAGGTGGCCGGCATCGGTGCCAGCACGTCGGCGCAAATCGAGATCAGCGCACGACCGGGGCGCATCTTCCGGGGTAGCGTCGAGGCGCTGCTGCCCGAAGTGGACGCGCGCACGCGTACGCAGACGGCACGCATCGCGGTGGACAATCCGGACGGCGCGCTGGCACCGGGCATGTTCGCCACTGTGCGGTTGACAGTCGCCGCGGGCAAACCGCATCCGCTGGTACCGGATGAGGCGCTGATCAGCACCGGCCTGCAGAACCGCGTGATCCTCGATCTGGGCAATGGCCGCATGGCGCCGCGTGCGGTGCGCATCGGCCGTTCCGCCGACGGCTATACCGAAGTGCTGGCGGGGCTCGCCGGTGGCGAGCGGGTGGTCACCTCCGGGCAATTCCTGATCGACTCCGAGGCCAACCTCGACGGCGCGCTGCAGCGCTTGACCACGCCGCCGGCGCCGCGCTCCGCGGCCACGCCTGCCGTGCCTGTCGTGCCCGTGCCGTCGGTGCCGGCAACGCCCGCCCATCCGAGTGTGAAGCCGTCGGCGCATGACGCCATGCCCGGCATGGCCATGCCCGCCAGCGCGGGAGGCAGGTCATCATGATCGCTGCCATCATTCGTGCCGCCATCCGCAACCGCCTGCTGGTACTGATCGGCGCGCTGCTGCTCGCCGGCTGGGGCGCCTGGGCGGGGTTGCTCATGCCGCTGGATGCGTTGCCCGACCTTTCCGATACCCAGGTAGTCGTGCAAACCAGCTGGCCCGGCCAGGCGCCGCAGGTGATCGAGGACCAGGTCACCTATCCCGTTAGCACCACCATGCTGTCGGTGCCGGGGGTGAAGGCCGTGCGCGCCTATTCGGCCTTCGGCGTCTCGTTCGTCTACGTGATCTTCCACGACGGCACCGACCTGTACTGGGCGCGCTCGCGCGTGCTGGAGTATCTGAGCCAGGTGCGTGACCGCCTGCCTCGCGGCGTCAATCCCACGATGGGACCGGATGCGACCGGGCTCGGCTGGGTTTACGAATATGCCCTGGTCGACCGCAGCGGCACGCTCGATCTCGGCCAGCTGCGCGCGCTGCAGGACTGGTATCTGCGCTACCACCTGAAGACCGTGCCGGACATCGCCGAGGTCGCCAGCATCGGCGGCCAGGTGCGCGGCTGGCAGATCGTGGTCGATCCGCTGAAGCTCGCCGGCTACGGGCTCACGGTGCCGCAGGTGATCGCCGCCGTGCGTGCCGCCAATGGCGCCACCGGCGGCTCGGTGATCGAGCAGGGTGAGGCCGACCTGCTGGTCAAGAGCATCGGTTACCTGCGCACGCAGGCCGATTTCGAGCGCATCCCGATCAGCGCCGGCAGCAATGGCATCCCCGTGCCGCTGGGCGCGGTGGCTACGGTGCGGCGTGGGCCGACCGTGCGTCAGGGTATCGCTGAGTTGGACGGGCAGGGCGAAGTGGTCGGCGGCGTGGTGCTCCTGCGCTCGGGCAAGAACGCGCTCAAGGCGATCGAGGCGGTCAAGGTGCGCCTCGCCGAACTGCAGCGCACCTTGCCCAAAGGTGTCGAGATCGTGCCCACTTATGATCGCTCCGAGCTGATCATGGAAGCCGTGCACAACCTGCGCGAGAAGCTGCTGGAGGAGTTCCTGGTGGTGGCCGCGGTGTGCGCGCTGTTCCTGTGGCACCTGCGCTCCTCGCTGGTGGCGGTGATCACCCTGCCGGTAGCGGTGCTGGCCGCGTTCATCGTGATGTACTACCAGGGCGTCAGTGCCAACATCATGTCGCTGGGCGGCATCGCGATCGCCATCGGCGCGATGGTCGACGCCGCGGTGGTGATGATCGAGAACGCGCACAAGCATCTCGAACACTGGAACGCGGAACACGGCCATGATCCGCAGGGCGCGGAACGCTGGGAGGTGATCGCGACCTCGGCCGCCGAAGTCGGGCCGGCGCTGTTCGTCAGCCTGCTGGTGATCGCGCTGTCGTTCGTGCCGGTGTTCGCGCTGCAGGGGCAGGAGGGCAAGCTGTTCTCGCCGCTGGCTTTCACCAAGACCTACGCGATGGCCGCTGCCGCCGCGCTGGCGGTGACCCTGATTCCGGTACTGATGGGCTTTCTGGTGCGCGGGCGGATCCGCCCCGAGCACGCCAATCCGATCAATCGCGGGCTGATCGCCGGCTACCGGCCGCTGCTCGACGGTGTGCTCGAGCGTCCGCTGCCGGTGCTGCTAGTGGCGGCGCTGGCTCTGGCCGTGACGGTGATTCCGCTGTCGCGCCTGGGCAGCGAGTTCATGCCGCCGCTGGGCGAGGGCACGCTGCTGTACATGCCGACCTCGCTGACCGCGCTGTCGGCCGGCAAGGCGGCGCAGCTGCTGCAGCAGACCGACCGCATGCTGAAAACCGTGCCCGAGGTGGCGCACGTGTTCGGCAAGGCTGGACGCGCGGAGACCGCCACCGATACGGCGCCGCTGAACATGTTCGAGACCACCATCACCTTCAAGCCGCGCAGTGAATGGCGGCCGCGCATGACGATGGCCAAGGTCGAGGCGGAACTCGACCGTGCCGTGCAGGTGCCGGGCCTGTCCAACCTGTTCGTGCCGCCGATCGCCAACCGCGTCGAGATGCAGTCGACCGGCGTCAAGAGCCCGATCGGCATCAAGGTGGCCGGGCCCGATCCGGTCGAGTTGCAGCGCCTGTCCGTCGCCATCGCGCGCATTGCCCAGAGCGTGCCCGGGGTCAGTTCGGCGGCCACCGATTACAGTTCCAGCGGCGGCCGCTACGTCGACGTGCACATCCGCCCCGAGGCGGCGGCGCGTTACGGCCTGACCCAGGCCGATCTGCAGGATCTGATCGCCACCGCGGTCGGCGGCGACGCCATCGGCGAGACCGTGCAGGGGCGCGAGCGCTTTCCCATCGTGCTGCGCTACGCGCGCGTGGACCGCCAGACACTGGGTGCGCTGCGCCAGTTGCCGGTGCTGGCGCCGGACGGCGCGCAGCTGCCGCTGGATGCGGTAGCGGATATCAGCGTGCAGGCGGGGCCGTCGATGCTCACCAGCGAGGGCGGCCAGCTGGTGAGCTACGTCTATGTCAACAGCGCCAGCGGCAATCTGGGTGGCATGGTGAGCGCACTGCAGCACGCGGTGGCGCACCAGTTGAAGCTGCCGCTTGGCTACACGGTCGGCTGGTCCGGCCAGTACGAGTCGCTGCAGCGCGCCGAGCAGCGCCTGCGCACGGTGGTGCCGGCGGCACTGGTGATCATCTTCCTGCTGATCTGGAGCGTATTCCGGCGCGCTGCCGAGGCCGCCCTGGTCATGCTGGCGCTGCCGTTCGCGATGATCGGCGGCGTCTGGATGGTGTGGCTGCTGGGCCATCCGGTATCGGTGGCGACCATGATCGGCTTCATCGCGCTGGCCGGGCTGTCGGCCGAGTTCGGCGTGATCATGCTGCTGTACCTGCGGCATGCGTGGGAGCGCCGCGTCGCTGCCGGCGAGATCAGCGAGGAGTCGCTGAACGAGGCCATCCGCGAGGGTGCGGTGCAGCGCGTGCGGCCCAAGGCGATGACCGTGGCGGTGATCCTGGCCGGCCTGCTGCCGATCATGTTCGGCCACGGCGCCGGCTCCGAGGTGATGCGCAGCATCGCCGCACCCATGGTCGGCGGCATGATCACCGCGCCGCTGCTGTCGATGCTGGTGATTCCGGTGGTGTTCCGCCTGGTGGAACGGCGGCGATTGCGCAGAACACAGCGAACCGACTCTCAACTCACTTCGACCTGCAAGGAAACTGGCTGATGAAGAAATTTCCGATTGCGCTGGCACTCACCGGCACGGCTGGTCGCCGCGCCAGCCTTCGCCGGGCCACAGCAGATTGATCCGAACATGCCCGGCATGGCCAGCACGATCACCGCGATCACCGCGACCCGTCCTGTGCAACCGTGCTGACGACCTGCCGGTGAAGCGGTTTGCGAACACGCTTCACCGGCAGGTCGTCAGCGCGGCCGCACCGCGCACCAAAGCGGCTGCGCGAGCTATTGGAGGATACCCATCCTATACATCTTCAACCGCAATCAAATGGGCCTCAGTCTCGTGCTCGTTCTGGCCGTCGGCGTCGACGATGTGCGGTGCGCAAGCGCCGAACTCTTCGCGGGCATGGCATACAGAGGCGACCACGCTCGTGGCGATCACTGACCAAGTATGCGGCCGAACAGTACCGCGTCCGCTCAAACCATGCGGCAATGGCTATAGACGAACTGCTGCGTGGTGTCGAACGGGTTGCGGTACAGCTCGATGGCGTATTCGGCCACGTCGAAACGCGGCCCGAGTTCGCGCTGCAATGACGCGGCGTCGTAGCGCACCGTATCGAGTCCGCAGCATTGGCCCGGTCCCTGCGGGCCGAATGTCGCGATGATGGCGTGGCCGCCCGGTTTCAGCGCATGGGTGATCTGCTCGGCGTAGCGTGCACGTTGCTCGGCGCCGGCGAGGAAATGGAACAGCGCGCGATCGTGCCAGAGGTCGAAGCGCTGCGCTGGCAGCGCAACTTGCAGGATGTCGTCGACCAACCACATCACTTGCGCCGCGGCAGCGCCGAGGCGCTATTGCGCCACCGCGACTGCCGCGGGTGAGATGTCGAGCGCGCTCGGCTTCCAATAGCCGCGGGCCAGCAAATCGTCGATCAGCGTCGCCTCGCCGCCGCCGATGTCGACGATGCACGCCTCGCGATCCGGCACCGCCCGCTCGATCATCGCCAGCGAGGTATCCAGGTGCGGACGATACCAGCTGACCGCGTCGACGGCCTTGGTCCGGTAGACCGTTCCCCAGTGTTGCCTGCTGACCATGACGGGGATCTCCTCACGAATGCCGGTGCCGATGATGGCTGTCCGGATAGTGCGGGTGGCTGTGCACGAGCGGCTCGTGCACATGCGGATGCGTGTGCGGCTCCTTGCCGTCCCATGGAAAATC
>DATKVA010000120.1:0-40642 GCA_035530315.1 Rhodanobacter sp. | reverse complement strand
TAGCCCAACACGCCGGACCGCGATCAGCGCGTATCATTCACCCGATGAACGCTCATGAATCCCTGCCCGGTGCGGATGCCGGCGTGTTGATCATCGGTGGCGGTCTGGTCGGTGCCAGCCTGGCCATTGCGCTGGATGCCGCCGGCATCGCGGCCACCCTGGTCGAAACCGCCGCGCCGCGCACCGATGCCCAGCCAAGCTACGACGAACGCAACCTCGCGTTGGCCCGCGCCTCGATGAACGGTCTGGAGTCGATCGGAGTCTGGCGACATGCCGCCGCGGCGGCGACGCCGATCCGACATATCCACGTCAGTCGCGCGGGCGAATTCGGCAGTGCCCGCATCGATGCCGGCCGGCACGGCGTGGATGCGCTGGGCTGGACGCTGCCGGCGCGGGAGCTGGGCGCAGCATTGCTGCGTCGGCTGGACGAATGCACCCGGCTGACCCGGCTCGCGCCCGCCACACTGGCGGCACTGGAGCCGCTGGCCGCCGGCTGGCGCGCGCAGATCCGCACCGCCGAGGGCCTGCGCAGCATCGATGCGTCGCTGCTGGTGGGGGCCGACGGCACCGAGTCGTTGGTGCGCACGCAACTGGGCATCGACGCCGACCGCCATGACTACCGGCAGACATTGTTCGTCTGCACGGTGACGCCCGAACGCAGTCATGCGAACCGTGCCTGGGAGCGGTTCGCCGATGACGGCCCGGTCGCCATGCTGCCGCTGGCCGAGCAGCGTTGCGGCCTGGTGCTCACCGTGGCAGGCGATGCGGCCGATGCGGTCGCCGCACTGGACGATGCCGCTTTCGTCGCACTGGCGCAACGCCGTTTCGGCTGGCGGCTGGGGCGGCTGAGTCGGCCCGGCAAGCGGCACCCGTATGCGATCCAGCGCGTGGCCGCGCAGCGACTGACGGCGCCGCGGGCGGTGCTGGTCGGCAATGCCGCGCAGAGCGTGCACCCGGTCGGTGCGCAGGGTTTCAATCTGGGTCTGCGCGATGCGCTGACCCTGGCCGAGCTGGTGGCGGATGCCGCCGCAAATGCCGCTGATCCGGGTGCGGCCGAGCTGCTCGAACGCTACGCCGCGCGCCGTGCGCCGGATCGCGAAGGCACCATGGCGATGAGCCACGCCCTGGTACGGTTGGCCTGTCTGCCTCAGCCGTTGCTGGCGCCGTTGCGCTCGCTGGCCCTGCTGGCCTGCGACCGGCTGCCGCCGCTGCAGCAGGCACTGGCCCGGCGCGGGATGGGTTTTCGCGGTCAGCCGCCGTGTGCGGTGCTGGAGCGGCTGCCATGAATGCGATCCGCGGCGAAACCACACGCCGCCGCGGGCCGGCGCTCGACGTCGCCGTGGTCGGCGGCGGCATGGCCGGTGCCGCCGCCGCGCTGGCGCTGGCCCGTGCCGGTTTCGCCACCGCGTTGCTGGAGGCGCGCAAGCCGGCGCCCTGGTCCATCACCGACGAAGTGGATCTGCGCGTGGTCGGGCTGGCGCCGTCGTCGATCGCCCTGCTGGACGAACTGGACGTCTGGACGTCCATTCGCGAAGCGCGCACCGGCCCGTACTCGCAGATGCACGTATGGGACGGCGAAAGCGGGGCGGCGATCCATTTCGACGCGGCCAGCGAAGACCGCGACCTGCTCGGGCATATCGTCGAGAACGCCCTGGTGCAGTGGACGCTGTGGCAGGCGCTGGACGCGGCCGGGGTCCAGTTGCAGTGTCCGGCCGAGGTCGGCGCCTGCGAGGCGCGCGAGGATCGCATGCAGATCGAACTGGCCGATGGCGCGACGCTGTCGGCGCGGTTGCTGGTGGCCGCCGACGGTGCCGGCTCGCCGCTGCGCCGGTTTGCCGGCATCGCCACCCGCGGCCGCGACTACGCGCAGCGCGCGGTGGTCGCGCATGTCGCCACCGAGCGACCGCACAGGCAGACCGCGTGGCAGCGTTTCCTGCCGGGCGGTCCGCTGGCCTTGCTGCCGCTGGCCGATGGCCGCAGCTCGATCGTGTGGTCGTTGCCGCAGGCCGAGGCGCAGCGCGTGCTGGCGCTGGACCAGGAGGCATTCCTCGACGAGCTGGGCATTGCCAGCGATTTCCGCCTCGGCCGGATATTGGCCAGCACGCCGCGTGCGGCATTTCCGCTCAAGTTGCAGCTGGCCGAGCGTTACCAGGGCGAACGCCTGGTGCTGCTGGGAGATGCCGCCCATGCGGTGCATCCGCTGGCCGGGCAGGGCGTCAACCTGGGCTTGCGCGACGTGGTCGAGTTGCGCGACACGCTGGTTGCCGCACGCGCCGCCGGCAGCGACATCGGCGCCGCGCAGGTACTGCGCCGGTACGCACGGCGCCGACGCAGTGCCGATACGCTGGATGCGCTGGGTTTCGATGGGCTGGCGCGCATTTTCGCGTGGCAGTCGCCGGCACTGGTCGCGGCGCGCGGGCTGGGCATCAGCCTGCTCGATCGCGCCGGCCCGCTGAAGCGGCACCTCGCCGGGCATGCCGCCGGCATCTGAGCTTTGCTCCTCCCCCTGCTTGCAGGGGGAGGTTGGAAGGGGTAAAGCTCTTACTCACCATCCAAGAGCACCCCACCCCAACCCTCCCCTGCGAGCAGGGGAGGGAGTCAACCCCCAGCGTAGGATTGATCATGCGCATGCCCCGACTTTGCTGTGCGTTGTTGCTTGCAGGCTTCGCCTTCGCCGCGCAGGCGAAGATGGTGCATCGTCCCGTCGAATGGAGCCTGGATGGCACGCGCTTCCACAGCGTGCTGGTGTACGACGACGCGACCAGCGCGAAGCGCCCCGGCCTGGTGATGGTGCCGAACTGGTATGGCGTCAACGATGCGGCGCTAAAGAAGGCCGACATGATCGCGGGCAGGGATTACGTGATCCTGCTCACCGACATGTACGGCGCCAGCGTGCGTCCGCAGCAAGGCAATGCGGCCCAGGCGCGGGCCGCCGTGAAGCCGCTGTACGGCAATCGCGCGCTGATGCGCCGACGAGTGGACGAAGCACTGGCCCAGCTCAGGGCGCAGGCGCCGAGCGCACCGATCGACACCCGCAGACTGGCTGCGATCGGCTTCTGCTTCGGTGGCTCGGCAGTGCTGGATCTGGCGCGCAGCGGGGCCGACATTGCGGCCGTGGTGTCGTTCCATGGCGGCCTTGCCACCGACAACCCGGCGCTGGCGAAAAACATCAAGGCGCGTGTGCTGGCGATGAACGGTGCCGACGACAAGAGCACCATGCCCGACGCCGACAAGTTCATGGACGAGATGCGCCTGAGTCCCGCCGACTGGCAGTTCGTGGTACTCGGCCACGCGGTGCACTGCTTCACCGAGGTCGGTGAAAACTCCGCCGGTTGCCGTTACGACGCCCGCGCCGCCGCGCGCAGCTATCGCCTGATGCACGACTGGCTCGATCACGCGTTCGCCGGGACGCCCTGAAAGCCCGCAGATTCACAGGCCCGTACTTGTAGGAGCGCGCTTGCGCGCGATGCTTTTTCGCCATGATCCAAGAGCATTGCGACTGAAGTCGCTCCCATAAAAGCCGCCCCCACGAAGGGCTCAGAACGTACGCTGCACCGAGTAGTCGGCCAGGGTGGCCAGGGCGTCGCGGTGGGGCGAGTCGGGGAGTGCGGCCAGCGACTCGCGGGCGGCGGCGGCATGTGCCACGGCGCGCGCATGGGTGCGCTCCAGCGCGCCGGAGTCGCGGATCGCGGCGATGATGTGATCGAGCGAATCCAGCCCGCCGTGTTCGATCGCGTGACGCAGCGAGCGGGCTTGTGCCGGATCGGCTTTCTGCAGCGCATAGATCAGCGGCAGGGTCGGCTTGCCCTCGGCCAGGTCGTCGCCGATGTTCTTGCCCAGGGTGCCGGCGTCGCTCACGTAATCGAGCAGGTCGTCGGCGATCTGGAAGGCGTAGCCAAGCTGCATGCCGTAACGGCGCAGTGCAGCCACCTGCGCATCGGGCAGGCCGCCGAGGATGCCGCCCAGTTCGGTGGCCGCGGCGAACAGCACCGCAGTCTTTCGCTCGATCACCGCCAGGTAGGCTGCCTCGTCGACGTCGGCATTGCCGATGTTGAGCAACTGCAGCACTTCGCCTTCGGCGATCGTGTTGGTGGTGTCGGCCAGGATGCGCATGATGCGCATGTCGTCCAGCTCCACCATCAACTGGAACGAACGCGAGTAGAGGAAGTCGCCGACCAGCACGCTGGCCGCGTTGCCCCACAGCGCGTTGGCAGTCTTGCGGCCGCGGCGCAGGTCGGATTCGTCGACCACGTCGTCATGCAGCAGGGTCGAGGTGTGGATGAACTCGATCACGGCGGCCAGCTTGATCTGCTGCTCGCCCGAGTAACCGGCTGCGCCGGCGGCCAGCACATGCAGCATCGGGCGCAACCGCTTGCCGCCGCTGGCGATGATGTGGTCGGCGATCTGGTTGATCAGCACCACATCGGATGCCAGTCGGCGACGGATCAGCGCGTCGACGCGTTGCATGTCGGCGGCCGCGAGGTCGCGCACGCGGGCGAAGTCGTTTGAGGGTCGTCCGGTGACGTGTTCGGCGGGCGTGCTCATGCGAGCCTTCGTGAAGGTGTGTGCGCCGATTATAGGGGGTTGCCGCCGGTGCCGCTGCCGGCGTGGTTTGTGCTGTAGCGGGCGGGTGTCGTCCGTCACGGTGTTGGTCGTGTGGCGTTGTGTCGCACCGAGCGGAGCCCTACCTGCCTATAATCGAACGCTTCTGTGGTCATCAAGTGTGGTCTGTTGCCGTGAGCAAACTCAGCAAGGGTGAATTGAAGACGGCTTTTGCCCTCTCCAGCGTGGTCGGGCTGCGCATGTTTGGCCTGTTTCTGATCATGCCGGTGTTCAGCGCCTATGCGCTGCACCTGGCGGGGGCGACACCGCTGCTGATCGGACTCGCCATTGGCATCTACGGTTTTGCGCAGGCCTTGCTGCAGGTGCCGGTAGGACTGTTGTCCGACCGGATCGGCCGACACGTGACGATCACGCTGGGCTTGCTGGTGTTCGTGATCGGCAGCGTGGTGGCAGCGATATCGCATGGCATCCACGGAATCATCCTCGGCCGCGTGCTGCAGGGCATGGGTGCGGTATCCGGAGCCAGCCAGGCGCTGGCCGCTGATCATTCGCGCGACGACAACCGCAGCAAGGTGATGGGCATCATCGGGATCAGCATCGGCTTTGCTTTCATCCTGGCCATCATCCTGAGTGCGCCGCTGGCGCAGCTCAGCGGCCTGTCCGGCCTGTTCTGGCTGACCGCGGTACTGGCGCTGATCGCGATCGGCCTGCTGTGGCTGCTGGTGCCGCGGCCGGCACGGCGCACTGCGCCGGATTCGGCGCGCCCGGCAGCCGTGCTGCACATGCTGGTACGACCGCAGCTGATGGTGCTCAATGTATCCATTTTCATGATGCACACGATGCTGACTGCCGCCTTCGTGGCCTTGCCGTTGATGCTGGTGCGCAACACCGGGATCACGCTGGACCACCAGTGGGAGTTGTATCTGCCGGTGATGCTCGTGTCGGTCGTGGTGATGGGCGGGGTGTTGCGCCGGGTGACGTCGGTAGCGGGCAGCATGCGCCTGGTGCTGGTCTGCGCACTGGGGCTGGGTCTGGCCCTGTGCGGCTTCGGTGCTGCCGGGAATGGTCATCTGCTGCTGTGGCTGTCGGCGATCGTGTTCTTCAGTTCGTTCAACCTGCTTGAGGCCAGCCTGCCCAGCCTGGTTTCCCGACTGGCGCCGGCGCATATGCGCGGTGCGGCGCTGGGTGCCTATGCGACCAGCCAGTTTCTCGGTGCCGGGGTCGGCGGCGTGCTGGGCGGCGTGATGCTGCAGCACATCAGCTTGTCCGCGGTCTTCGTCGCGGCGGCGGCGCTGACCCTGTTGTGGCTGCCGCTGCTGCTGTGGGGGCATTCGCGGGTAGTGGCTGCCGATACGGCACTCACCGCGGCCTGACGATGGTGGTTGCGATCCGCGTCTGGCGGGTTCGGCGTTGACGGGGCCTTGAATAGCGGTAGTCAGACCCTAGAATGGTCATCTGCGCGGTTCTCCTGGCCGCGCCTCCGCTGGCGCCCCGATGGCACATGACATCGTCTTGTTGATCGCTCAGTACGGCTTGCTGCTGGTTTTCGTGAACGTGTTGATCGAGCAGGCCGGCGTGCCCGTGCCTGCGGTACCCACCCTGATCGTGGCCGGTGCGATGGCGGCGAACGGCAAACTGCCGCTGGCGGGCGTGGTGCTGGCTGCGCTGCTCGCCAGCCTGTTCAGCGACCTGCTCTGGTACTGGGCGGGACGCCGCTTCGGAACCCGTGTGATGCGCACGATCTGCCGCATCTCGCTCTCGCCCGACTCCTGCGTGAAACAGTCCGAGCTGCGCTTCCAGCGCTGGCGCGGGCGGGTGCTGCTGATCGCCAAGTTCGTGCCGGGACTGTCCACGGTGGCGCCGCCGCTGGTCGGTGCGATGGGTCTGCGCCTGCCGACATTCGTGCTGCTCGACGGCTTGGGCTCGCTGCTCTGGGCTGGCGTGGCGGTCGGGCTGGGCTATTGCTTTGCCACGCAGATCGATCGCCTGCTGGCGGCCTTTGCCAGTGCCGGCACGCTGGCGTTCGAATTGCTGCTGCTGTTGCTCGCGCTCTACATTCTCGCCAAATGGTGGCAGCGCCGACGCTTGCTGGCGGCGTTGCGGATGGCGCGCATTACGGTCGACGAACTGAACCAGGCGATCGCGCAAGGGCAGTCGCCGCTGGTCGTCGACGTGCGCTCGGAAGCTGCGCGCCTGCTCGATACGCGGGTCATCCCCGGCGCCCTGCTGGCCGACCTCAACGGCATCGACCGGATGGTCCATGACATTCCGCAGGATCGCGAACTGGTGATCTACTGCACTTGCCCGAACGAGGTTTCCGCCGCCAAGGCCGCCAAGCTGCTGATGGCGATCGGCTACCGCCGCGTTCGTCCGCTGCTGGGCGGGCTCGACGCATGGGACGCGGCCGGTTATGCGGTCGAGCGCTTGCCGTCGGCGCCGGCCAGCGACGGGCTGCAGGCAGTGCTGGCGAAGGATTGAGCCAGCGATCGCGCGGCTTTCCGGTGGCGCGATCGGGCGGTAACCCCAGCGCCGGCGAGCGCTCATCCGATGCGCACAGCCGGTACTCATGGGCGCCTACAGCGATTCAGGCATGAGGTTCTGGACGCGGCCGGCGGCAAGGTTATGATACCCAACCTGATTCATCATTCCGGCCGTAACCACTCCTCAACGTACGGCCGGCCCAACGAGGACATCCCATGGCACGCGGCATCAACAAGGTCATCCTGGTCGGCAATCTCGGCGCGGATCCGGAAATGCGCTACACCACGAATGGCACCGCCATTTGCACGTTCAACCTGGCCACCTCCGAGTCGTGGACCGACAAGCAGACCAACGAAAAGCAGGAGCGCACGGAATGGCACCGGGTGAAGATCTTCGGGCGGCTGGGCGAAATTGCCAATGAGTACCTGAAAAAAGGCCGTCAGGTCTACATCGAGGGCTCCATCCGCACCGACAAGTTCACCGGCAAGGACGGCGTGGAAAAATATTTCACCGACATCATCGCCAGCGAGATGCAGATGCTCGGCGGCAACGAAGGCGGCGGTGGCGGCCAGCGCGAACGGCCGCAAAACGCCGGTGGCGGTCAACGCAGCGGCGGCAGCGGCCCGTCACGCGGCGGCAGCGACCGCGGCGAGCAGCAACGCCAGGCACCGTCGCCCTCCGACAACGGTTTCGCGGACGACGAGATTCCGTTCTAGGCTGCACCACCGAATAAAGTGTTGCGTTTGATCGAAAAGCCCGTCACATGGCGGGCTGTTTCCGTTTGTATCGAGTCGAGTTGCTGCTGTTCGAAGGGCGCGATCGTCAATCGAGCATGATCGGCTCGTGCATGCCAGGCAGCTGGCAGGGGATGCCGAGGCCTTGCAGGCGTTCCTGCATGGCGCGCATGCCTGATTCGTATTCGCCGTGCACCAGCAGCACCTTGCGGCGCGGTGCGGTGCCCAGCCAGCTCAGCAGGGCGGCCTGGTCGGCGTGGGCTGAGAAACCGTTGATCGTCCACACCTGCGCGCGCACCCGGATCTCCTCGTTGAATATGCGCACGCTTTCGGCGCCGTCCACGATGTGCCGGGCCAGGGTGCCGGCGGCGGCATAGCCGACGAACACGATGCTGCAGCGCTCGCGCCAGAGATTGTGCTTCAGGTGATGGCGCACGCGCCCGCCGTTGCACATGCCCGAGCCGGCCATGATGATCGCGCCGCCCTCGATGTTGTTGATCGCCATCGATTCGGCGGTTTCGCGCGTGAAGTGCAGGTTGGGCATCGCGAAGGGATCGCCGTGCTGCAGTTCCTTGTTGAAGCCCGCGTCGAAGCACTCCGGGTGGCGCCGGAAGATTTCGGTGGCGGAGATCGCCATCGGCGAATCCAGGAACACCGGCGTATACGCGGGGATGTGGCCGTCGCGGATGCCGCGGTGCAGGTAGTACAAAATCTCCTGCGCGCGCTCCAGTGCGAAGGTGGGAATGATCACGTTGCCGTGCCGGGCCATGGTTTCGCGGATCGCCTGGTACAGCTCGTCGACGGTATCGGGCAGCGAGCGGTGCGGGCGGTCGCCGTAGGTGGTTTCCATCACCACGTAATCGGCCGCCGGCGCGGGCACCGGATCGCGCAGGATCGGCCGGCCCGGGTTGCCCTGATCGCCGGAGAACAGCATCGTGCGCTGCTGCTGGCCATCGTCCAGCTGCAGCAGGATCGAGGCCGAGCCGAGGATGTGGCCGGCATCGAGGAAGCGGGCCTGGATGCCCTCGGTCACTGCGACGGTCTGGTTGTAGTTGACCGGTTCGCCGAAGTAGTCGAGCGCATGGAAGGCATCGTCCAGCGTGTACAGCGGCGTCACTGCGGCGCCGTCGCGACGACGCCCGCTGAGCTGCGCGCGGCGGGCTTCCTCCTCCTGCAGGCCGGCGGCGTCGACCATCACCACGCGGGCCAGGTCGCGGGTGGCCGCGGTAGTCAGGATGCGGCCGCGGAAGCCTTCGCGCACCAGCTTCGGAATCCGCCCGCAGTGATCGAGGTGGGCATGGGTCAGCAGCAGCACGTCGATGCTGGCCGGGTCGAAGCCGAACGGTTCGGCGTTGGCCTGCTCCTCCTCGCGGCTGCCCTGGAACAGGCCGCAGTCGATCAACACGCTGCGCTTGCCGAAGCGCAGCAGATGACACGAGCCGGTGACCTGCTTGGCGGCGCCATGGCAGCTGTAGACGAGCTTGGAATTCATGCAGCGGTACTCCCTGGAATGGTGTTGCCGGCCGGGCGCGGATGGCTGCACAACACGCTCGTTGCGGCAGCCAGATCCTCGCTGATGTCGATCAGTGCGGTGCTGCCGGCGATGCTGTTGCTGGTGACGACCTGGCTGGCACCGGCGGCAAGCAGGCCTTCGCGCGCGCCGGGCGCGAATACGCCATGCAGTCCCACGCAGACCGCTGCCGGCCGTCCATGTTGCCGCAGGCAGCGCAGCGTCTCGATCATGGTCTGGCCGCTGGCGATGATGTCGTCCAGCAGCACCGGCATATGTGCCGGCCAGCGCTCGATGCCCGGCAGCTCGATCCGCACGTCGCGATCGCCGCGTCGCTCTTTGCTGGCGGTGACACAGGGCGCGCCAAGCGCCGCGGCGACGGCGTTCGCCCACTGCGCGCTCTCGCCGTCCGGGCCGACGATCAGCGGCGCTTCGACGTGGTCGCGGATCCATGCCGCGGCACGCGGTGCCGCGTGCACCGCGTGCGCGTCCAGCGGGTAGGCTTCGCCCAGCCGCCGGTAGCGATGCAGATGCGGATCGGCCGTGACCAGCCAGTCGAACGCGCCGCCGAGCAGCTTGCCGAAGATACTCGCGGAGATCGCCTCGCCCGGATGGAAGCGGGTGTCCTGGCGCATGTAGGCCAGATACGGGGCGACCAGGCCGACGCGTGCGGCGCCCAGTTCGCGGGCGGTGGCGGCCGCCATCAGCAGGGGTACCACCTTGGGATCGGGGTGGTCGAGGGTGCACACGATCGCCACGTCGCCCTGTGTCGGCGGCGGCTCGATCCGGACAAGTGTTTCGCCGTCCGGAAACCGGTGCAGGTCCAGGGCACGGCGTGGGATACCGCTGTGCAGCACCAGCAGCTCGGTCATGGCCTCGTTGCTGGGCATCGCATACAGCGCGTTCATCGGCGCGCTCATCAGGAATCCTCCACGCAGACGATGCAAGGATGGCGCGACACGTATTCCATCGCATAGGCAAGTTCGCCCGGGCTTTGCGCATGCAGCGTGAACAACGGTTGCCCGACCGCCACCGCATCGCCCAGGTGCACGTCCAGCGTGAGCCCGGCCAGTGGCGCGGAAGGCGCACCGGCCAACTTGGCCACCCGCGAGATGCGGCGGTTGTCGATCGCCGTGACGCGTCCGGCATGCGATGCAGCCACCGGTTGCCGGAACCCCGCCACACCCGGCATGCGCAGTCCGCCCTGGGCCGCACAGATCATCTGGAAACGCGCCCAGGCCTGGCCCGATGCCAGGCACTGGGTCGCCATGGCGAGTCCTTTGCCGGGCGCGGCGGCCGCGCCCAGTTCGAGCACCGCCGCGGCAATCGACAACGCGCGTTGGCGCAGGTCGGCCGGCGCTTCGGGTGCGTTGCGCAGCACCGCCAGCACGTCATGCGCCTCCAGTGCCGGGCCGATGCCGCGTCCGACCGGCTGGCTGCCGTCGCTGATCAGCACGCGCAGTTGCAGGCCGAAGGCATCGGCCACCTGCCGCAGCAACCGGGCCAGCAGTTGGGCCTGCGCCGGATCGCGTACCTTGGCGGTGGGCCCGCTGGGGATGTCGATGACCACATGGGTCGAGCCGGCGGCGATTTTCTTCGACAGCACCGAGGCGACCAGTTGCCCCATGCTGTCGATGTCCAGCGCACGCTCCACCCGGATCAGTATGTCGTCGGCGGGAGCCATGTTCATCGCGCCGCCCCAGATGATGCAGCCGCCACAGGTTTCCACGGTCCGGCGCATCGTCGGTTCGTCCAGTTCCACCGGCGCCAGCATGGCCATGGTGTCGGCGGTGCCCGCCGGCGAAGTGATCGCGCGCGACGAGGTCTTGGGCATCAGCAGGCCCGTGGCGGCGGCGATCGCGACCACGATCGGCGTGGTGCGGTTGCCGGCGAGGCCGCCGATGCAGTGCTTGTCGACCACGATCGCGCGTGGCCAGCGCAGGCGCGTGCCGGTGTCGACCATGGCGGCGGTCAGCGCCGTGATTTCGGTCAGCCCGAGGTGGTCGCCGCCACAGGCGGTGATGAACGCCGCCAGTTCGATATGGGAGTAGCGGTGCAGGACGATGTCGCGGACGACGTCGTGCAGCTGGGCGGCATCCAGGGTCTCGCCGTAGATCTTGGCGCGCACGTCGGCCAGCGAATCCACCGTCGCCGGGTGCGCCAGCATCACGCGCTCGTCCGCCTGCGGATGCAGCCATTGCCAGGCCGATTCGGACAGGCCGACTTCATCCACGCCCAGCAGCTCGGCATGCACGATGTTCAGCGTGGCCAGCATGCAGCGGCTGCCCGCGCGCAATTCAAGGCGCGAATGCGGGCCGAATCCCTCGCTGCGGCAGATCGGCGAATCCCGTCGCAGATAGACCACGTGCTCGGTACCCGTGTCGATGCCTAGCCGGCGTAGCTGGCTGCCCGCCAGGGATGGCCTCGGGAACGTGCCTGGCGGAAACAGGCCTGGCTTGGGAGGGGGCGCAGAGGTCACAGGTCAAGCGTGTGGATGACCTGGGCGGCGTCGTCCGGATCGATCCGGCGCTGGAAACCCAGATACTCGCCCAGCGTGCGCATCGGTTCGTTTTCGGCGGCGTCGATCGAGAACATCTGCTTGTATCCATTCTTGCGCGCGATCGCGATCAGGTGCCGCATCAGCAGGACCCCCAGTCCGCGATGTTGCCATTCATCGGCGACCGCCACCGCACACTCGCAGCGCTTGTCGTTGCCGGCTTCGCTGTAGCGGCTTACGCCGACTTCGCGCAACTGGCCACCATCATGCGCCAAGGCCACGAAGGCCATCTGGTGCTGGTAGTCGACATCCATCAGCTGATCGATCAGCGCCGGGCTCGCCTGCTTGAAAGTGCCCAGGAAGCGCAAGCGGCGCGCATCCGGCGAGAGGCGCTTGATGAAGTTCTCCTCACGTTCCCGATCCTCCGGACCGAGCGGGCGGATGAGCACCTTGGTGCCGTCGCGCAGGGACTCGATCCAGTGGGTTCCCTCCAGCGCACCGAAGGGAGCGGCGACGGTTCCGCTGTCGACCGTCGGATGAAGGTTGGTGTCAGGCATGGCACTGTCTCCGCAGGCGAATGGGCCAGAAGGCTGCTGTCCGACCGGCGAGCCGGTGCGCGGCAGGACTCCTTGCCCGATTTATTTGTACGCTCGGCGGGGAGCGCAGCAGTTGATTTCGGTCAACTGGATGCGATCGCCATGCACAGGACGAAGGCGGCGCGGGCCTGCCAGCGGTGTCGCGTCCCGCCTGGATCAGTCGTGATCGTGTCTCTTCAGGTGGGCCGGATGCTGCGTGTTGCAAAGCTCGGCAAGCAGGTCGGGCCGCAGGATGCGGACCGACTTGCGATTCACTTCGAGCACGCCAGTTTCCTGCATGCGGGTAAACAGCCGGCTGACCGTCTCGACCACCAGGCCGAGATAATTGGCAATGTCGTAACGCGACATGGACAGCGTGAGCGCTATGTCGTCGCGACTCAGGTGGGCGTATCGATCCACCAGATTCTGCAGGAAGATCGCCAGCCGTTCCTGCGCGGGCTGCCTGCCCATCATCACCAGGTGCCGGTGCTCCGCGACCATTTCGCGGCTGATCACCCGCATCAGCTGTCGATGCAGGGCCGGTACATCGTTGCTCACCTGCATCAGGCGTGCATACGGCAGTTCGCAGATGCTGGAGTGTTCGAGCGCTTCGGCCTGGCTGACGTGCTGGTTCGAGGCCAGCGCGTCGAACCCCAGGATCTCGCCGGGCAGGTGGAAGGCGAGTATCTGCAGGTCGCCGGCCTCGTTCTGCAGGAAGGTCTTGAGCGAGCCCGAGCGCACGACATAGAGCGCCTTGAACGCGTCGCCGTCCCGGTACAGCGCGCTCCCGCGTTCGAGCGTACGCTTGTCCCGGATCACTGCATCGAGCTGCTTGAGGTCGTTCCCGTAGATGCCCGCCGGAAGGCACAACTCATGCAATGCGCAGGAAGCGCAACTGCGGCGGAGCTGGTTGAGGTCGAGAATGACGGCGCCTGAATCCATCGGAACTTCCCTATGTCGTACTGGAGTCGTTTTGTGGTCAGTCATTCAGCTGACTGATCCTCCCTTGGATCAGGGTAAACCGGACGACATGAAATGGCCGTGCACGGCGAGCACCCGGTGGCTAGTGTGGTGTTTCACGCTTGGCGGCCCTTTCAGAGCCTGCCTCAGGCGCCATGGCCGCGTTGCAGCGCTTGTCAAGGGAACCACCCTTGACGGCGCACTGCGCCTTGCCCTGGCACCTGAGGCAGGCCCTGAAAGGGCCGCCAAGCGTGAAACACTACACTAGCTGCAGTAGATCGAATGCAGGGTGGTGATGATCTGCCGGGCGGGGTCATCGGCGAGCGTGTAATAGATCGTCTGCGCCTCACGCCGGGTGGTGACCAGACCTTCGTCGCGCAGCCTGGCCAGGTGTTGCGACAGGGCCGATTGGCTCAGATTCAGCGATTCGTGGATTTCGCCGACGGACTGTTCGCCTGCCACGAGCAGGCACAGGATGCGCAGACGCTGCCCGTTGGCAAGCGCCTTCAGCAACCCTGCCGCCTGATCGGCCCGCTCGCGCATCGCCGCCAGGTCGAGCTCCTGCACAGTCTCATGCGGCGCGGCGCCAGCGTGGCGAGGCATGGCTTCAAGCTCCGGTAGTGAGTAAGCGGCCTTCCTGCTGCCAGCCGAGGATGCCGCCAGCAAGCGAGGCGACGGCGCTGAAGCCCATGCGAACAAGGCTTTCCGCGGCCAGGGCTGCACGACCAGCCGTACGACAGTAGACGATCACCGGACGATCGTGCAAGGCGAGTTCCGGCGCAGTGGTGCAGTTCATTGCCGGATGCGCCTGCACCTGGAATTCAAGCACGCCACGCGGGATGTTCGCCGCACCGGCGATATGGCCATCGGCAAACTCGGCCGGTTCGCGCACGTCGATCAACACCGCGCCCATGGCCAGGCGGCGCTGCATTTCGTCAGCCGAAATCTCCTCGATGCCGCGGCGTGCGGCGTCGACCAGTTGCTGTGCCGTTCTCGGGGGTGTCTTCATGGAGGCTCCAGAATCCGGGGTCGTAATGCCGACATTATGCATCATTTCTAATTTAGAATCATCTAATATATACTGGACATATTCGATCCATCGTTGATCTCGCTCAATGTGTCCAGGGACTGGATAGCGCACGCTGTTTTCACTTTGGGTACCCAGGGAGTCAGTGTCATGTCTCATATCGTCGTCATCGGAGCAGGTATGGGCGGCATGAGTGCCGCGTACGAGATCAGGGCCGCGTTGGGCGCCGCGCATCGCGTCACCATGGTGGGCGACGGAGACCAGTTCTCGTTCACGCCCTCGAATCCCTGGGTCGCGATCGGTTGGCGCAAGCCGGCGGACGTGTTGATCGACGCCGCGTCGGCGCTGAGGCGACGTGGTATCGATTTCATCGACTCGCCGGCCAGCGCGGTTCGTCCACGGGAAAAGCAGGTGCTGCTGAAGGATGGGCGGGAACTGGCCTATGACTACCTCGTCATCACCACCGGCCCGCGGCTGGCGTTCGACGAAATCCCGGGCTTGGGCCCCCATGGCGGCTACACGCAGTCGGTGTGCACGACGGCCCATGCCACGCAGTCGTGGCAGGCGTACCAGGATTTCCTGAACAATCCCGGCCCGGTCGTGATCGGCGCTGCCCAGGGTGCGAGTTGCTTCGGACCGGCCTACGAGTTCGCCATGATCCTCGATACCGACCTGCGCCGGCGCAAGCTGCGCGATCGGGTGCCGATGACCTTCGTCACCAGCGAACCGTACGTCGGCCACATGGGCCTGGGCGGGGTCGGCGATTCCAAGGGATTGCTGGAGAGGCAGTTGCGTCACCGGCATATCCGCTGGATCACCAGCGCGCGGATCGACAAGGTCGAGTCCGATCAGATGCATGTCACCGAACACGACGCGCGCGGGCAGCCGATCGAGCAGCACATCCTGCCGTTCGCCTATTCGATGGTGTTGCCGGCTTTCACCGGGGTCGAGGCATTGCGCGGCATCGAGGGGCTGGTCAATCCCCGGGGCTTCGTGCTGATCGACAAGCACCAGCGCAATCCGGCGTTTCCCGACATCTTCTCCGCCGGGGTGTGCGTGGCGATCCCGCCGGTGGAGGTCACGCCGGTGCCCACCGGGGCGCCGAAGACGGGCTTCATGATCGAATCGATGGTCACCGCGATCACCGCCAACATCAAGGCCGAGATCGAGGGCCTGCCGGCTACCCACGAAGCAACCTGGAACGCTATTTGCCTGGCCGACATGGGCGATGGCGGTGCCGCGTTCGTGGCTCTTCCGCAGATTCCTCCGCGCAATGTCACCTGGGCCAGGGAGGGCAAATGGGTCCATCTGGCCAAGGTGGCATTCGAGAAGTACTTCCTGCGCAAGATGCGCACGGGCAACACCGAACCCGTGTACGAGAAGTACGTGATGAAGGCGCTGGGCATCATGCGGATCAAACCCGGTGCCGGCAGCAGTAAATGAATTCCATCAATCAAAATCCATCAACCCGAGGTGATCGTCCCATGAACATCGAACGCACCGTACTCGCCTTTGCCGGCACCATGATCCTGCTCAGTCTTGCCCTGGGACACTTCGTGTCGCCGTGGTGGCTGCTGCTGACCCTGTTCGTCGGCGCCAACCTGCTGCAGTCGGCGTTCACCGGCTTCTGTCCGCTGGCCATGTTGCTGCGCAAGCTGGGCCTGAAGTCCGGCTGCGCTTTTCCGTCCCGCTGAGTATTGCCGTGAGCTACCCTCCCGCCATGAAGATCGGCTTGCGTTGTCTCGTGTGGCCACTTGCCGTCGCCGCACTGGTGGCCTGCAGCGGCAGGAAACCACCTGCAGAAACCAGGGCTGCGGCGCCCGCGCTGGCCTCGCTGGTCGTGCATGCCGAACAGGCGCGGCGCGAGCAGGTCTGGGATGGCGTGGTCGAGGCGGTAAACCAGGTCACGCTGGCGGCCCAGACCAACGCCCGCGTGCTCGAGCTGCCCTACGACGTCAACGATCTCGTGCCTGCGGGCGCGGTGCTGGTGCGTTTCACCGATGTCGAGCAGAAGTCGGCACGCAACGCCGCGCAGGCGCAAATCGCCTCGGCGCAGGCGACCTACGACGAAGCGCTCGCCTCATATCGGCGTTTTGCCGCAATCTATGCGAAGGGTTACGTGGCTACCGCGCAACTCGATCAGCAGCGTGCCCGGCGCGACGCCGCGCTGGCGGCACTGCAGTCGGCCCGGGCCCAGCGCGAGCAGGCCGGCCAGCAGGTGGATTACACGGTACTGCGTGCGCCGTACGCGGGGGTCATCACGCACCGTTTCGTGCATGTGGGACAGGCGGTGCAGGCGGGGCCACCGTCGCCACAGCCGCTGATCGCGATGGAATCGCTGGATCAGCTTCGCGTCAACGTGCAGGTGCCGCAGAGTGCGATCGAGGCGATTCGGCGCTTCCACGCCGCCGACATACTGCCCGGCGATGGCGGCGGCCGGCGCATCCCGGCCAGCGAGGTCAGCGTGTTTCCCTATGCCGATCCGGCCACGCATACCTTCGACGTGCGGCTGCAATTGCCGGGCGACAAGACCGGACTCTATCCGGGCATGACGGTCAAGGTGGCCTTCGCCACCGGCCAGACGCAGCGCCTGCTGGTGCCGGCATCGGCACTGGTGCAGCGTGGGGAGATCCTGGGCGTTTACGTACTGGGCCAGCACGGTGTGATGCTGCGTCAGCTGCGCACGGGTCACCGTTACGGCGGTCAGGTGGAGGTGCTGGCCGGGCTCGGTGACGGCGAGCGCATTGCCACCGATCCGGTGGCGGCGCTGAAGTATCTCGACGAGCAGCATGCCGCCGGTGCGTCGACGCATGACTGAGCTACCCAAGCTGGGCATCTCCGGGCGCATCGCGCGTGCGTTCCAGACCTCGCAGATCACGCCGCTGCTCGCGCTGGCGGGACTGCTGCTGGGCATCGCCGCGACGATCATCACGCCGAAGGAGGAGGATCCGCAGATCGAGGTGACGATGGCCAACGTGATGGTGCCGTATCCCGGCGCCAGCGTGAACAGCGTCGAGAACCTGGTGGCTTTTCCGCTGGAGCAGAAGCTGTCGGAGATCGGCGGCATCAAGCACGTCTATTCGGTGAGCCGGCCGGGCATGGCGGTGATCACGGTGCAATTCAAAGTGGGCGTGCCGCGCCAGCAGGCGCTGGTCAGCCTCTACAACAAGATCTACTCCAACGCCGACTGGGCGCCACCCGGGCTGGGACTGGGCCAGCCGCTGGTGAAACCCTACGGCATCGACGACGTGCCGATGATGGCCGTCACGCTGTGGTCCGATCGTGCCGATATCGGCGCCTTGCAGCTGGCCAAGGTGGCACACACGCTGGAGACCGACCTCAAGCGCATTCCGGGCACCCGCGACGTCTACACCATCGGCGCGCCGGATCGGGCGGTGATGATCAGGATCGATCCGGGCAAACTGGCCAGCTACCACCTCACCGTGGGCGATCTCGCGCAGGCGCTGAAGTCCGCCAACGTTGCCGCCGACGTGGGCGATGAGATCGGCGGCAACCGCGACCTGCCGGTCAGGGCAGGCACGCTGCTGATGAATGCCGGGGAGGTCTCGCAACTGGTCATTGGCCTGGCGGGTGGGCGGCCCGTCCATCTGGCGGACGTCAGCGATGTCGTTTCCGGTGCGGACTACCCGACGCGCATGGCCTCGTACGGCACGCCAGCCGGCCGCATCGGTCCACTCGCCGGCATGGCGCCGGCCGTGACGCTGGCGATCGCCAAGAAGGCCGGTACCAACGCTCACGATATCGCCACGCTGGTGCGTGCCCGGCTGGCCGAGCTGCGCGATGTGGATATTCCTGCCGGTGTGCATGCCAGCGTGACCCGCGACTACGGACGCACGGCGAACGACAAGGCCGACGAGCTGATGCTGCATCTGGGGCTGGCCGCGCTGGCCGTGGTGCTGCTGGTGCTGTTCGCGCTGGGTTGGCGCGAGGCCGTAGTGGTCGGTACCGCGGTGGTGGTGACGCTGGCCATCACCCTGTTCGCATCGTGGGCGATCGGCTTCACCATCAACCGGGTCTCGCTGTTCGCGCTGATCTTTTCGATCGGCATCCTGGTGGACGATGCCATCGTGGTGGTGGAAAACATCCATCGCCACATGGCGCGCGGCGACAAGGGTCTGCTCGAGGCCATTCCGGCTGCGGTGGACGAAGTGGGCGGGCCGACCATCCTGGCCACCTTCACGGTGATCGCGGCGCTGTTGCCGATGGCCTTCGTCGGCGGCCTGATGGGGCCGTACATGCGACCGATCCCGATCAACGCCTCGGCCGGCATGCTGATCTCGCTGGCCGTGGCGTTCATCGTCACGCCGTGGCTGGCCTACCGGCTGCTGCATCGTCAGCTGGATCACCCGAAGGGCGAAGCGGCCCATGGACGGGCGATCGAAGAGTCGAAGATCGACCGTTTCCTGCAGCGCCTGTTCACCCGTCTGATGAATCCGTTCCTGCGCGGCTCGAAGGCCCCGCGCAAGCGGCGCTGGCTGTTCCTCGGCATGGGACTGCTGGTGCTGCTGGCGGTGGGGCTGGTCGGGGTGAAGGCGGTGATCCTGAAGATGCTGCCGTTCGACAACAAGTCCGAGTTCCAGGTGGTGTTGAACATGCCCGAGGGTTCGACCCTGGAGCAGACCAACCGTGCCCTGCTCGACATGACCGAAGTGCTGAACACGGTGCCCGAAGTCAAGGACTACCAGACCTATGCCGGCACGTCGGCGCCGATGAACTTCAACGGCCTGGTGCGTCAGTACTATCTGCGCAACCAGCCGTATCAGGGCGACATCCAGGTCAACCTGATCGACAAGAACGAGCGCTCGCGGCAGAGCCACCAGATCGCGATGGCGGTGCGCCCGGCCCTGGCTGCGGTGGCGAAGCGCTTCCACGCCCATCTGGTGGTGGCCGAAGTGCCGCCCGGACCGCCGGTGATGGCGCCGATCGTGGCCGAGATCTACGGCCCCGACTATAAGGAGCAACGCACGATGGCGTTGTCGCTGGAGCGAACGTTCGAGCGGACACCGGGCATCGTCGACGTCAACCTTAGTGTCGAGAACCCGCGTGCCACGCGCCGGCAGGTCGTGATCGACCGCAAGCGCGCGGCCGTCCTGGGGGTGAGCCAGGGCGAGATCGTCGCTGCACTGAGCGCCGGCCTGGGTGGCGACCCGGCCAGCTATCTCGCCGATGAAAACGCCAAGTATGCGGTGCCGCTCGTGCTGCGGTTGCCGCCGGCGGCACTGGCCTCGATGGATTCGATCCTCAGCCTGCGCGTGCGCTCGCGCTCGGGTCAGCTGGTGCCGATCTCCGAGGTGGTCAAGGTGGTCGACAAGCCCTGGGCCGATGCGATCTATCACAAGGATCTGCTGCCCTACACCTTCGTCACCGGCGACGATGCCGGCAGCGAGGACAGCCCGGTCTACGGCATGTTCCGGCTGGTCGGCAAGATCGGCCGGACGGGCATCGACGGCCACCAGGTAACGCAGCATTTCATCGCGCCGCCGACCGGCGACTCGCGCTACTCGGTCCGCTGGAGCGGCGAGTGGGAGATCACCTATGAAACCTTCCGCGACATGGGCATCGCCTATTCGATCGGGCTGGTGCTGATCTACCTGCTGGTGGTCGGCCAGTTCAAGAGTTACGTGGTGCCGTTGATCATCATGGCGCCGATTCCGCTGACCGTGATCGGCGTGATGCCCGGGCACTGGCTGCTGGGCGCGCAGTTCACCGCCACCTCGATGATCGGCATGATCGCGCTGGCCGGCATCATCGTGCGCAACTCGATCCTGCTGGTGGATTTCATCAACCATTCGCTGGCGGCAGGGCTGGCGCTGGAAGAGGCTGTGATCGAGGCGGGCGCGGTGCGCGCCAAGCCGATCATCCTGACCGCGCTGGCGGCCATGCTGGGTGCGTTCTTCATTCTTGGCGACCCGATCTTCCAGGGCCTGGCGGTGTCGCTGGTGTTCGGCGTGCTGGTCTCCACGGTGCTGACGCTGCTGGTGATCCCGCTGCTGTACTACAGCCGGTTGCATCGCCAGCAGGGTCGCGGCAATTCCGTCGCAACCCCGGCGGACCATCCCGAGCCGGCATGGGATTGAGACCGTGATGGTCAAGGAGGTTTGCGATGAGCGAAATCCAGGAATTCACCCTGACCCTGACCCAGGAAGCGGACTACGTGTTCCGCATCGTGTTCGATGACACGCAGATACCGGCGTTGCTCACCGATGAGACGGCCCCGCTGGGAGGCGACAGCGGGCCCAATCCGGCGCGCATGCTGGTCGCCGCGGTAGCCAACTGCCTCAGCGCCAGCCTGCTGTTCTCGCTGCGCAAGTACAAGAACACGCCGGGCACGATCGTGACCCGGGCGCGCGCACGGCTGGAGCGCAATGAACGGGGGCGTTTGCGCGTGGCCCATATCGGTGTGGCAATCGAACTCCCGGATACAGCCGCCGACTACAATCAGGTCGAGCGCCTCTTGCAGCAATTCGAGAATTTCTGCGTGGTCACCGAAAGTGTGCGCACCGGCGTCGTGGTGGACGTCACAGTGCGCGACGCTGCCGGCAAGCTGCTGCACGATAGCGCCGCCGTGCCGGGATGAGCTCCCGCGGCATCCTTTCACGCGCATCGTCGAGGGAGGTACGCACCGATGTCGTTTGACTGCATCCTCGGGGCATGGCGTGCCCACGAAGCAGAGCTTCGGGGCTATCTCATTCATCGCCTGGGCGATGTGGACAGCGCCGAGGATCTGCTGCAGGAGACTTTTCTGAAGTCGCTGCGTCAGGGCGCGGGCTTCTGTGAAATCGGCAATCCGCGCGCCTGGCTGTTCCAGGTCGCCCGCCATGCCTTGATCGACCGCACAAGGCTCGCCAAGGCACATGTCGAACTGCCGGATCAGCTTGCGGTGCCGCAGGACGATGAGCGCGAGCCGGTGGATGAGCTCGATGCCTGCCTGTTGCGCAATCTCTCCGAGATGGCTGCCGCGGATCGCCAGATCATCGAACAATGCGATCTGCAGGGCGTCAGGCAGCAGGTGTTCGCCCGGACCCATGCGCTGAGTCTCGCTGCCACGAAATCCCGCCTGCTGCGGGCACGCAAGCGTCTGCGTGATGCGCTGGCGCGCAACTGCCAGGTACATTTCGACGATACCGGTCGGGTTTGCTGTCACGTGCCACGCGACTGACCTGAGACCCTGTCGGGTCGTTGGTTGGTCGGGCTGCGAACCTGGCCGCGCGATCCACTATCTGCCGCTTCGTGACCCATGGAACCACTATGGGCCGGCGAAGCGTCGAGTGCAGTCCACGCACAGCGGAATTCTCGCCTCGACCACCAACGGTCCGACAGGCTCCCAGGCAACCATCCGGCGATCCGGTTGATGCAGGTCAACCGGCGCGGCAAGCGTCAAGTGCATCCTTTTGCCGTCGAGTTCGTCTTCTTGCATAGAACATTCCGTTCTTGTCTCGAGGCCTTCATGAATTGGCGCGATCACGTTCTTTCAATCCCCGTCCCGGCTGAGTCGGCGGCTTGGCGCGCATGGCTCGCGCCGGTGCTGTTCGTGATTGCCTGGGTAGCGCTCTACAGCGAGCTGCAACCGGCCACGGATGCCTTCATGCGGCAGCTGCCGATTGCGGCCGGTACGCACCTGTGGGGGGCGGTGAGCTTCTTTGCCTTCGAGGTACCTAAGGTGCTCATGCTGCTGGCACTCATCGTGTTCGTGGTGGGGGTGATCCAGACCTTCTTCACGCCGGAGAAGACGCGTGCCATCCTCACCGGTCGGCGCCAGGGTGTAGGCAATGCCATGGCGGCGAGCCTGGGCATCGTCACCCCGTTCTGTTCGTGTTCGGCGGTACCGCTGTTCATCGGCTTTCTCACCGCCGGCGTGCCGCTGGGCGTGACCTTCTCGTTCCTGGTGGCCGCGCCGATGGTCAACGAGGTGGCGCTGGCGCTGCTGCTGGGCATGTTCGGCTGGAAGATCGCGCTGCTCTATCTCGGCCTCGGCCTGGCGGTGGCCTTTGCTGCCGGATTGGCGATCGGGCGCATGAATCCGGTGAATCTCGTGGAGCCCTGGGTGTTCGACATCCCGGCGGCAAGCAACGCCGAAGGCCGCCTGACGTGGGATGCGCGCTTCGCCCAAGGCTGGCGGCATGTACGCGAGATCGTGCTCAAGGTGGCCCCCTACATCGTCGCTGGCGTGGGCGTCGGCGCCTGGATCCATGGCTACGTGCCGCAGGACTTCATGGCCCACCTGATGGGCAAGGGCAACTGGTGGTCGGTGCCGCTGGCGGTACTGATCGGCGTGCCGATGTATTCCAACGCGGCCGGCATCATCCCGATCGTGCAGGCGCTGCTGGGCAAGGGCGCCGCGCTGGGCACCACGCTGGCTTTCATGATGGCCGTGACGGCGCTGTCCTTCCCCGAATTCATGATTTTGAAGAAGGTCATGAAACCCAGACTGATCGCCTTGTTCGCCGGCGTGGTGACGGTGGGCATCATTTTTGTCGGCTACGTGTTCAACCTCGCGATGTGAAGCACGCGAGTTCGCTCCTTCCCTGTCCCTCGAGGATTCCAGCATGACCAGCATCAAGGTACTCGGCACCGGCTGTGCCAACTGCAAGGCAACCCAGAAACTCCTCGAAACCGTATTGGCGGCCAAGGGCATCCAGGCTGCGGTGGAGAAGGTCGAGGACCTCCCCTCGATCATGAAGTACGGCGTGATAAGCACGCCTGGCGTGGTGATCAACGGCACGGTCGTGCATGTCGGCGGCGTACCGACCCGGGCACAGATCGAACGCTGGCTCACTGCCTGACCGAGGAAGACATTGACATGAATCATTCTAACGAACCCGCTGCGCTGGCCGATCCGCAGCAGATCTGCCCCGTGCTGACACTGCGCAAGGCCACTGAAGAAGGCGCCCTGTTGGTCGACGTGCGCGAGCGCAGCGAAGTGGCCGAACTGGCTTTCGACGTGCCGGGCATCGTCAATATCCCGCTGAGCGAGTTCGAGCAGCGTTTTGCCGAGCTGCCGCGCGAGCGCGAACTGATCCTGGTCTGCGCCGGCGGACAGCGCAGTCTGAAGGCCGCGTACTACTTGATCTATCAGGGCTACGCTCGGGTCGCCAACATGAAGGACGGGCTGGCCAAGTGGCTGCGCAAGGGTTTTCCGGTGAAGGGCGGCATGGCATCCGGCATCGCACCGGCTGCCGCTACCGGATGCTGCACGCCGAACAGCACGGTCAGCGAGGGCTGCTGTGGGTCGAACACCGCCGCCGAGGGCGGCGGCAAGCCGGTGTCGGGATCGTGCTGCGGCGGTGCGGGGGTGTAATGGCCATGATCCGGAAAGGGAGCGCGTGATGCTTGTCCGGGCATCGAGCGCCGGCCCGCGCATGGCCCTGCGCCATGTGCTGCTGACCTTGTTGCTGGCGGCCAGCCTGCCCGCGACGGCGGCCGAGCAGCCGGCCGACCTGGCCGGCGTGTTGCAGCGCATTGCGACGCAGTCACCGACCATCCACGCGGCCCAGGCCGGCCAGCGCGCCGCCGGAGCGCAGGAGCGCGCGACGCGCGCCGCCTGGTTCGGCAAGGTCGATACCTACGCGCGCAGCATGCATTACAACGATCCGCGCCTGGTCCGGCCGATTACCGAACCGCCCAACGTGGCGCTGTATCCGTTCTCGCGCAACCAGTTCGGCTACGGCGTCGAGGCGCAGCTGCCGATCGACATCAGCGGCCAGATCCTGGCCAGCGTGCAGGCGGCGCGAGCTAATGCCCGCCGGGCGATGTGGAACGCCGAAGACCAGCGCCTGCAGACCATCCTCGATGGCGCCGCGCTGTACCGCAACCTGCAGGCGGTGACCGGACAGCGCAGCGCGCTGGAGGCGCAGCAGCGCGCCTTGGCCAGCAGCCTTGCGGTGGCTCGCAAGGGCCTGAAAGTCGGGTCGATCGCGCGGGTCGACCTGTTGCGGGTACTGGCTGCCGAAGCGGCCGTGCAAGGTCAGCTGGCCGGCGTGGAAGGCCAGGAGCAGCATCTGCGCGCCCAGTTGGCCGCACTGATGGACCTGCCGACATTCAGCGCTGGGATCAAGCCGTCGCCGGTCGAGCCCGCGCGGTTTCCCGATGGCAATCCGGATCGGGCACCGCTGCTCGCGGCGGCCCGGAGCGCTACCGATGCGGCGGCCGCGCGCGAGCAGGCGGCCCGCCGCGCGCAATGGCCGCAGCTGGCGCTCACCGGCGGCTGGGACCACAACGCCATCCAGTTCGACCGGCGTGCGGTGGATACCTGGCAGGTCATGCTGGTGCTCAAGCTCAATCTGTGGTCCGGCGGTGCGCAGCGCGCGGCAATCTCCGTGGCCCGCGCCTCCCGCGAGCAGGCGATGGATCGTTCGCGGCAGGCCCAGCTCAACCTCACTGCCGCCAGCGCGGGCGCCGCTGCCGCGTGGCGCGCCCAGTCCAGGGCATACCTCGCCGCTACCGCCGGACTGGCGGCGGCCGATGAAAGTGCGCGCATCGAGCGTGACCGCTTCAAGCTCGGCCTCGGCTCGGCCACGGAGCTGATCGACGCCGAGGCAGCGCTGGCGCAGGCGCGCGCCAGCGCTGCCAATGCGCTGGCCGCCTGGTGGGAGGCGGATGACGCCCTGCGCTACACCTACGGCGAGGCGCCACTGGCCCTCGGCGAGACTTCCCGAGAATCTTCCGCCGCGCAAGGAAACTGAGCATGGCTTCTTCCTCTTCGCACAAACGCCGCTGGCTGCTGCTGATTCCTGCGCTGGTGATCGTCGCCGGTGCGGTGGCGCTGCATTTTCATCGTCTGCATCAATCCGACGACAGCCCGATGGCCGAACGTGCACCGTGGGCGCTTGAGACCGCCCGTGTGGAACGTGGCAGCGTCGCGGGCGGCATCCAGTCTGCGGCCGTGGTCGAGGCGCCGCAGAGCATCGTACTGTCGCCCCAGATCGCGGGTACGGTGCTGGCGACCGGGCCGCGTGCGGGGGTGGCGGTCAAGCGCGGCGAACTGCTGCTGCGCATCGATGCGCGCACGATTTCGAGCAATCTCGCGGCCCTGGTTCAGCAGCGCACCGCTGCGCTGGCCGACGCCGATTACGCCGGCAAGCAACTGCAGCGTATCGACGCGCTGCTGGCCGAAGGCGGCGTGAGCCAGGCACAGGCCGACCAGGCGCGCACCGCGGCTGACGGTGCCAGCGCCAAGGCGCAGTCGCTCGCCGAACAGATTGCCGCGCTGCGCGTGCAACGGGGTTATGCCGAGATGCGCGCGCCCCGGGACGCGGTGGTGGCCGAGCGTCTGGTCGAGGTGGGCGATACGGCAGGGCCGGGCAGGCCGGTCTATCGGCTGACCGCCGGCAAGGGTGCCGTGGTGCGGGTAAGTCTGCCGGCCAGGCAGCTGGCCCAGGTGCACGTGGGCGACCGGCTGGAACTGCAACAGGGTTCGGTGCGAATCAGCCTGCCGATCAGCCGCGTCGCGCCCGCTGTCAACGCGGCGGGCCTCGGCAGCGCGGAAGCCGACGCCGGCGAAGCGCCGTTCGGGTTGCCCAGCGGCAGCCTGGTGATGGCCACCGTGCATGCCGCCAGCGGCACCAGCAGCCTCACTGTGCCAACAGCCGCACTCGTGGGCAGCGGCAGCGGGGCGCGCGTGGTGGTGTTCACGCCGGGGGCCACGCCGGGGGCGCCCGGCCGGTTGCGCCGGGTGCCGGTGCAGGTGGTGCAGGAAGGCAGCTCCCGTGCCGCCGTGCGCGGCGCGCTGCAGGCGGGCGAGCAGGTGGTGGTTGGCCAGACCGCCGTGCTGGCGCAGCTGGCCGACGGCGATAGCGCCGTGACCGCCGCCAGCGTCGGAGCCGGGCAATGATCTTCATGCAACGCCTGCTGGGGCGCTCGCACACCATCGTGGCGTTGGCGATGCTGGTGGTGGTGGCAGGTATCGCCGCCTATTTCACCATCCCGATGAACCTGTTCCCCGACTCCAACCGGCCGATGATCAGCGTGGTCACGCAGTGGCCCGGCGCCGAGGCCAGCGACGTCGAGCAGGATGTCACCCACCCGATCGAGACCCAGCTCTCGGCGATCGACGGCGTGCGCCGGGTCACCTCGGTGTCGCGCGACCAGGTGTCGGCGGTGACGGTGGAGTTCGAGTACGGCAACGAGATCGACATCGCCGCCACCAAGGTGCTGACCGAGCTCAAGCGCGTCGAGGCCAACTTGCCACCGGGCGCGCGCGCGCCGGTGATCTTCCGCATCACCAATGCCGCGCAGCCGGTCACGGTGCTGGCGCTGACGCCGGCCAGGGATTCCGGGCTGGGTCTGGCCGACACCCGGCGTATTGCCGAGAACCAGCTGCGCGACCGCCTGCTGCGCATCCCCGGCGTGTCCGAGGTGGAAGTGTTCGGCGCCCATCAACGCCAGGCACAGGTCGATCTGGATCGCAGTGCATTGGCCAGCCATCATCTGGGCGTGGGAGCCGTGGCGAGCGCGCTGGCGGCGAGCAACGTGACCGCGCCCGAAGGGCTGGTGCATCGCGACGGCTTCCGTTTCCTGCTCACCCTGAACAGTCTCGCCCACAACCCGCAGCAGCTTGCTGCGATCCAGGTGCCGGTGCCCGGCGGCGGCCTCGTGCGCGTGGGCGACCTGGGCACGGTAGGCTGGGGCGACGCCGACCCCACCTCGCTTTACCGCGGCAACGACCATGCCGCGATTGCCGTTTCGCTGCTGCGCGGCGAGAGCGGCCACGCCGCCGCCACCGCGCGCAACATCGAGGCGGCGCTTCCGGCGGTTCGCGCGCAATTCCCGATGCTGGACATCGTCCAGGCCGACGGCCAGCTGCGCCTGATCGACCTGACCGTGAACAACATGCTGGCGGCGCTGCGTGACGCGCTGGTCATGACCGTGCTGGTGATCCTGCTGTTCCTGGCCGACACCCGTGCGGCTTTCATCACCGCGTTGTCGCTGCCGTTCACCTACCTGCTCACCTTTCTGGTGATGAAGCTGATCGGCTATGAGTTCGACATGATCACGCTCACCGCGGTGATCATTGCCGTGGGCCTGCTGGCCGATGACGCCATCGTGGTGATCGAGAACATCGAGCGGCGCATGCGCGAGCATGGCGAATCCGGCATGGAGGTGGCCGCCAACGGCACCCAGGAGGTGATGCTGGCGGTGCTCTCCGGCACCCTCGCCAACGCCGTGGTGCTGCTGCCGATCGTGTTCATCGGCGGCTTCGTGCAGACCGTATTGCGGCCGCTGTCGGTGTCGCTGATGGTGGCGCTGGGCGCCTCGTTCATCGTCGCGGTCACGATCATTCCGCTGCTCACGCCCTGGGTGCTCAAGCCCGGCGCGCGCGACCCGCTGCGCAAGCCGCTGGGCTATTTCGATCGCTATGTGATTGCGCCGCTGAAGCGCTTTTACGCCAGCCTGGTCGGCTGGGCGCTGGAACACCCCAGGCGCGTGCTGTTGGTTGCCCTGATGCTTACGCTGGCCTCGCTGCGGCAGATGCCGGTGGTGGGGCGCGAGCTGATGCCGCTGATGGATTCGGGGATCACCCAGGTGAGCTTCGAGGCCCAGCCGGACACCGATGCCGCCGGCATGCAGCGCATTGCCGCGGCGGTCGACGCGGCGATCCATGACGCGGTCAAGCCTGCCTGGCTGCTCTCTACCTCCACCGTGGTGGGGGCCGAGCCGCAGGACAAATCCTTCGGCGCCGCGCGAACCTATCAACAGGGCATGACCACGGTCAATCTGGTCGACCGTTTCCATCGCAGTGAATCCATCATCCAGCTCAACCACGAGATCGAACGCCGCGTGCGCGCCATCCCGGGCCTGATCGATGCCAACGCGGTGGTTTATGGCGCCACGCCGCTGTCGTCGATTCGCGGCACGCTGGATCTGATGATCAGCGGCCCGGACTGGCATGTGCTCGATCGGCTCGCCGGCGAGGTGGAGTGGCGCCTGCGCAAGGTCGGCGGTCTGACCGGTATCGAGCGCAGCTGGCAGGGCGATGCCAAGCGCCTGCAGCTCGACGTGGACGCGGCCAAGGCTTCGAGTTACGGACTGACGCCAGGTGCGATCGCCCGGCAGGTCGCGGCGCAGGTCAACGGCATTCCCGGCGGCAGCCTGCGGGTGGCCGGCGAGAACGGCATCCCGGTCTGGGTGCGCCTGCGTGCAGGCGAACGTTCAAGTGCGACCGCGATCGCGGCGCTCGACGTGTCCGCGCCGAACGGCATCACAGTACCGCTGGCGCAAGTGGCGGCGGTACGGACGGTGTATGCACCGACCACCTTCACCCACCAGAACCTGGAGCGCACGATCGATGTGCTCGGCTACCGGCGCGACATCGCAGTGACCGCACTCGATGCGCATGTGACCGAAGCACTGAAAGGCCTGCAGCTGCCACGCGGCTACACGCTGAGCAACGAGGGCGAGATGAAGGAGATGAATGCCTCGTTCACCCGCCTGGTCCAGTCGCTGGCGCTGGGCATCGTGCTGCTGGCGGTGGTGCTGGTGATCACCTTCCGCTCGTTCGTTACGCCCGTCGCCATTCTGGCGACCCTGCCGCTGGCGGTGATCGGCGCGGCCTGGGCCATGCTGCTCGCCGACAAGCACAGCAGCATGCCTTCATTCATGGGCTTGATCCTGCTGATGGGCATCGTGGTGAAGAATGGCATTCTGCTGGTGGACTTCGCCCAGGACGCGCTGACGCAGGGCGTGCCGCTGAAGCAGGCGATCCTGCGCGCGGTCGATCTGCGCACCCGGCCCATCCTGATGACCGCCGCTGCCGCCGCCGTGGGCATGGTGCCGGTGGCGTTCGAGTGGGCGGTGGGCCTGGAGCGGCTCTCGCCACTGGCGGTGGTGGCCATCGGCGGCCTCATCGCCGGCACTTTCCTCACCTTGCTGATCGTGCCGGTGCTGCTGTATCTGCTGCTCAGGCGGCGCTATCCCGAGCCGGAGCCCGAAACCGCGATGATCACCGATGCCGATCGTCCGGAGCATCCTGGCCATGTGTGAACTGCTGGGCGTATCGAGCAGCGGCATGACCACGGTCAACCTGTCGCTGATGAAGCTGGCCGAACACGGCGGCTTCTCGGGGCCGCATCGGGACGGCTGGGGTGTGGCGTACTACGAGGGCGCGGACGTGCGCCTGATCAAGGAGGCCGAGGCGGCGGCCGACAGCGAATGGGTGCGTTTCGTCCGTGATCATCACCTGCGCAGTCATATCGTGATGGCCCATGTGCGCCGCGCGACGATGGGCGCGCGCGTGTACCGCAACACGCAGCCTTTCATGCGCGAATTGGGTGGCCGCATGCACCTGTTCGCGCACAACGGCTGGCTGCCCGCGATTCAGGACGTGCCTGAGTCGATCCCGAGGCGTTTTCATCCGGTGGGCGAAACCGATTCGGAGCAGGCCTTCTGCGCCTTGCTCGATGGGATGGCCGAGCTCTGGCAGCGCCCCGGAGAGATTCCGCCAATCGATCAGCGAATGGAACGTGTCACCCGGTTTGCGGCACGGCTACGGACACTGGGGCCGGCTAATTTTCTCTACTCGGACGGCGATGCGCTGTTCGCCCACGGCGATCGTCGAACACAGGCTGCGACCGGCCGGATCGAGGCGCCGGGGCTGCGTTATCTGGCCCGGCACTGCCACGGCGATGAACCTGGATTGCAGACAAGCGGCGTGTCCATCGCCGGCAACGGCCAGCAACTGATCATCCTGGCCAGCGTGCCGCTCAGTGACGAACCGTGGCAGGCACTGACCGAGGGTGAGGTGATCGTGGTCCGCGGCGGCCAGATCTGCCTGCGTTCGCGGCGCCCGGAGCAGACGTGACGATGACGAAATCACCTCGGCCCATCCCTGTTACGGGGCCGACGGACGACCGTGCGGAGCTTTCGACGCAGGTCGCAGCATGGTGCGCCGGGCCGTATGGGCCGGGACGCAAATCGTGGTCCGTTATTGATGCTCGTCAAAGGTTACCCCTGCAGGAAGCATAGTGTTTTCACGGGTCAATGGTGGCCCTGCCAAGTCCAAGGAGAACCTGCCATGTCATTCGGAAAAACTGTATTGATTGCGCTGCTCGGTGCGACCGTGAGCCTGCCATTGCTGGCGCAGGCCCAGGCGGGATACGGGCGCGCCTGGCCGGGCGGCGGTCCCGGGCCGTATTCACCCTACGGCGGCGGTCGGTATGCTGCCGGCAATCCCTATGCCCGGGAGCTCAACCAGCTCGCCGTCAAGAATCCGCAGAAGCACGACGCCTGCTACAACGAGGCAAACACGAAGAACCTGCGCCGGGAGGCGCGCTGGAAGTTCATGATCGAATGCATGAAGAAGTAGGCCGGCGCTCGCCCGCGGGCGCGCTCCCGCGGGCGAGCAGTCCTGGAAGGGCGGCATACCTACGGACCGTCCGTTAGCGTGCACACCACCGAACCCGGGCCCCATGCCCATCTGCACCCTGGTCCGGAACCGTTTTATTGTCGCGAGGACGCACGTTCATGCCCGAAATCATCCCCTTGAACGAAGCGGAGCGTGCCGCCCTGGCCGCGGTGCTCGACGATGAATGCAAGGCGTACGCAACCTGCGAGCAGACGATCCGCGACTTCGGCGCGGCGCGACCCGGCGCATGATGCGCGACGCGCAGGAGGATCGAACAAGATCGATCGCTACCGCTTGTGCGCGGCCCGCTCACCTCGCCGACAGGCTGCGCACCTTTAGGTAGCGTGCCGTTCGGCGCAAGGCCTCCAACCAGACCACGGCGACGCCGAGCATCCCCGCACAGGCCCCCAGCAGGGTGAGATCCGGTACGGCGAGCTGCATGAGCGAGCGGAAAAACGGAACGCCGATCACCACTGCCAGCATCGCCAGCACGCCGCCGAACATGCGCGGCAGCCAGGGGTTTCCGGCGTTCAGACTGGCGAGTAGCGAGCGCGACAGGTTGCGATTGGCCAGGGTCAGCAGAAACACGCCCAACACCAGGGTGGTGAATACCGCCGTGCGGCTTTGCGCGGGGTCGCCGCCGCGGCCGAGCAACAAGGCGTAGCCCAGCAGCAAGATGCCGGCGAATCCCGCGCCCTGCAGCACCGCGTACCAGAGATTGGCGCTGGCGAACGGCGACTCCGACGCCGGTCGCGGTGGGCGGGTCATGCTGTCGGCCGATTCGGGTTCGGACTCGAACACGATCGAGCATGCCGGATCGATGAAAAGCTGCAGCAGCACGATGTGCACCGGCATCAGCAGGACCGGCCAGTGCAGCATGGTCGGCGCCAGCACCAGCATGATGACCGGCATGTGCACGGCGAACGTGAAGCGGGTGGCCTTGGTGATGTTGTCGTAGATCCGCCGGCCCTGGCGGATCGCGGCGACGATGCTGGCGAAGCTGTCGTCGAGCAGGACCAGCGAAGCCGCCTCGCGCGCGACGTCGGTGCCGCGCTCGCCCATGGCGATGCCGACATCGGCGGCCTTCAGTGCCGGCGCATCGTTGACGCCATCGCCGGTCATCGCGACCACCTTGCCGCCCTGCTGCAACACCTGCACCAGACGCAGTTTCTGCACCGGCTGCATGCGCGCGCACAGGTCAACATGCTGCATGCGTTCGCGCAGCGCGTCATCGCCCAGCATCTCGATTTCCGGTCCGGTGATGACCTCGGCACGTTCGCTCAGGCCAACCTGGCGGGCGATCGCGCGCGCGGTGGCCGGATGGTCGCCGGTCAGCATGATGATGCGCACTCCGGCGGCACGGCACTCGGCGATGGCGGCGGGTACTTCGGGGCGTGGCGGGTCGGCAAAACCGATGAGCCCGAGGAAGCGGAAGTCGAAATCGTGCTGGCTGGACGGCCACTCGCTACCCCGCCATTCGCCGCGGGCCACGCCCAGCACGCGCAGGCCGCGCGTGGCCATGGCTTCGATCTGGCGCTGGATCGCTGCGCCGTCCGCCGGCGCCAGATGGCACAGATCGATGACGGCCTCCGGCGCGCCCTTGGTCGCCAGCAGATGCCGGGTTGCCGAACCGTTCGGGAATACTCTCGTCATCGCCAGGATATCGGGCGACAGGCGGTACTCGAATTCGGGGGCCAGCTCGGTGTGGATGTGTTCGGTGCCGTCGAGCCAGCCCAGGCCGAAGCGCTGGATCGCCTTTTCCATCGGGTCGAAGGGATCGGCCGGCGTCGCCAGCATGGCGAACTCGACGAGTTCGTGGAACGCCTCGGGCAGATCGGCCGCCGTCTCGTCGCGGAATTCGTCGCTGCCGGCGACCAGCTCGGCCACCTGCATGCGGTTCTGCGTCAAAGTACCGGTCTTGTCCACCGCCAGCACCGAAATGGCGCCGAGCGCCTCCACCGCCGCCATGCGCCGGGTCAGCACCTTGTGCATGGAGATGCGCCACGCGCCCAGTGCCAGGAACACGGTGAGGATCACCGGAATCTCTTCGGGCAGGATCGCCATGGTCAGGGCGATGCCGGAGAGCACGCTTTCCAGCAGGCTGCGACCGTTCCAGAGCCAGCCGAGCAGGCAGTATCCGACGGCAAGCAGCAGGCCGCCGATGGTGAGGTTGCGGATCAACCGGCGCGTGGCCAGCTGCAGCCCGGATACGGCCTCGGCGGTCGAGGCCAGCGCCTGGCCGATGCGACCGACGGCGGTAGTGGTCGCGGTGGCGCAGACTTCGGCCACGCCGACTCCCTTGGTGACCACGGTGCTGGCGAACAGCAGGTTGCCGTCCTCGCCCGGCAGCTTGATCACCGGCACGGCCTCGCCGGTCAGCAGCGACTCGTTGACGTCCAGATGCCCGTCGAGCAGCGTGGCGTCGGCGGCAATGCGGTCGCCTTCATGCAGGATCAGCAGATCGCCGAGCACCACGTCGCGGCCGGGGATGCGCAGCTCCTGTCCGTCGCGGATCACCAGCGCGCGTGGCGCGGACAACTCGCGCAGCGACTCCAGCGCGCGCTGCGTCTTGTGCTCCTGGGTCAGGGTAATGCCGATGACCACGAACACGAAAAACAGCAGGAACGCCGCCTCGGCACGATCGCCCAGCGCAAGATAGAGGCCGCCGGCGACCAGCAGCATCAGGAACATCGGTTCGGCCACCACGCCGGCGACGATCGCCAGCAGCGACTTCGGGGCGCCGCCAGGCAGGAGATTCGGGCCCTGCGAAGCAAGGCGGCGCGCCGCTTCTTCCCGGCTCAGTCCGCGCAGACCGTCCGGTCGCGGCGGTTTCGCCGGGCTCATGCCATCCACCGGCGTGCGTTGTTCAACGACATATCAGGACGGGAATCTCGCTCTCCAGCAGCACCTTGTGCGTCTCGCTGCCCAGCAGCAGCCGGGTCATGCCGCGCCAGCCGTGCGATGCCATCACGATCAGGTCGCAGTGCTGCTCGCGTGCCGTCTGGACGATGGCGTGATAGGCCCGGTCGTCGATCAGGTAGCTGCTGTCGCAGGCAATCCCCGCCTCGCCGGCGGCGCGCCGCACTTCCTCGAGGTAACCCTCGGCGCGCTGTGCGGCTTCTTCGGTGTAGCTGATTTCGGTTGCGACCAGCATGTCGGCCATGTAGGCGACCGTGTGGAATGGCTGCACCACATGGAACGCATAGACCCGCGCCTGGCACGTCGCGGCCAGTTCGATACCCAGCTTGACCGCGTGCATCGACAGCTCGGAGCCGTCGACGGGAAGAAGTATGCGCTTGAACATGGCGAGTTCCTCGAAGTGCCCGATTGTGCCTGACGACAGCTGGCGCCGCTTTCGATCGCCCGCTGGCTGCGGTGACCGGGCGGGATTGATGCGGAGCCTGGTCACCGTGCCCCGCATGCTCCCATCGAGTTCGCCCGTCGTGTCATGTGCATCATGCGAACTGTGGGTGCATCCTGCATTGATTGACGTCAAGCAGTATCACGAATTGTCGCGGGAATCGCCGGCGAGCGCCGCCACATTGAATCGGTGTCCGCATCTGCGGCGGATTCACGATGGCCGAGCGAAGTGGTGAGATCCGTGCCGGGCCGGTTGTCGCGTGGTTGACCTGCGTCAAGATCGCCGCAGTCGCGAACGGGCAGATTCCCTTCATGGCAGCCCGCAGGAGGAAACGGCCATGCTCGATCTCATCGTCAACGTGGACCGGATGACCGACGACTTGCCCGCCATCCGGGTCGGCATGGCCATCGCGAAACGACAGGCGGCTTTCGTCACCGGGCTGCATGTCGTGGCGGTCTATCCACCCATCATGGTGATGCCCGAGGCGATTGCACAACTGGATACGGAAGAACGGCAGGCGCGTGCGCGAAGCACCTGGTGGCACGCGCTGTGCCAGCACCACGATGTGAAGGGTGCGTGGGAGGTGGTACGCGGCACCTACGTGCCGGTGCTGGCCAAGCGGTCGCGGCTGGCCGATTTCATCATTACCAGCCTGCCGGTGCAGGCGCCGGATTCGCCGATCGGCTTCGACAACATCACGCGCACGCTGTTCGCCGATGCGGCGCCGATGCTGCTGGTTCCCGACACCTGGCAGGGCAGCACGCAACCCGAGCGCGTACTGATTGCATGGAACGGTTCGGGCGAGGCCGCGGATGCGATCAAGGCGGCGCTGCCGCTGCTCAGGATGGCCAGCATGGTGCGTGTGCTGGATGGCGAGATCGAAGGCCTGCCGGGCGTCGCGCCGCCGCCGTTGCCGCTGCGCGAGTGGCTGTCGCGGCAGGGTGTGGAGGTAGAGTGGCAACCGTTCCATGACGGGTCCGACGTGGGCAGGGCATTGCTCGACAGTGCGCGTTCGATGGATGCCGATCTGCTGGTGATGGGCGCCTGGGGACACTCGCGCATCAGCGAGCTGATCCTCGGCGGCGCGACCCGCCTGGTGCTGGAGCAGACCCATCTGCCGCTGCTGCTCGCGCACTGAGCGGGTACGCGCGGTCGGCCCGCAGATACCGGATGCCGGCCGGTATCGCGTTCCATCGGGTGGGGGACTCCGCGGCAGCTGCCGGGCCCGGCCGGGGGTGATGCGCGAAACCATGCCAGAATGCCGGTAATTCCCTGCGCTCGGCTTCGCTGATGCTGCGATCCACATGAAAATCGGACAAGCCATGCGTTGGCGCACGGCCGGCCTGCTGCTGGCCGTGCTGGGCATTGTCGGGCTTCCCTACATCGTCACGCTCGCCAGTTTGCGCAGTGCGAGCCAGGCTGCCGCGTGGATCGCCCATTCGAAAGAGGTGAAGTCGATTGCCTATCAGCTGGCCTATGTGATCCGCGACAGCGAGGCGGCAAGCTATCGCCTGCTGGCTGGCGACAGCGACGAGTCGACACGCAAGCGTGCCGGGCGTGCCGCCAGGGAAGCGCCTGGCCTGCTGCAGCAACTGCACACGATGACGTTCGACAATCCCGACCAGCAGATGCGGGTCGGTGCGCTGGAAAGCAGCGCCAATGGCCGCGTCACCTTGATGAACCAGGCATTGGCGCGCCTGCAGCAGGCCAACCCGGCGGGTGCCCGGCAGTCGCTGCGCGATGCGGGGGATCTGTTCAAGATAAGCGACGCGATTGCGGCCATCGTGCAGGATGAGGAAAACCTGCTGCAAGCCCGCCAGGCGGATGCCGCACGACAATCGTTCCATGACCGCATCGTGCTCAGCATCACCGCGCTGGCCCAATTGCTGCTGCTGATGATCATCGTGGGCGTGTCCGAGCGGCAGATCAGCCAGCGTCTGCTGGCAGAGGTTAGGGAGCATCAGGCGGTGCACCGCTCGCGGCTGATCCTGCAGGCCGTGCGCGAGCCGATCGGCCTGTTCGACGAAAACCTGAACAGCCTGCTGGTGAATACCGCTTTCAGCGAGCTGTACGGGATCGATCCGGAGCAGGGCTCCCAGGCCCTGGTGCAGATCGGCGAACAGGCCTGGAGCGACAGCGCCCTGCTGCAGCGGCTCAACGACGTGCTGCTGCGCGATCGCGAGCTGTGGGATTACGAGACGACCCAGCGGACCGTCGACGGCGTCGAGCGGCATGTGGTGATCAGCGCCAGGCGCTTGCAGCAGAAGGATGCCGATGCGCCGACCCAGTTGCTGCTGACGGTGAGCGATGTCACGGCGCGCGCGCTGGCCGAGCAGAAGGTGAACGAGCTCAATCGCCAACTCGAGGGCAAGGTGGTGCTGATATCCGACGTCAACCGCGAACTGGAGGCATTCAGCTACTCGGTGTCGCACGACTTGCGCGCGCCGTTGCGCCACATCGGCGGGTTTGCACGCAAGCTGGAGCAGCACCTGGGCGATCGCGTCGACGACAAGGCACATCATTACATCGAGGTGATCACCGATTCGGCGAAGCACATGGCTTTGCTGATCGACGACCTGCTGGTGTTTTCGCAACTCGGTCGTGGCGCGCTGCGCCTGCAGGCGGTGGACATGCAGTCGGTGGCGGAAGAAGCGCGCGCGATCGCCGAATCGAGCGCGCAGGACCGACGCATCGTGTGGACCCTGGCGCCGCTGCCGATGGTGATCGGCGACGAGAACATGTTGCGCACGGTGTGGCAGAACCTGCTCGACAATGCGGTCAAGTATACTGGCCAGTGCGACGTGGCCCGGATCGACGTGAGCGTGCAGCAGGGTCGCAATGGCGATTACGAATTCACGGTGGCCGACAACGGTGCCGGCTTCGACATGCAATATGCCGACAAGTTGTTCGGTGTGTTCCAACGGCTGCACCGGGTCTCGGAATTTCCGGGCAACGGCATCGGGCTGGCCAATGTGCGCCGGATCATCGCGCGTCATGGCGGTCGGGTCTGGGCCCAGGCCGAACCGGGGCAGGGCGCCCGCTTCCATTTTTCGCTACCGGCCACCGATGCGGCCGGGGCACATATCTGAGACCCTTACATGATCAAGCGCGAATTGCGTACCATTCTGCTGGTGGAAGACAGCCTGGCGGATGCCGAGATGGCGATGGATGCCTTGAGCGAGGCTCACCTGGCGAATCCGGTGGTGCATGTGCAGGACGGCGTGGACTGCCTCGACTATCTTTATTCGCGTGGAGCGTGGGCCGAGCGCGGTTCGGGCGATCCTGCCGTGGTCCTGCTGGATATCAAGATGCCGCGCATGAACGGGCTGGAGGTGCTGACACGCATGCGTGCCGACGAGCGTTTGCGGCGGATCCCGGTGGTGATCCTGTCGTCCTCGCGCGAAGAAAGCGATCTGGCGCGCAGCTGGGATCTTGGCGCCAATGCCTATGTGATCAAGCCGGTCGACGTCGACCAGTTCTTCGACGCGGTGCGCACGCTGGGGCAGTTCTGGGCGGTACTCAATCAGGCACCGGAACAAGGCTGACCCGGCGCGAAAACTACATGGAGCGGTCCGCACGGTGCGGCCCGCCCCGGGCTTGCAGGTGCCGGGAAAACCAAGGGCGGATGGGGAACCCACATGTCAATCAGGCAGGTCCGGTCATTGCCAACCATTCGTGTGCTGCAGGTCGAGGACAACCAGCGCGATGCCGAGCTGGTGCTGGCCGAACTGGACGGCGACGGCATCGCGTATGAAGCGCAGCTGGTCGACGACGAGCTGCGCTTCGTTGCCGCACTGCGCGAGTTCAATCCGCACATCGTGTTGTCCGACCTCAGCATGCCGGGGTTTTCCGGCCGGCATGCGCTCGAGCTGCTGCGCCAGCAGGACGAGGATCTGCCGTTCATCTTCGTCTCTTCCACGTTGGGCGAGGAAGCGGCGATCGATGCCTTGCGCAACGGCGCCACCGATTACATCCTCAAGGAGAATCCGGCCCGTCTGGCCAGCGCGGTGCGCCGCGCCTTGGCGGAAGTCGAGGCACGCAGGGCACGTCGTCGTGCCGAAACGGAGCTGGTCCGTGCGCAGCGCTTCGAGAGTCTGGCGATGCTTGCCGGCGGTCTCAGCCACGATCTGCGCAACCTGCTGCAGCCATTGCTGCTGGCCGGCGACAGCCTGCAGGATTACCAGGACGATCCACGCCTGGCGCGGCTGGGCTCGCTGGTGCGCGACTGCGGCAAGCGCGGGCTGGACATGGTGCACTCGATGCTGTCGTTTGCCCGCGGTGCGCGGCGCGCCGAACAGGTGCGGTTGGGTGTGCTGTTCAATGCGCTGGATCTGCTGATGCGGGGCAGCGTGCCGCACGCGGTGACGATGGAGCTGGCCATCGACGATCCGCAGCTGTCGTTCGAGGGCAACCACACCGAGCTGCAGCAATGCCTGCTCAATCTGTGCCTGAATGCGATCCAGGCGATGCCGGACGGTGGCCGGCTGCGCATCGAGACCACGCAGACCCGACTGCGGGCGGATTTCTTTTTGCCGCGGGAAGACCCGCGGGAGGGCGAGTATCTGCGCATCAGCGTGATCGACAGCGGCGAGGGCATGGCGCCGGAAGTGCTGGAGCGCATGTTCGAACCGTTTTTCACGACCAAGGAGGAGGGCACCGGGCTGGGCCTGCTGTCGTGCCAGCGGATCGTCGACAACCACGGTGGCCTGATGCGGGTGGACAGCGCGCCCGGTCGCGGCACCCGCTTCGATCTCTACATACCGCTGGAACAGCAGGAGGCGGCAAGGCCGGAGCATCCGGAACATCTGGAGGGGGCGGCCGAACGCGTGCTGGTGGTGGTGGAAGAAGCCGCCCAGCTGTCCTTGCTGGCCAACATGCTCGACGCCTACGGCTATCAGGCGCACACCAGCCAGAGCGGCACTGCCGCGCTGCAATGGATCGAGGCCTGCGGCCTGCCCGAGCTGGTGGTGCTCGATGCCGACATGAACCTGCTCACCGGCGTGCGTACCCTGGCCGCCCTGGTCGAACAGGGTTACGACGGTGCCGTGATCCTGCTGGCGCACCCCGACACCCCGCCGGACCTGCAAGGCCTGCCCCTGCTGGAGCATCTCTACATCATCGACAAGCCGGTGACCACGCGAGTGCTGCTGAGCACGCTGCGCAAGGCGCTCGGGGCGGATCGGTAGCGACCGATACAGGCATGGCAATCCGCCGGACAGGCATGCTTGGCTACTATCTCGACATGGCGTTGCGCAGCTGCCGGCGCAGCAAGGCGCTGACCGCCCTGGTGGTGCTGCTGATGGGCGTGGGCGTGGCCACCTGCATGGTCAGCTACGCGGTGTTCCGTGCCGCTTCGGCCGATCCGATACCGTGGAAATCGGGCCAACTGTTTGTGCCGCAGATCGACAACGTGGGGCCGGTGCACGACTACCACGGCGAGCCGCTCGACTTGCTCAGCTACACGGATGCCACCGCGCTGTTGCGCGCCCACCAGGCCCGCCGGCAGACCGTGCTGTATGCCGTGAAGCTGGCCGTGGTGCCCGACACCTCCCGGATGCAGCCGTTCTCGCTGCCAGGCGACGCCGTCAGCAACGATTTCTTCGCGATGTTCGACGTGCCGTTCCGCTATGGTGGTGGCTGGACAGCGAGCGATGACGAGCATCGCGCTGCGTTGGCGGTGATCAGCAGCGCGCTGAACCGAAAGCTGTTTGGCGGTGCCGACAGCGTGGGTCGGGAGATTCGCCTGGACACGCATGCCTATCGCATCGTTGGTGTAATGCGTGACTGGAATCCCCGGCCACGCATTTTCGACCATGCCAGCGCGTGGAACGCTTTTGGTCACCCGGTCCAGGTTTTCATCCCGTTCAGTCGTGCCATCGACTTGCAGAAAGCCACCAGCGGCAACTTCTATTGCAGCACGGACACCGCCAATCCCGACCTGCCGAACTGGGAAAGCATCTTGCACAGCGAATGCGCGTGGATTGCCGCGTGGGTGGAACTGCCCACGCGTGCCGACGTCGAGCGCTACCGCGACTGGCTGCACAATTATGCGGCCGAGCAGCAGCGCACCGGCCGCTTCGATTGGCCGCCCAACGTGCGCTTGCGCAATCTCATGCAGTGGATGGATGTGGAGCACGTGGTGCCGAAGGCATCGGCGCTGTCGATGATCGTCTCCATCAGTTTTCTCGTAATCTGCCTCGTCAACGTGGTGGGGCTGATGCTGGCCAGGTTCATGCGCCGTGCACCGGAAATCGGCGTGCGCCGCGCACTGGGCGCGTCGCGCGGTGCGATCCATCGCCAGTTTCTGGTGGAGGCGGCGGCGATCGGGTTGGCCGGCGGCGTGCTTGGGCTGCTGCTGACGGCGCTGGGCATGGCGAGTGTCGCACGGGTGTTCGAGCCGGAGGTTGCCCGGCTGGCGCAATTGGATGCGTCGTTGTTGCTGCTGACCGTACTGGTGGCGGTGGCTACTACTTTGATTGCCGCGCTTTATCCCACCTGGCGCGCCGCGCAGGTGCAGCCGGCGTGGCAGCTGAAGAGTAATTAGCGCAAAAGGAAAACTCTACATGAGCTTGCA
>DATKVA010000119.1:0-19430 GCA_035530315.1 Rhodanobacter sp. | reverse complement strand
CTGTGTGACAGCGGCGGCGCCGGCAAGAAGCTGGTCGCCGGCGGCACAGTATCCGTGGACAGAAAAGTCGAGTTGCGCAAGACCTGCAAGATCCATGCAGGCCAGACAGTCAATATCGGCGAGGTGGAAATCCACGTGCTGCCCGATACCCGCGAAAGGTGAGGCGACTGCCTGCCACCGTGGCAGGAACAGTCACCTGTCCGTATCCCGCCCCGGCGGCGGCTCGGGTGGCAAGGCCATGATCCAGCGCGCGATGTCATGGGCATCCGCCGTTGGCACGTGCTGGTTCGGCATCGTTCCTCCCCATGACCCATTGCCGCCCTGCTCGATGAACGAGGCCAACGGTTCGAGTGCACCCGGCTCGCCGCGGTGACGCCAGGCCACCCATGTGAGTGCCGGCCCGACGCCACCTTCATGCAGCGCATGACAGGACATGCAGCGGAAACGACCCACCGCTGCGGGTGCCGCTGCGGGAACGGCCGAGTGACCCCCCATCATCATGCCGCGCATGCCACCGTGCATGCCCATCCATTCGTGCATTCTGAAGTGCCGCATGCCCCCTGCACCGATCGCGGCAACCAGCAGCACGACGGCAATGACCTTCAGGGGAAGTTTCACGGATAGGCCTCTTCGAGATGTCAGGGTGTAACCGGTCGCTGATAAAGCTGCAGTGAAAGCGGCATGGGCAAGACAGCCGCAACCACGATTACCGGAAGCCGGGAGGCCTGCGGCAACACAACTGCTTCGGGCGGCAGGTAGCGCCGATTGCTTTCATCTGAATCCAAATCGCGTCCGGACGCCTCTATGGCAAGGAAACCGACGACAAGCCCAGCAAGGGCACGAACTCGATGCCATGCACCTCATGATGACAATGTCGCAGCACAGTCAATGCTGCCCGAACGACCGGATTCGCTCAATGAGGCATGCCCGACCAACTAACTGACAGGGGACATCACATGCGTATTGCCAGCCCGGCCCTAGCACCGGACTTCGACATCCCGGATATCCAAGGCAACCGTATCCGGCTCAGCGATCTGCGCGGCAAGAAGGTTCTGCTGAGCTTCTTTCGCGATGCGGGTTGTCCGTTCTGCAACCTGCGTGTCTACGAACTCTCCACCGAATACGAAAAGCTCCGCGCCCAGGGCATGGAGGTCATCGCCTTCTTCCGCTCCAACGAAGATGACGTCCGCCGCTTCGTGGCACGCCGGCCAAGGCCATTCACCTTGATTGCCGATCCGAAGATGGCCGTGTACTCGCCCTACGGCATCGAACACTCCTGGTTCGCCTTGTTCAAGGCCATGATGCTGCGCATGCCGCGCATGTTGCGTGCGATGACGCTGGCGCCACCCACGCTGCTCGGCGCCGACCCGGCATTGGTGCCCGCCGATTTTCTGATCGACCAGCGCGGTTTCGTCCGCAAGGCCTATTACGGCCGCGACATGGGCGACCACCTGCCGATGGAGGAGATTCGCGCATTCGCCGCCCGTCCGTGATGGACTGAGAAATCCGGCGGGCGCCGTGTCACGCATAGTCGAGTCGACTGCTGGCGAATCGACTATGCGCGACCGACCGCGGAGCCGAAGCTCAGGCGGCGGCGCCCGGAACCTCGCGCTCCCCTTTCAGCCAGCGCCAGGAATCGAGCACGTCGAATACCAGAGACATGCCGTTGACGAGCAGCAGCACCACGGCCAGCACCACTTCGGCATGCGACGGCGGCTCGGCGCCGGCCATCCCCAGCACACGCAGCAACAAGGCGATCTGAAGCGGAATCCAGGCCAGCAGATGCGGCAGCGACATCGCACGCGTCATGCCGGCCGCCACCCACATGATCGGCAGATTCGTCGCCACGACCACCAATGCGGCCAGCGCACCGGCACGACCACTCCAGGTGTCGAGGAAGAAGAACGGCAGCGCGTTGGCCGGCACCAGAACCAGTCCTACCCAGGCCTGCACCCAGCCCGGCAGGCTGCGCCAGGAATGCCAGATGCGGGCCTGCCGCGCGCTCATCGGCGCAACTCCACGTTGCCTGCGGTTGCCTGGCAGACACAGCCGCCGGGATGAGCCATGGACCAGACAGATCGACAAGCCATCGTCGCGAAATCCTTCGGCATCGGAAATTGATCACACAAGACTGCGCTCGATGCAGTCGCAGTTCCGCAGGCTTCAGTCGAACGCGCCACGCGAAACGGCATCACGCCTGCCCAGGTGGCATTGCGGACAAGGCCAGAAGCTTCGCAACGGGCAATGCCTCCACGGCCGCATTCACGGTGCGCGCAATCAACTCATTGTCCGCTTCGGGCTTCAGGTCGGCAGCATCGCCCTTTTTGCCGGTAGGGTTGGCGATCAGACAGTTGTCCTGCATGGCCAGTTCGTATTCGCCCGAGCAGTTGCGGCAATACAGACGATGGCCGACCTGATGCTCGCGATGCACTACCAGGGTGGGACCACACATGCGACAGGAAAGCAGCGGAATGCCGTCGTCGCTATGACCCATGACATGGTCCAGGCGACTGGTTCTGCCCAGTGCCACAAAGCCGTCGGCGAACTGCGCATCGAACTGGGTGCCACGATGTTCGTGGATGATCGCGATGGCTTCGTCGCGCGGCAGCGCGGAGCGGTAAGGTCGATAGCTCGTCATGGCATCGAAGGCATCGCAGATGCCGACGATGCGGGCCATCTCGGGGATGGCACTACCGACGAGACGATGCGGGTAACCCCTGCCATCAGGGCGCTCATGGTGCAACAGCACCGCATCCTGGACCAGATACGCCAGCGGATGACCGGACAGCATGCGCGAACCGATCTCCGGATGGGTCTGGATGACGGCATACTCATCCTCGGTCAGCCGGCCCGGTTTGCGCAGAATCGCATCGGGTACGCCAACATTGCCCAGGTCGTGCAGGAACCCACCTAGACTGATCCGGGCGATGTCCGCATTGCTGAAGTCGCCCCTTTCGGCAAGCAGTTGTGCGTAACGCGACACGCGCCACAGGTGCCCGCCGGTATACGGATCGCGTGCCTCGACGAACCAGGCCATGGTCAACAGACTGGCCAGCAGCTCGCTAGCGTGGGTTGCCGCGTTGTTGCCTTCCCGTGGCGTCCACCAGTGACTCAATTGCTTTATCACGTTCATGCTGCAATCACCCTTGGAAAGGTCCGACTGGCAAATCGTGCTGACCGCGGAATGGCCCCGGCTCACGCAGCCCGGCACGACAGCGCAATCGTCGCGGGAACTCGTTTCAATTGCGCTCGTACCACAGGGATTCGAAAAAAACCCACGCACAAACGCCCCTGTCAAGGCGATGCTCGAAATCGATGAGATGGCCCCCGCCGTTCAATTGGCATCCTTGCCGAACCTCATCCGACAAACCCGCCGGATCAACACGCATGCACGCTGGCGCCGATCATCAGGTGCAAACCTGCGCAAGCAACGTCCCGCGCAGCGTGCCCAACGATGATTTTCAACAGCAAACCAGGCGGCATGCCGTACCGACCCTGATGATGGTGCCATGCACCTCACATCATAGAGTCCGGTATCAGGCAAAAGGATTCACCATCGGCCGGCGACGGGATTCACACCACCGTCGTGCTTACCAGCAGGTTCTTGGCGATCTGCCCATGCAGCCTCGCCACTCCACGCACCAGATGCAACGTGGCGAACAGCAGCACGACGCCGACCAGGCACAGGCCGATCGTGCCTGGCCAGCCCGGACCGTGGTAACCGGCACCGTCGATGTTCATGTTGATCACGTCGATGCCGCCAAAGAACTTCACGAACGGCGCACCGATGAAACCCACGGATACGCCCAGCAAGGTCACGCTGATGGTGAAGTAGACGATCCCCAGCGGCAGCATCAGCAGCATGTACAGCAGCGTGGTCCAGCTGCGCGCGTCGGTGAACATCGCACCGATGCGTTTCAGCAGCGGCACACCTTGCTGTGCCGGATACGGCGGGCGGCGCGGCATGCGCACGCCCAGCATGGCTTCGACGATGCGTCCTTCCAGCAACGACAGCGCGCGCACGCTGCCGAAAAACAGCACGATGAAGGGAATGCCGATGATCAGCACCGAGAAGCCTGCCGACAGCGATATGCCGACCACCACCCAGGTGAAATAGAAGATGCCGGTGGCCAGCGCCAGCAGCATGTAGAACAGTGCGCCCCAGGTATGCGGGTCGGCCGCCACGCCGAAGAATCGCCCCATGACCGAGCGGCGTTGCGGTGGCGGCGGCGGCCGCAGTGCGCGCTGGATCTTGATCTCCTGGTCGCGATAGATGTCGGCCACTTCCTCCGGGGCGCCGTAGCTGCCGACCACCTGTTGCAGCATCTCCGCTTCGCCGCGCGCGGGCTGTTCGGCCAGTTCGGCGCGCAGGTGTTCCTCCGCGTCGTACAAGGCGTCCTGCACCAGGGCGGGATCGGCACCGCGCAGGGCGGCACGCAGTTGCTCGAGGTATTCGTGGATCGTGCGTGGCGTGTTCATCACACCCCTCCTTGAAGAACGTTGTCGACGGAATCGCGGGTGGCGTTCCAGGCCGCGACCCACTCGCGCAGCACCTCGCGCCCCGGTTTGGTGATGCGGTAATAGCGGCGCGGTGGCCCGCTGACCGAGGGCTCGACCTCACTGGCGAGCAGACCGGCGCCTTCCAGATTGCGCAGCACCGGATACAGCGCGCTCTGCTTGCCGGCCAGCACGCCCTCGCCGCCCTCCTCCAACCGCTTGGCGATCTGATAGCCGTACAGCGGCTGCCGCGACTGCCCCAGCACCGCCAGCAACACCAGCGACACCGTCCCGGAGGACAGCTCCTTCTGGAATTTCTTCAGATGGCTGGTGATGTCGTCCACGAACTCGCCTTCACTACCACTTGGGTCGACGTGAACCATAGTACGAAGTTCACACTAGCGCATGGGTATGAAGTCATGGGTTGGCGAAGCCCACTTGTGGGCCTGACACCAATGTTTGTACAAGGTGCACAAATATTGGTGTCAGGCGGCACGGGTGCACCAGAAAGTGAGAATCACTCGGCCGGCTGGTGCACATCAGCTCCGACCAGCATGATGAGTCGCGAGGCGATTGTGACCGGCAAAAACCGACCCAGGCTGGGTGAAAACAGATTTGCGTCGCCACCGACAGCGAGATGGCCACGCAGAGCGTCTTTGCTTAGGAGCCGCAATGCTCCCGTGGGTACCTCCATCCCGGGCTTTGAACGCATCGTCGGCGCAGAGCTGATCGAGAAGCCCCCAAGCAAAGACGACCTCAAAGGGGGTATTCGACGCGCCCTGCATCCTTCGACCCCTGCTGTGCTTGCGTGCCGAATCAACAGCCCTGCCATCAGGGCATCGCCAGCTCGCATCGACAGGTCACGCCAACCGTGCGGCGTGGCCGTTCAGCTGTCGCCGCGCACCCGCAACGTCAGTCCCTTCAGGAAATTCCGCAGCACCTGGTCGCCGCACAGGCGGAAATTCTTGTGCCCGGGCTGGCGGAACAGCGCGTTCAGTTCGGGCTTGGAAATCGGGAAGCCGGCGTCGGCGAGGATCTGGTGCATGTCCACATCCTTCAGCTCGAACGCGACGCGCAGCTTTTTCAGCACCACATTGTTGGTGACGCGTTTCTCCACCGGACGCGGCGGCAGGCTCTCGTCGCGGCCGCGGCGATGGATCACCAGCCCGTCCAGAAAGTGCGCCAGCACCGCGTTGCTGCATTCGACGTAGCCCGGCTCGCATTCCTTCTTCAGGAATGCCTGCACGTCGGCCTTCTCGATCGGAAAAGCCGCGTCCGCCAGCCTGGCGATCTCGACCACCTTGCCGTCGCTGAGGTCGAGCATGTAGCGGATGGAGCGCAGTATGTCGTTGTTGATCATGGCCAAGCTCCAAAGGTTCCAGCCGGCCATGTTACCTTGCCGGGAGCCTGTCGGGCCGTTGGTCGGCCGGGCTGCGAATCCGGCTATGCGGTCCCTATTTCCTCCGTTTCTTGGCCCATGGAACCACCATAAGCCGGCGAATCGGCGAAAATCTGTGCTCGCACAGCCGACTTCTCGCCTCGACCACCAAAGTCCGACAGGCTCCACCCATGAGCGAACCGCTGCATACCCTTGCCGGTACCTGCCGGCATGTCGAGGAGATCAGGAAAAGCCGTTTCCTCGCCCAGGCCGCCCCCGTGGACTCGGCCGGGCAGGCGCTGGCGTTCGTCAGTGCGGCAGGCGATCCGACCGCCACGCACAACTGCTGGGCATATCGCATTGGCCAGGACTACCGTTTCAATGACGATGGCGAGCCGGGAGGCACGGCCGGGCGGCCGATCCTGCAGGCGATCGAAGGTCAGGGCATGGACCGCGTCGTGGTGCTGGTGACGCGCTGGTTCGGCGGCACCAAGCTCGGCGCGGGTGGGCTGGTGCGCGCTTACGGCGGCACCGCCGCCGAGTGCCTGCGCTGTGCCGAGCGCGTGCCGATCATTGCGATGGCGCGGCTCGGCCTGCATTGCGATTTCGCCACGCTGGCCCTGCTCAAGGCGCGGCTGAGAGAGTTGCAGGCCGAAGTCGAGCAGGAAACCTTCGGTGCCGACGGCGTCGAACTGCAGGTGCAATTGCCGGAACACCGGGTCGACGAAGCCCGGCTGCTGATCGGCAACATCAGCCGCGGACGCAGCGAAGCTGACCGGCTCGATTGAGGCTGGCCCGATTGAGGCACGCTGGATTGAATCGGCCCGCGCGCGCCCCACCTGTGTAGGAGCGCACCCTGTGCGCGAATGCTCTGGTACAGATCAAAAGCATTCGCGCACAGGGTGCGCTCCTACACAACCCGGGGTGATTCGAGGTATCCATGAGCGACGCCAAAACCGATACGCCCCGCCCACTCCGCCGCCTGGGCGCCTTGCGCGAACTGTGGCCGTTCCTGAAACCGCACCGCATGCTGGCGATCGGGTGGCTGGTGTTTCTGGCGCTGTCGTCGGGCGCATCGCTGGTGCTGCCGATGGCATTTCGCCACATCATCGACCAGGGCTTCGGCCACTCCAGCCTGACCGTGATCAACCGTACCTTCGTCGCCCTGTTCGGCGTGGCGCTGGTGCTGGCATTCGCCACCGCCGCGCGTTACTTCTGCATCACGCTGCTGAGCGAACGGGCACTCGCCTCGCTGCGCAGCACGTTGTATGCGCACGTGATCCGGCTCGATGTCGGATTCTTCGAGCGCAGCCGCGTCGGCGAGCTGCTCTCCCGCCTCAGCGCCGATACCGAAGTGGTGCAGGCGCTGATCGGCTCGGGCGTGTCGGTGGCGCTGCGCAGCGCGGTGATGCTGGTGGGCGCGGCGGTGGCGATGGTCTGGACCGCGCCGTCGCTGGCCGGGCTGACCGCGCTGGTGATTCCGGCGGTGATGCTGCCGATCCTGTTGTTCGGCCGGCGCGTGCAGAAACTGTCGCGGGCCAGCCAGGACCGGCTGGCCGATGCGGCAGCCATCGCCAACGAAACCCTGAATGCCTCCACCGCGGTCAAGGCATATGCCCGCGAGGACATCGAGAGTACGCGCTACGGCACGGCGATCCTGCGTGCACTGGCCACCGCGCGCCGACGCATCGGCACTCGCGCGCTGCTGACCCTGGCGGTGATCGTGCTGGTGTTCGGCGCGATCACCCTGGTGCTGTGGGCCGGTGCCCGCCACGTGCTGGCGGGTACGCTGGATGCCGGCGTGCTGGGCCAGTTCGTGCTGTATGCGATCTTCGCCGCCGGCTCGGTGGCCGGCCTCTCCGAGGTATGGGGCGACGTGCTGCGCGCCGCCGGTGCGATGGAGCGCATCGGCGAACTGCTGGCCGAACGTGCCGAAGTGACCGGCCCGGCGCATCCTGCGCCGCTGCCGCGACCGGTGCGCTGCGCGCTGCAGTTCGACCATGTGACGTTTCACTACCCGACGCGGCTCCACACGGCGGCGCTGGAGGATTTCACGCTCGCCATCGAACCCGGCGAAACGGTGGCCCTGGTGGGTCCGTCGGGCGCGGGCAAGAGCACCGTGTTCTCGCTGCTGCTGCGTTTCTTCGACCCGCAGTCCGGCAGCGTGCGGCTCGACGGCATCGACCTGCGCGCATTGACCCTGCCCGACCTGCGCGGCGCCATCGCGCTGGTCCCGCAGGAGACGGTCATCTTCAGCGGCACGGCGGCCGACAACATCCGTTTCGGCAGGCAGGAGGCCAGCGACGAGGAGGTGCGCGCAGCGGCCCGCGCCGCCGAGGCGCACGACTTCATCAGCGCGCTCGACGGCGGCTACGAGGCCGAGATGGGCGAGCGCGGCGTGCGCCTGTCCGGCGGCCAGCGCCAGCGCATCGCGATCGCCCGTGCGATCTTGCGCGACGCCCCGCTGCTGCTGCTGGACGAAGCCACCTCGTCGCTCGATGCGCAGTCCGAAGCCGCGATCCAGCAGGCGCTGGAACGCCTCGAAAAAGGCCGCACCACCCTGGTCATCGCCCACCGCCTCGCCACCGTGCAACGCGCCGACCGCATCGTCGTCCTCGATGGCGGCTGCATCGTGGCGCAGGGCACGCACGAAAGCCTGCTGGCCGAGGGCGGCTTGTATGCGGAGCTGGCGCGGTTGCAGTTTGTGGCGTGAAGTGCAACTGCTCACCAGAATCCAGGCTGAGCGTCACCTCAGCGAGCGCTGGCTCCAGCCGTACCGGCGTCCGCCTGTGCGGGGACGTTCGTCGTATCCGGTGTTGCTGTCGCAAGTGCCCCCTGAAGACTTTCTGATTGAAACGGCACCCGTGACCGACACTCCAACTGGCCATGCAGACCGCGGGCAACCCGCTATCCGGCAAGGCTCAGGAGGTCGGCCCCAGGAGGTATATTCCTCATCGTTGACCTTCTCGAGCCAGTCAACGACCCGCCGTTCAGCGCTTCCCGCACGGCTTCCTGCACGGCGACATGGGTCATCGTAGTGGGATGACCCGGGTACGCCCTGCCGGACGCACCATGGAAAGACAATCCACCTTGCGGGGCATTGCCATGCTGAACTGGAGAAGTTGCTCAGTTGTAGCGCCGGCGCAGGCCCACAAGCAACCCCATCAGCAACAGGCCGAGACCGAACATGCCCGGCTCCGTCGGTTCCGGCACCCTCACCGGATCCGTGGTGCAGGGTGAGCCACCCTGGGCCGCTCCTGTACCCGACACGATCCAGCCACTGCAGTCACCGGTAATCCCCTGCATATGCGCCGCCGATAACCAGTCGCTTCCGTTGAGTGCAAACGGGTCGCCGGTCAAGGCACTCGCGAACGTAAGGCCATATACCTCCGAATCGCCACTCTGGAAACGGTTACCCGATGACCAGCCAAAGGCAAGATTGAACACACCGGGCACAGGACCGGAGTCGAAACCGCCCGCATTCCAAAATGCACCGTTATCCGCGCAGGTTTCCGACGTGCAGGTGATTCCGGTGACCGTCTGATTGAGATAGAAGGCCCAACCGATTGTGGACCTACTACTGCTCAAACCCTGCAGAAAATCCGGGCCGTACGTGTTCGAACTCAATGTCAGCGTTCCTGATTGGGAACCCAGGTCTGACGTAAACTGGGCCGTCAGCCATGGGGCCACACCGTCGGGAAGGCTGCCGGTAAAAACCGTGTCCACGTTTATGGTGGTGTTTATCGGAGTGGAAGTGCCACCACCGTCAGTGTCAACGACGGCGAGCGCGGGCATCGACGCCATGGCCGCCATTGCCAAACCGCTCAGTACCAGGAATCTTTTCATGAGGATTACTCTTGCGCCGCTTGCTTCGCGCTGGTGGACACAGGCGTCGGTTTTCTGCACCGCGCCATTGTCTTGATCCGTAACTCATTCGGTGTCTTTAAAAAATAAGCAAATATTGCGCCAATATACCAAACCACTGTTTCTATTAAATTATTAATTTATGATTTGGCTGAAATCGTAAAAAATGTAAACTTTTCAGACACTTTTCTGATGTTATAAAATGCATCTTTTCGATAGAGTCTTGTCGATAGTGTCTTGAGCGGTCCTGCTGTCCGAAAGCAGGCGGAGCATTGTCAGCGCCGAGGAATAAAGTCGGCAACAAATCGGGCGCCGCATTCCAGCGGGCTTTCAATCGCAGCTTCGTGACGCCACCGGCAACAGGGCGACGTCACGAAGCTGGGACCAATAGCCAGCGCCCAGACCCTCAACCTTCCAGCACGTCCTTGAATCGATCATGCCGTGTTGCCAACACTACTGAACCTACGCGCCGAGATAGCCGAACGGACGCCACGTGTTTCGCAAACCGAACGGTGCGAACTCTCTGCAACCTTTCCCCGCGTATGCCAGTGGAGCGTTTACCCATTCTATCGTCGGTACGGGAGAGCCGTGCGACATGCCATTGGCTATGGATGCCCGCCATTGTCCTTGTTCTTGTCTTTCTTGACCTTGTTCTTGTCGGCGGGCTGGCCCTTCCCGCCCTTGTTGTCAGCAGCTCGGGCTTTCTGTGCAGGCTGTGTACGTCGCTGTTGCTGCTGCAGAGCTTTCTGCCGTTGTTGTTCCTGGACAGTTTGCTGCTGCCGGGCTTTCCGTTGCTGTTGCTGCTGAACACTCTGCTGCTGCAGGGCCTTCTGCCGTTGTTGTTGCTGGACGTTCTGCTGTTGCCGGGCTTTCTGCTCCTGTTGCTGCTGGACGTTCCGCTTCTGCTCGGCATTGCGCTGCTGTTGCTGCTGGACATTCCTCTGCTGCTCGGCATTGCGCCGCTGTTGCTGCTGGACATTCCTCTGCTGTTCGGCATTGCGCTGCTGTTGCTGCTGGACATTCCTTTGCTGTTCGGCATTGCGCTGCTGTTGCTGCTGGACATTCCTCTGCTGCTCGGCATTGCGCTGCTGTTGCTGCTGCCGGTCACGCGATTCCGTACCCCGGCGACGTTGTTCAAGAATCTGCCGGCTCACCGCTTCGCGTGGCTGGTAGCGATAACTGCGGGTCTCGATCGAGCGCTGTTGCTCCATCTGGCGGGGATAACGGTTGCCGGTGTAATTCCGTTGATAGGTCGGCAACGGTGCGGCCCTGGGCACGGAGCGACGGTTCCAGTTATCCCATCCGCTGCGCTGGCGTTCCCAGTCGCGGCCCCAGTGTTCACCCCAACGTGGAGCGTCGTCGGTACGCCAGCCGCGAAAGTAAGCGGGCGGGCGGCGATAGTAGCGCACCGGAATGCGCAGTATGAACAAGGGTACGTAGGCCGGTGAGATCATGTCCCACGGGCCGTTGTACCAGCTGCTCGAATACCAGTTGTCGCCCCAAAATACCCAGTACAGGCCATCGTAGAAGAAGTAGTTCGAATCCACTCGCGGGTCGTAATAGACCGGATAGCCAGGAATGCGCACCAGCGTCGGATACGTCGACATCACGAATCCGAGGCTGACGCCGCGGTTTCCGATACTGATGCTCAGCTGACTCTGGGCCTGGGCCTGGGTCGGGACCGCCGCAGAGAGGAGTATCGCTAAGGCAAGAATTACGTAACGCATCGTCTGAACTCCCAATTGGATGAATCGTTGTCGCAATCACCTCATCACAGTCGCCACTTGCTCGTTCCTCCCGCTGCGGCGACGATAGGGAAAGCCACCGTAGTTCGTTGCCGGAGCGGCCGACTTGATCATGATCAACAAGTCGCGCGACGGCGGCGTGATCGTGCGTGCTCGCAAACAGGGGTTGCGTCGGCGGCCAGCCCCGACTTCACGTGGCAGTGAGGCAGGCTTCACGGCGACACAACGAAAGCGCGGCGTCGGCCTGCGAGAAAGGGGCGCAGGAAATCGATTCGGACCAACGTCCTCCATTTCGTTTCCCCGCAGGGCAGGCGTTGCCGATGCAGCGTCGCGGCGTGCAGAATGAGAGCATGCGTCTCAAGGAGAGAGTGTCATGCAGCACACGGCCCAGTGTTTTTCCCGCGCCCTCGCATGGGTGTGCCTGATCGTTGGCCTGGGCGCGGCGATACCTGCCTTGGCAGCCGCGCCCGCTGCCGCTGCGGCCGCCCGGGCTGCCTCCACCAAAACATGGGCGGTGATTCTCGATCCACAGCTACCTCTGGCCACGCGCCAGCAGGCACTTGAGCAACTGATCGACAGCACGAAAGTCAACGATCAGCACAACCTGTATCTGCTCGGCTCGCTGTACTGGATGGGGCAGCGCGCGTCGGGAGCACCGGTGCAGCGGGATCTGAATCAGGCAGCCATCTACATGAGCAACGCGGCCATCCACGGCAGCTTGCTGGGCATGGCCAAGATGGCCGAGATCGATCTGGCCCTGCACAAGTACAGCGAAGCCATGATCTGGGCCCAGGTCTACGCCCATTACGCCATGCAGCTGCCCCGGAACGAACGTCCCAACGAAGGCTACACCGCCGAACTGGTGCAGCGGATCATCGACAAGCTGGGGCGTGCTGGCGTCACCCAGGCCATGCCGCAGGTGAGCAACTTCATTGCCCTGCACGATGCCGACATCCGCGCCGGTAGCGACAGCGACTTCGGCGGGCACCAGCCGCATCCGGTCAGCAAGGCACGACCGTATCTGACACCCGACTATCGGTTCGAGCCTAAGTCCGGCATCGCCGACTATCTGCTGGCCTTCCGTGCGGACGGTTCGGAGGCGCACGCATGGCTGCTCGATGCGACACCCGATCCGGCACTGGGAGTAGCCCTGCGGCAGTACGCCCACGAAATGACGTTGCCGCCGACCAAGGTGCAAGCCGGCCACGGGTTGCGCTACGCATGGTCCGTCATAATGTTTGACGATCGCCGCTATCAAATGGCGCGATAGCGGCAGGCGGCGCGGACAGGTTGTGGCGCACGGTTGAGTGAACCTCAGCCTGGGTCTGTCCCCGCTCCGATGAAGTGAACCTGAGCCCGATCGTCCTGTTCTCCGACACGGAGGGGAGACGAGTTTTTGCGCGCCTGTTGACCTGCGGCAGTGAAATGGTGACGCCATTGTTGCTCCCGCCATTCTTCCGTTCTTGAACTTTGGTCGAATGGGCACGCGTCGCTGATCAAGGATTCAGCAGGCCGGGCGATAACCTTGAAAGAGAGCGCAAGGCTGGCGGAGCTTCTGCCGGAACATCGGCGCCGGCATCATTGATTTCGAGGTGGCCATGATCATGCATACATCTACGTTGCTAGCTGGCGTTGCCGCGCACAGTCTTGCTGCCGTGGTCCGGACTTTCGAGCCGGGTAGTGCGTGGCCATCGGGCTGGCTGGCCGGTGGTGGTGTGGCCGCGGCTCTGGCCGTTCTGGCGTGGCGCTGGTACCCGGGCCTGCGCGCGTTCGGCCCATCATCGCGCAACCGCCTGGCGCACTACGTCGCCGCGCGCGTTGAACGCATCATGCATGGCGGTGCCGAGAACTCGTTCTTTCTTGACCGGCTCAAGGAGAAGACCAGCCAGAATGTGGGGCTGGCCCGCGAGATCGCCGGGCACGCCGACGACATTGGCGAAACCACCCGTCAGATCGCTGCCGGCTCTGCACGCGCCAGCGACGCGGCGGCGCGCTCGCGTCGGGAGAGCGAGCGCGGCCAGGCCGAGATCAGCAAAGGGCTGGCCATTTTTCAGCACGCGCGCACGCGCGCCGCGGACACCGCCGCGGACATGCAAATGCTGCGCGAGCAATCGGCGCGCATCCAGGAAATTGTCGATGTCATCGGCGAGATCGCGCAGCAAACCCATCTGCTATCGCTCAACGCGTCCATCGAAGCCGCCCAGGCAGGCGAGCATGGCAAGGGTTTCGCGGTGGTGGCGCAGGAGGTCCGTGCGTTGGCGCACAAGGCGCGCGGCGCGTCGGTGGACATCCTGCAGGCTCTGGGCGCCGTAAACGAACAGGCTGGCCGCACGACCGGCAGCATGCAGGCGCTCAGCGACGAAGTGGATGCGGGTGCCACACAGGCGGAGTCGGCGGTGGCGCTGCTGGTCAGCATCGGTGAATTGGCGGCGGAATCGGAACAGGAGATCCAGCGCATTGCCAGCATGGCCGACGGCCATGTCGAGGCCACCCGACAGATTTCCAGCTCGGTGCAAGACATGCTTGACGCTCTCGCCTACACCGAGCACGAGCTTCCCAAGGCCGCTGACGCGAGCCTCAACCAGGCCTGCATCGCGGAAGAATTGTTCGAGGCTGTCTTCGATGAGGCGGATGCGTTGCATCTGCGGCTGCGCGAAGTGGTGCAGCGCGCCGCCGCGCAGGTCGCGCGACTGTTTGAGTGCGACGTGGACGCCGGTCGGATCACCCTGAATGCGCTGATGGATCGTCGCTACGCACCAGTGCCGGACACCCGGCCGGAGAAATTCCACACGCAATACGACAGCTATACCGACGAGGTGCTGCCGGCTATCCAGGAGCCACTGCTGGAGGCCCATCCGGAGATTGCCTTTGCCTGCGCGATGGACGATCACTGCTACATTGGCACGCACAACTGCATCTTCGCGCAGCCGCTGACCGGCGACTACGCCGAGGACGTGCGCCACAGCCGGTCCAAACGACTCTTCAACGACCGTACTGCCCAAAGTGCGGCCGCCAACCGCAGGCCGTACCTGCTGCACACCTACAAGCGCGACACCGGCGAGACCATGTACGACATCTCTTCGCCGATCCTCGTGCATGGCCAGCACTGGGGCCTGTTCCGCATCGGATACCGGCCACCGGGGTAATTCGAAAAAAGGAAAAGTGTCACCGTTGCGGATTTGACCAGTTCGAACACGACCGGGGGTAAACCACAGTTTCATTCAATCAAGCCGGCCCGAACTATTGCGTAGTCAGTTCATGACGTGTGGAAAGGCGCGTGAAGCACGGAACCCGCACGAGCTCGCTTGCTTGCCGTCAGTCATGAGCGGCCGGTCGGGCATCGGGGATACAACGGCAAATCGGCCGGAGTCAAAGCCCCAGTCCGAAATCGTCTTTCCTGACGAAGTCACCAACCAACCAGCGAAAACGGGACGTTGGAAATCAACGCGGCCCACCTCCCCCCATCCCGTTTTCCGGCATCGTCATCCAGTCCCCCTCGTCGTCGATCGGGGCACCGGGCGGCACGTCGACGGTGCGCGGGCGCTGGGCCAGCAGCTTGTCGAGTTGCTGCGGGTCGAGAAGCTGGCGCGACAGGCTGGCGCCCCAGGCGCGGTCGGCGGCGCTGCCATGACGGTTGGCCAGCGCCAGTGCCACCGCATGCACGCGCTGGTCCAGCATCGCGGCGACACCGGGCGTGGTCTTGGGGTTGTGTGCCACCTGGGCCAGCGTGACCAGGGTGCGGTACGCGATCCGGCGCGTCAGCGCATCGGTGCGATCGGGCAGCGTGGCCGCGAGCAGGCGGTCGAGCACTTCGTCGACGCCGAGCGCACCGGGATCGGCCGCGTGCTGGGCCTCCAGCCGGGCCAGCCGCGCCGGCGCCAGCAAGGCATCCAGGGTCAGCTCCGCGGCGCTGTCGGCTGCCACCAGCGGATCGAACATGGTGCCGCCGGCGCCGGCGAACAATTCGATCTGGTACTGCCGGTTCGGGCTGCCGTTGCGCGCCGCCGACAGCAGCGGCAACAGCCGCCCGGGCACGCGCAGCTGATCGGGTGCCAGCGTGCCCAGCACGGCGTCGAGCGCGGCGCGCTGTGCCGCCGGCGGCACCGGCGCGGATGATTCGTGGCCGCCGCCATTGATGGCATAGCGCAGATCCACCCCGCCGATGGCCTTCGCCGCGGCGACCATCTGGTAGCGGTGCAGCAGCCAGATCGGCACGAAGCGCCGGCTCAGGTCGGCCATTGGTTCGCCGGGCGAGAGCGCCGCCAGGCCGAAGTGCTCGATCGCCGCACGACGCACGCCCATCAGCCGCACCAGTTCGGCGGTCGGATCGGCACCGTCGTCCCACAGCGACGCCCACGGCTGCGCGGTATCGTCGGCGCGGGCGTTGTCGTCGGAGACGTAGCGCAACCCCGACGCCACCACGGCACTGGCCTTGGCGTCGGCAGCCGCCTGCGGGTCCTGGCCCGGCGGCGGCTCGCCGTAGAGCCAGTCGACCGTGGCCATGTCCCAGCGACCGATACCACTGGCGTAGGCGTGACCGAGGTCGGGACGGCCATCGACCAGACCGATGCGTGGCGGCGGGTAATCCATCACCGAGGCGCGATCCTGGGTACTGGCGGCAAAGTTGTGCGCGAAGCCCAGCGCATGCCCCACCTCGTGCGCACCGAGCTGGCGCAGGCGCGCCAGCGCCACCTGCACCGGATCGTCCGGCCCGCCCTTGCCGACCTTGTCGGCGCCCACCAGCCCCTCGAAGATCTGGATGTCCTGGCGCACCCGCAGCGAGCCGAGCACCACCATGCCCTTGACGATCTCGCCGGTGCGCGGATCGACGATCTCCTGACCGTACGACCAGCCGCGCGTGGCGCGATCCACCCAGTTGACGACGTTGTAGCGCACGTCCATCGGGTCGACGCCGACCGGCAGCAGTTTCACCTGGAACGCGTCGATGTAGCCGGCGGCGTCGAACGCCTTGCTCCACCAGCCGATGCCCTCGATCAGCGCCGAGCGGATCGGCTCGGGTGCGTTGCGGTCGACGTAGAACACGATCGGCTTGCGCACCTTCGAACGCGCCGCGGCGGGATCGAGCTTGTCCAGCCGGAACCGGTTGGCAAAGTCGCGCACCACGTCGCTGCCCAGCGGCTGGCCGAATTCGACTACCTGGGTGGCGAAGCCGCCGATGCGCGGATCGAAGCGGCGCGGATGGAAACCCGGCCCGGGCAGGCGCACGAAACTGTGGTGCACGGTGAAGCTGACCTGCTGCGCGTCCGGCGCGATGTTGGCGACCTCGGCCCCGGGCGACTTCGATGCGTAGGTCTGCACCGCGTCGATTTCCAGGTTGTCCGGAAACAGCTTCACCGATGCCGGGTCGGCGGCGCTCAATTTGGGGTCGAGCGTGAACCCCTTGCCCGCCCCCTGCGCACCACCCACGCCGAAGGTGTCGTCACGCTGGTCCAGCGCATTGGCGATGCCCAGCGTATCGGTGGTGAGAAAACCCGACAGGTCCACCACCATCCGGCCATCGGGCAGGGTCGCGGCGATGTCGCCCATCCACACGATCGAGGTCACGAAGTCGGGGCTCGCCGACTCGCTGGTGTCGGCGGCGCGAAAGCGCGGGTTCTCGAACACGGCGGCGATCTTGCTGCCATAGCGCCGGAAGGCAATCACCTGGGTCGTGCCGACCCGGCCCCGGTCGAGAAACGTGGGCGCGGCGCCCAGCCCGGTGCGCAGTGCGGTGGCGTAGAGAAAACGTGCCGAGACACCGTCGGCCTGTGGCGCCGGCAAGGTGACCAGGATGCGCCCGGCCTGCCGGTCCACGTGCACCGGCAGCAGGCCGTGCATCGCCACCGTGTGCCGGAACACTTGCGCCGCCGTGGCCCGGGGCTTCGCAGCCGGCGCCGGCTGCGTGCCGGCGTGCAATGGGGGTGCGCTGCTGGACAGCGCGAGAATCAGCAACCAAGCGGCGATCGACTTGCCGGAGAATCCATGCATCGGTAATGTCCTTGCGGTGAAGGCTGAACGCGAAAAGCCGTTGGGGACGCAGACAACAAACCAGCCACCACCCTGCCCTCGTCGTGGCGATCACGAACGGCGCGGGGGCGCACAGGGATCGTGGCGATCAACACACCAGCAGTGACTCATACCCCCCGTCTTCCATTTCTAGCAAATAACTCTGCGGGATGCACGGAAAATACCGGCAGGCCGGGCCGGATGACGGCCCTGGATGTGGGCCGAATCGCGGCGCCGGGGTCGCACCAAGCGCGCCCCGATCCCGAAAACAGGACGGTGGAAATCCGTTCGACCCGACTTTCTCCGCCTCGTTTTCCAGATATCGCGACGCCTGCGCACGGCCGCGCACGCTTCGAGATAGGCGGCGATGTCTGCCTCGGCCTTGAGGCAATCGGCACTGTCGTAACGGGAAAAGGTCTCTCGCACGCCCTTCATGATCCACGCTCCCACTCGGCTGCAACGCGCCGGGCCGTCTTGATGTCGGTACGCTGGGTGCGCTTGTCGCCATCGGCCAGGTGGCTGTTCATCTGCACTCCTGCGCGGTGTCGACGTGCTCGAGTCCGTTGCAAAGGGCAAACAGAACCTGAACCCGTACCTGCATTTGCGCACGCAAGTGAACCTGGCCCCGTTTTGCGTGCCGTTTGGGGGGTAGGCTGACCCTCCGTCTGACCAAACTGGAGTCCCGCCATGGCCCTGTGGAAAGAATCCCTCAAGACCCCCGCCACCGAAACGCCCGAAGCCACGGACCTGGCGCGCCCCGGCATCCCGGAGACCAAGCCCGAAGCGCAAACGCCGGCGCAGCCCGCATTTCGTCCCGCACCCACGCCAACGCCCGCGCCCACGCCGGGCAAGCCCAAGGCCGAATCGCTGATCGCACCCGATATCACCATCGAGGGCAAGATCGAAGGCGAGGGCCATGTGCGCATCGCCGGCAGCTTCAAGGGCGACGTCAACGTGCGCGGCGACCTCACCATCGAGCTCGGCGCCAAGGTCACCGGCAGCGTGCGCGCCGAGAAGGTCACCATCGCGGGCGAACTGATCGGCAACATCGAATCCGCGGCGCACGTGGAATTGCAGCAGAGTGGCGCGCTGACCGGCGACCTGAAGGCGGGCTCGCTCAGTGTGGCGGCCGGTTCGCGCATGCGCGGCCAGGCCGAGTTCGGCTGGGACGATGCCAAGGACGGCGGCAGCACGCCCAGGACCCATGGGCACAACGGCACCGCGTCGTGAGCAACCCCCATCCGGGCACGGCCGGGGCGACGCGCACCTGCCCGCACTGTCGGGAGACCATCCTGGAAAGTGCGGGCGTGTGCCCCGCCTGCCGCCACAAGCTGCGCTTCATCGAGGCCACCAGCGCGACCCCAGCGGCAGCGGCAACGTCGGTGCCGCTGCGCGTGGAAGGCAGCTTTCGCAACCCCGTCGACAACGGTGCGTGGGAATACTCGATGGTGCTGACCATCCGCGACGAGCGCGGCAAGGAGATCGCGCGCAAGCTGGTGGGCGTCGGCGCCATGCAGCCGGACGAACAACGCACGTTCACCCTCAGCGTGGAGATGAACCCCGCCGTCGCGGGCGGCAAGCGCACGTGGCATTGACGGCTGCACCGCGCTCCTGACCGGTTGAAGCGGGTGGCGAAACTTCAGGAACCCTGTACACGCAACGCGATACGTCGCCAGCGGATGTCGATTCGGCCCGGACTGCTTCGTCGTGTGGTCAGAGGCGCGCTGTTCGAGCCGCCTCACCGACCAACCGCGAAGGAGCACCGCATGAAATTCATGATCATCGTCAAGGCCACGCCGGATTCCGAAGCGGGCCGCTTTCCCGACGACAGCGAGAAGCTGTTCGAGGCCATGGCCGACTACCACGAGCAGCTGGCCCAGGCCGGCGTGCTGCTCGATGCTGCCGGGCTGCAGCCGAGCAGCAAGGGCTGGCGCATTCGC
>DATKVA010000118.1:0-46464 GCA_035530315.1 Rhodanobacter sp. | reverse complement strand
GCATCCGCTGAAGACCCGAGTGGTCTACTGCAAAGATGCCGATCGGCGAGGAAATTACGCCGAAACGAGCTTCGACTTTCTTGGCTTTACGTTTAGGCCACGGCTGTCGAAGAACCGATGGGGCAAGACCTTCGTCAATTTCAGTCCGGCGGTCAGCGCCAAGGCGGGAAAAGCAATCCGTCAGGAAGTCAGGAGCTGGAACCTGCAAAACCGCAGCGACAAGTCCCTGTTCGACCTGGCGCATATGTTCAACGCCAAAATCAGAGGGTGGGTGAATTATTACAGTGCGTTCTACAAGTCCGCGCTCTACCCCACGCTTCGGCACATTGATCGCAAACTTGTACTGTGGCTGACCCGCAAACATAAGCGTCTCCAAGGGCATCGACGAAGAGCCAGCCATTGGCTGGAACGCGTTGCGCGCAAAGAGACGCACTTATTTGCACACTGGTCGCTGCTGTGGGGACAGGCTTCAGTGGGAAGAGCCGGATGAGCGGAGACGTTCACGTCCGGTTCCGTGAGCGCCTCGGGGGGAGGTTCCCTGGGGCGACTCGACGTAACATTTACGTCCGAAGCGAAGCGGCAGGCCAGCGCGTGATGGCCGCCATGAAGGTGTTCCTGGACGAACGCCTGAAGTTGCAGGTCAATGAAGCAAAGAGCGCATGCGCCACGCCGTGGAAACGCAAGTTTCTGGGCTACACCCTGACGAACGCCGGCGGTCGAATCAGGCTCAAAGTCGCGCTGCAAAGCGTGGCTCGTCTGACCGGTCGTGTGCGTGAGTTGTTGCGTCAGGGGCGCGGGCGTAGCCTGACCCATACCATCGAGACACTGAATCCGGTGCTTCGAGGGTGGGTGGGCTACTTCCAGCTCAGCGAGAGCAAGACGGTGTGGAAGGACCTCGACGGATGGCTGCGGCGTCGGCTGCGTTGCCTGCTATGGCGACAGGCCAAGACGCGTCAGCGGCGTACTGCGCTGCTGCGTAAGCAAGGGCTGTCGGAGGCGCGGGCTTGGCACTCTGGCCACAATGGGCAGGGCCCGTGGTGGAACAGTGGAGCCAGTCACATGAATCAGGCGTTTCCGAAAGCCTTCTTCGACCGGCTGAGGTTGGTCTCAATGCTCGACACCAGCCGGTATCTTCAGCGTCACTCGTGAACCGCCGTATGCGGAACCGCACGTACGGTGGTGTGGGAGGGGGCCGGAGTATTCCGGCTCCCTACCCGATATTATGGGGCGGTAATCTCGAAGACGGCGTGTCATGCCTTGCCTCGTTTCCACTACAGGCTGGCTCTGGCGATGTGGAATGCGACGGACGTCGACCGGACCACATGACATGCGAGGTGCGCGACTGCGCGGACGAACTCAACGGCGGGTTGACGCTGCATTTTACGCCGTGACCACGTCTCGGACATCGATCCCGCCGAACACGTCAGGTGCCACGCCAAGCGCACGGCCAATGTGCGCGGTCTCCCCCCTTCAGCACAAACGTTCCATCGGCAGCTCTCGTCGGCGCGATGGAACCTGTTCATCGGATCTGGGGGCATTCAACGGTCTGGGGCCGCCTGCAGGTCAGAGTGGACTCGGATTATGTTTAAATACCAATTAAATACCACAGGGAGCGGGATTTCATTTTGCCGCGCCGAAACGGCAACGCCATTGCTGCAAGCCATGGCACAATGAAAATGGGGCAAACATCGAAACTCCCCGCGGGGGATGATGCCGTGCGACGATTGCACAAGTGGATTTCTATTGGTATTTTATTGCCGATATCCACGATTTGTCGCCGAACCGCAGAGCGATGGATTTGACCAAGGGATTCGATGAGCGCCAACGACACACTGATGTACCGCGAAGCGCACGAGACAGCCGAGGTGGTCGCGCGCCAGTTCGCCAGCAACGAAGCCGTGGTGACGGCATTGGCGCAATCGCTGCGTGCGCATCCACCGCGATTCATCGTTACTTGCGCGCGCGGCAGTTCCGATCACGCCGCAGCGTATGCGAAGTACGTGTTCGAAACCCAGCTCGGCATCGCCACCGCGTCCGCCTCGCCGTCAGTCACCTCGGTCTACGCGGCCGAGCAGCAGTGGCAGGGCGCACTGTTTATCGCGATCTCGCAATCGGGCAAGAGCCCCGACCTGCTGCGCAATGCGCGGGCGGCGAAGGTCGCCGGAGCACGCGTGGTGGCGCTGGTGAATGTCGAGGATTCGCCGCTGGCGGCGATCGCCGATACGGTTATTCCGCTGCATGCCGGCCCCGAACGCAGCGTGGCGGCGACCAAGAGCTACATCGCTGCGTTGGCCGCAGTGCTGCATCTGTGCGCGCGTTGGCGCGGCGACTCCGATCTGGGCGCCGTATTGCAAGTGCTACCGGACGCGTTGCGTGCCGGTTGGGACGCCGACTGGTCATCGTTGAGCAAGGGTCTGCTCGATGCGCATAACCTGTTTGTGGTCGGTCGCGGCTTTGGCCTCGGCATTGCGCTGGAGGCGGCGCTGAAGTTCAAGGAAACCTGCGGCTTGCATGCCGAGGCGTTCAGTGCGGCCGAGGTCAGGCACGGGCCGATGGCGCTGGTCGGGCCGCAGTTTCCGGTGCTGTGCTTTGCCCAGGACGACGACACGCTGGAGAGCACACTGGCGGTGGCCGACGAATTCCGCCGACGCGGCGCGCATGTCTGGGTGGCCGCCCCTGGCTTGCGGGGCAACGGCATATTGCCGGTGGTTGCCGGGCTGCCGGCGTTATGCACGCCGCTGCTGATCATCCAGAGTTTCTATCGAGCCGCCAGCGCGCTGGCGTTGCTGCGCGGCTTCAATCCCGACGTGCCGCCGCATCTGAACAAGGTGACCGAAACGGTCTGATTATGTAGGAGCGCACCCTGTGCGCGATCAGCGCGCCAGCGCTGCGCTTCTTCGACGCACAGGCAAAATGCATCGCGCACAGGGTGCGCTCCTATGCGCTCCATCCCTCCCCACGGGTAATCGCCATGCTTCATTCGCTCACCAACGCCCGCGTACTCGTTGCCGACGGCTGGCAAGACGATCTCGCCGTGCTGCTCGACGACGCGCGCATCCTCGACCTGCTGCCGCTGTCCGATCCGCGTGTGCGCGGGGCACCACAACAGGATCTGGGCGGCGCCATGCTGCTGCCCGGGTTCATCGACGTGCAGGTCAACGGCGGCGGTGGCGTGCTGTTCAACGATGCGCCAACGGTGCAGACGATTCGCCGGATCGGCGCGGCACACCGGCGCTTCGGCAGTACCGGCTTCCTGCCGACGCTGATCAGCGCCGATGTGCCGGTGATGCGTGCGGCGCTCGCCGCGGTGGAGCAGGCGCTGGCCGAAGGCGTGCCCGGCGTGCTCGGCATCCATCTGGAAGGCCCGTACCTGGCGCCTGCGCGCAAAGGCGTGCACGACCCGCACTATTTCCACTCGCCCGCTGCCGATGAACTGGCACTGCTGAGCGCGCCGCGCCACGGGATCCGCCTGCTGACGCTGGCGCCCGAGTGCGTGCCGGCCGGCAGTATCGCTGCGCTGGCGGCGGCCGGAGTGATCGTCTGCGCCGGGCATACGGCGGCCGACTACGACACCACACGCGCGGCGCTGGCCGCCGGCGTGCGCGGTTTCACCCATCTGTTCAATGCGATGACGCCGCTGGGTAGCCGCGAACCGGGCGTGGTCGGCGCCGCGCTGGAGGATGCCGGCAGCTGGTGCGGCCTGATCGTGGACGGCCACCACGTGCATCCGGCCAGCCTGCGCGTGGCGATCGCCGCCAAGCCGCGCGGCAAGTGCGTGCTGGTCACCGACGCGATGCCGCCGGTCGGTGCCGATGATCCCGCGTTCGTGCTCAACGGCGAAACCATCACCGCGCACGATGGCGTGTGCCGGACCGCGCAAGGCGTGCTGGCCGGTTCGGCGCTGGACATGGCCGGTGCCGTGCGCAACGCGGTGCAACTGCTCGGCCTGCCGCTGGACGAAGCGGTGCGCATGGCCAGCACGTATCCCGCCGAATTCCTCGGCCTGGGCGCCAGCCACGGCCGCATCGCCGCCGGCTACCGGGCGGATCTGGTCGCGATGGATGACGACTTCCGCATCCAGCAGAGCTGGATCGGCGGCGTGGCCAATCGGGCGACTGCTGCCTGAGCCGCCGCTGGTTTTGGTGAGCGTGACGCTTCGTCGTGATGCTGGCCGGCCATGCTTCGGGAGCATCGGTTGAACGGTTCATGTCCCACCGGATCTGCCTGGCCGGGCATCGGTGCCGTCAGTCATGCCGGTGGACGGGGTTGTCGATGCACGGACCGGAACCTTTTGCCGCGGGTGCGGTACATTGACCATGTCTGCCATATCGGGCTGCGCGTCAGCGCGGCCACGCCCCCATCATGATTGAAACCGAACAACTCAGCCGTCGGTACGGCAAACTGACCGCGGTGGATGCATTGAGCATCCGGGTCGAGCCCGGCCAGGTGCTCGGCCTGCTGGGGCCCAATGGTGCCGGCAAATCCACGGCCATGCGCATGATCGCTGGATTTCTCGTCCCCACCTCGGGCACGGCCCGGGTCTGCGGTCATGATGTCGGGCGCGAGCCGCTGCTGGCGAAACGGCTGCTTGGCTACCTGCCGGAAGGGGCGCCCAGTTACGGCGAGATGACGGTGCGCGAGTTCCTGCAATTCATCGTTCGCATGCGTGGTCTCAAGCCGGATGTTGCCTATCGTCGTTTCGACGAGGTGGTACAGCGACTGGAACTGGAGGAAGTGCTGGAGTTGAGCATCGACACCTTGTCCAAGGGTCTTCGCCGGCGTGTCGGCCTGGCCCAGGCGATCGTGCACGATCCGCCGGTGCTGGTGCTGGACGAGCCCACCGACGGCCTCGACCCGAACCAGAAGCACGCCGTGCGCCAGCTGATCGATGCGATGGCGCGCGAACGCACGATCCTGATTTCCACCCATCTGCTGGAGGAAGTGCATGCGCTGTGCAACCGCGTGGTGATCATCGCGCGCGGCCGATTGCTGGCCGATGCCACCCCGGCCGAACTGGAGCGACGCTCGCGGTATCACGGTGCGGTGTCGTTCAGTGCTTCGGGCAGTGGCATGTCGCAGGAAATGCTCGGTCGCCTGCCGCAGGTGGCCGCGATCGAGGTGGATTCGCTGGATGGGCGCATCACCGTGTTCCCCAAACCGGGCGAGCGCATTCTGGAAGCGGTCGAAATGCTGTTGCGCAAGCAGGGTATCGAAGTGGCGGAAATCCAGCTGGAACGCGGTCGCCTGGACGAGGTGTTCCGCCAGATCACCACCGAGGGCGGCGGCGACATCGACGCCATGGCGGAGGTGAGGACGTGAATCCGGTCAGCGCAGTGATGCGACGCGAGTTGCGCAGCTATTTCGTGACGCCGGTGGCGTACCTGTTCCTGGTGATCTTTCTGGTGCTGAGCGGCATCCTCACGTTCTACGCCGGCGATTTCTACGAGCGTGGACAGGCCGACCTGCAGCCGTTTTTCGTGATGCATCCGTGGTTGTACCTGATCCTGGTGCCGGCGATCACCATGCGCATGTGGGCGGAAGAGGCCAAGAGCGGCACGCTGGAGTTGCTGCTGACGCTGCCGTTGACGCTGTGGCAGGCGATGCTGGGAAAATTTCTGGCCGCATGGTTGTTCATCGGACTGGCGCTGGTGCTGACGTTTCCGGTCTGGGTCACCGTCAATTATCTGGGCGCACCGGACAATGGCGTGATCCTGGTCGGCTACCTCGGTAGCTGGTTGATGGCCGGCACGTTCATCGCGATCGGCGCCTGCATGTCGGCGCTGACCCGCAGCCAGGTGGTCGCCTTCATCCTGACGGCGCTGGTCAGCGTGTTGCTGATATTGGCCGGACAGCCCCAGGTGATGGATTTCTTTCATGGCACGCTGCCGCGCCAGCTGGTCAATGCGGCGGCGCACCTGAGCATGCTTCGTCATTTTCAGGCGATTGCGCGCGGTGTGCTGGATCTGCGCGACGTGCTGTATTTCCTGCTCAGCATGATCGGCTGGCTGATTGCCGGTGTACTGTTGCTCGATCTGAAGCGGACGCGCTGACGCCATGGCCCGTCTGCATCTCCCCCGCATGCTTTCAACCCCGCGGTATCTCACCCGGCGGTTCGCCCTGTGGACCCGGCTGGTATTGCTGGTTCTGCTGATCGTGCCGCTGATCGTGACCAGCGGGCGCTGGCTGCACGTGTCGCGCGTCGACCTCACCGCCGACCGGCTGTACACGCTGGCGCCTGGTACGCTGCAGATCATCGATACGTTGCAGCGGCCATTGAAGCTCACGTTGTATTTCTCCGAGCATGCCACCCGGGATCTTCCGCAGTTGCGCAGCTACGAGCAGCGCGTGCGCGAGATGTTGCAGGAGATGGTCGCTCGCTCGCACGGCCGCATCCACCTGCAGGTGATCGATCCGGTGCCTTACTCCGATGACGAGGCCAGTGCCGAAGGCAGTGGCCTGACGCCGGCCAACGGCGGCAGCAACGGCGAACGGGTCTTTTTCGGTCTGGCCGGAAGCGCCATGTCGGGCCGCGCCGACGACAGCGCCACCGAAGACCGTGTGGCCGAAAAGTCGCTGGCGATCCCGTTCTTCGATCCGGCCCGTGAAGCGTTTCTCGAGTACGACATCGTCAAGTTGCTGTATGAACTGAACCAGTCGAGCAAGCCGTTGGTTGGCGTGATCAGTTCGTTGCCGGTCATGGGCGAGCCTGCGCTGGGCGAACAGCCGTGGACCGTGATGCAGCAGCTTGGCCAGTTGTTCGACCTGAAGACGCTGGATCCGGCCACGTTGCAACACGTCGATGGCCACATCAAGGTGTTGCTGCTGATCCATCCCCGGAACCTGTCGGCCGATGCGCAATACGCGATCGACCAGTACATGTTGCACGGGGGACATCTGGTGGTGTTTGTCGATCCCGATGCCGAGCTTGAAACCACTCCGTTTGCCGCGGACGCCGGGGGGCTGCCCGATCACAGTTCCGACCTGCCGCGTCTGTTCCATGCCTGGGGGGTCGTCTACGACCCGCACAAGGTCGTGCTGGATCGCGCCCGCGCGCTGCCGATCGAATTGGCCGGCAGCAATTTCAATCATCCGGCCATGCTTGCCCTTGGCTCACAGGAGCTCAACCACAACGATGTCGTCACCGCCAGCCTGCAGCGGATCAACGTGGCCACCATCGGTTATTTCGATCTGGCACCCAATGCACGCACGCGCTTGATACCGTTGCTGCAGAGCAGCTCCGAAGCCGAGGCGGTGTCGACACAACGGGTGCTGGAGGCGAGCAGCGACCCCACCCTGCTGTTGCAGGACTACAAGCCGGACAATGCCCATTACGTGCTGGCGGCGAGACTGCGTGGGCCGTTCAAGAGCGCGTTTCCGGAACGCGCGGGTCAGCCGGGACATCTGGCCAGTTCCGTCCCGCAGGCCGAGGTGGTTCTGGTGGCCGATACCGATCTGCTCAGCGATCGGTTGTGGGTCGAGCCGCAGACTTCGCTCGGCCAGACCATGATGCAGGCATTCGCCAACAACGGCGACTTTGTCACCAATCTGGTCGACAACCTCAGTGGATCCTCGGCGTTGCTGTCGATACGGGGTCGCTCCACGTCGCAGCGGCCATTCACCCGGGTACAGGCGCTGCGCAATGTGGCCGATCAGAAATTTTTGCAGAAGGAGCGTGAACTGCAGCAGGAGCTGCTCGATACCCGGCGGCGGCTGGACGAGCTGCAGCCGGCCAAGGGCAATCAATCCAGCAAGATCACGGCCGAGCAGCGTCATGAAATCGAGCAGTTCCGTCAGCGCCAGTTGGGCATCAACAAGGAATTGCGCGATGTGCAGCACCAGCTCAATGCGGAGATCGATGCGCTGGGAATGCGGCTGAAGTTCATCAACATCGTGCTGGTGCCGGCGCTGGTCGCGCTGCTCGGCCTGCTTTACGGTTGGCGGCGCACCCGACGCAGCCGTCAGCGCACATGAGGGGCGGCAGACTGCAGCTACACGGGGCGCCCGCGCCGCACTATGCTTGGCGGTCGCCGGTGCGGTCGCAGGTGCAGTGAAGTGATGGCAACGTTGTTGAAATGGATCGTGCCGTGGGAGTTTTCGTGGGTGTTCCTCGCGACCTTCCTGCTGGCCTGCGTGCTGTATCTGCGCGGCAGCCACCGGTTGCGGGTGAGCTTCGGCCGTCAGTTGGCGTTCTGGGCCGGCATGGCGATCATCTACCTCTCGCTGCACACCTATCTCGATTACTACGCCGAGCATGAGTTCTTCGTGCACCGCCTGCAGCAGCTGCTGCTGCATCATCTGGCACCGTTACTGATTGTCGCAGCGTACCCGGCCGGCACATTGCGCGCCGGCTTGCCGCTGACCTGGCGGGCGAGGGTCTTGCGGCCGCTGCAGCGGTCGTGGCCGTGGCGGCTGATCATGGGCGTTCTGCTCAATCCGACGGTGGCGACGCTGCTGTTCGTCATCTTCGTGCTGATCTGGCTGATACCGCCACTGCAGACGCTGGCGATGCTGGATTGGCGCGTCTACCGGTTCATGAACTGGACGATGCTGATCAGCGGGTTCGCCTACTGGTCGCTGGTACTCGATCACCGGCCGCATCCGCCGGGACGGATGGTCGCCGGCATGCGCGTGTTGTCGCCGGTGATCACCATGTCGCCGCAGATTCTCGCCGGTGCCATCGTCACGTTTTCCAAAACCGATCTCTATCCGATCTTCGAGATCTGCGGTCGCGCGTTCACCTTCAACGTGCTGACCGGGCAACTGATCGGCGGTCTGATCACCTGGGTGCCGGCGGCATTGATCGAGACCGTCGGTGGCCTGATGGCGCTGCGCCTGTGGCTGAACCTGTCGCGCAGGGGGCGCCTGGAGCAGCGCCAACCGCCGCGCCCGGTCGCGAGGCCATCCGCCGCCGGCCCGTAGGAGCCCGCTTGCGGGCGATGCTCTTGATCCACGCGAAAGAGCATCGCCCGCAAGCGGGCTCCTACAAGCCGTCATTCAGGGCATTGGCGGGACGTGCGATGAAATCGGTGGCCAGCGTGCTGCCATCGGTGAACTTCAGAAGCACGGCAATCGTATCGCCGGGTTTCACCGGCTTGCGGGCCTGCATCAACATCAGGTGGTATCCCGCCGGGGCCAGCACGGCCTTGCCATGTGCCGGGATCTCCAGCGAATCGACCATCGTCATGCGGCTCATGCCGCCGGCGGTGGAGCTGTGATGCAACATCACTTCGGCATATGCCGCGCTGCTGGCGCCGCTGAGCAGGATCGCCCGATCGCTGCCGTTTTCCAGCGTGACATAGGCGCTGGCAGGAAGGTTGCCGGGCAGCACGCGGATCCACGCATGACTGGCATGGACGTGTTCGGCGGCCGTGGCATGCACACCGCCGGCCAGCAGCAGGCCGGCGGCGAGCAACAGTGTCATCGAACGTGGTTTCATGGCGCGACTCCCGTGTCCAGCAGCAGATGCAGATCGTGCACGAGGTCATCCTGCGAGTCGGCCGGCGTGGCCAGAACACGCGGGTTGCCGTCACGGTCGAAAACATAGATCGCCGAGCTGTGACTGACCTCGTAATTGCCGTCGCCAGTGGACGGCTCGCGGGTGAACGAGGCGCGGTAGCGCTTGACCAGGGCTTCGATGTCGCTGGCCGACCCCGTCAGGCCGACCGCGCGGGGGTCGAACGCGTTCACATAGGCATGCAGCACGGCCGGCGTGTCGCGGGCCGGGTCGACGCTGACGAACAGGATGCGCGCGCCGTCGGCGAGCTTGCCCAGGCGCTGCATCACCACATGCAAGTGCGCCAGGGTCAGCGGACAGACATCCGGGCAATGGGTGTAGCCGAAATAGAGCAACACCACCTTGCCGCGATAGTCGGCGGCGGAAACCGTCTTGCCCTGATCGTCGGTGAGCGTGAACGCGAGCGTGGGCATGTGGCCGGTGACATTGGTCAGCCGGAAGGGTAGCGGCTGGGTATGCTGGCAGCCGCCCAGCAGCAGGCCGGCGACGAGCAGCAGCAACAGGGCGGGGCGCAACGGATAGCGAGACTTCATGCGAGAATCCGGATGTTCGAACCGATCAAGCATACGACACCGGTGGTACAGCATGGTTCGCCAGGCGAGGGATAAGGCCATTCCGCGACAAACTCTCGATCGGCGTGCCGGCGTGCTGGCCGGTGTGGCCGGTGCCAGCGCGGTGCTGCTGGGTGCGTTCGGCGCGCATGCATTGCGTGGGTTGCTTGATGCGCCGCACCGCGAGCTGTGGCACACCGCCGTGAACTATCACGCATGGCATGCGCTGGCGCTGGCCCTTGCGGTCGGTGTGGGACGTGGCCGCAGCGGGCGTGTGGCCGTAGGGGCATTCGCCACCGGCATCGTGCTGTTCAGCGGCAGCCTGTATGCGCTGGCCCTCGGCGCACCGCACTGGACGGGGATCGTCACGCCGTTTGGCGGCCTCGCGTTCGTCATCGGCTGGATCGCCCTGGGTGGATCGCTGGGTTCGCGTACCGGCTGACATCCGTGCCGGCGTCATCCACCTGTCATGCCTCGGCGTCAGCATGCGGGTATGAACGTCGCCACGCCGTTGCGGACATCGCCGTGGTTGCCAGTCTCGATGATGCTGGTTGCGTTGCTGTGGATCGTGCTGAACGGCTTCGGCCCAGCTCGTTCGCCGCGAGTCACGGTTCCGGTCGAGCCGGTATTCGAAAGTCTGGTGCATTGGCGTGATGCCGGCCACGACTGGCTGCTGGTCGCCGGCGGAAAGCCCGAGCTGCTGACCATCTACGATGCTGCCGACGGGCGCCCGTTGCGTCGGCTCGCGCTCGCGCATGGCTTCAATGACGTCCGTGCACTGGCACAGCACGATGGCCGTCTGTTTGTCCTCGACGATGACGGCAGGCTGGGCGAACTCACCTTGCCGCAACTGCAATGGGTTGGCGATGGCCATGGCTCAGTGATGCGGCCTGATGTAGAAGCCCGCGATCCTGCCGTCGGCGCTGCAGGCCACCTGGGCATCGATCAGTTTGTCGCCGTAGTGCAGCGGCGTGACCACCACGGCAGAGCCGTTCGTGACGCTGCTGCGTGCCGGTTCGCGCGCCCCGCGCGCCCCGAATTTTTGCGGCAAGGACTGCCAGACGTTGGCCAGGGCATCGGCACTGAGTCCGCTCCTCATGCGGTCATCGAAGTCGGCGGTGGCGCCGGTGAAGTCGCCCTTGTCCAGATGGTCGAGCAGTCTGCTCGATAGCGTCGGGCAATCGGCGCTGGCGGCGTGTGCCACGCCGATCGCGGGGCCGAGGGCGAGCGCGATGCAGGCGGCAAAGACGAGCTTGAACATGTCATTCTCCCGGGTGGAATCAACGGTTGTGGTCATCGATCGCGGTTTCGTGCTTGCCGGACTTCAGCCGGCCGGCCTTGCGCAGCGCTTCGCGCAACACGTATTCGATCTGTGCGTTGACGCTGCGCAGTTCGTCGTCGGACCAGCGCTGCATCGCTTCGAGCACGGTGGCGCTGATGCGCAGCGGATAGGCTTTTTTCTCGGCAGCCATGTCGCCGTCAGCTGTACAGCGTGCCGGTGTTGACCACTGCCTGGGTGCCACGCTCGCTGCACAGCACCACCAGCAGGTTGCTGACCATCGATGCCTTGCGCTCCTCGTCCAGCTGTACAACGCCGCGCCGGTTGAGCTGTTCCAGCGCCATCTCGACCATGCCGACCGCACCCTCGACGATCTTCGTGCGGGCGGCGATGATCGCGTCGGCCTGCTGCCGCTGCAGCATCGCCTGGGCGATTTCCTGGGCATAGGCGAGATGGCTGATGCGCGCCTCGATCACTTCCACGCCGGCCTTGCCCAGCCGCGTCTGGATCTCGTCGCGCAGGTGCGAGTTGATCACGTCGCCATGGCTGCGCAGCGCCGGCTTGCCGTCTTCGTGGGCATCGTAGGGGTAACTCTGCGCCATCTGCCGCAGCGCCGATTCGCTCTGGATGTGCACGTAGTTCTCGTAGTCGTCCACGCAGAATACCGCCTCGGCCGTATCCAGCACCTGCCACACCACCACGGCCGCAATCTCGATCGGGTTGCCGTCGCTGTCGTTGACCTTCAGCTTGCCGCTCTCGAAGTTGCGCACGCGCAGCGAGATACGCTGCCTGCTGAAAAACGGATTGGTCCAGCGCAGACCCTCTTCGCGCACGGTACCGGCGTACTTGCCGAACAACTGCAACACCTGGCCTTCGTTCGGTGCGACCTGGCAAAAGCCTTTCAGCATGAAGCTGGTGATGGCGAGTACGCCGACGCCGGTGATCATGCCGGCCATGTCCTGCGCGGGCGCGGACCGCAGCAGCAGGGCGATACCAATGGCCAGCAGCACGAGGCATACGCCGATGAAAGGAATGCCGGCAACCGAGAAACCCTTGTGTTCGTTCATGGCAGCTCTCCGAAAAGTGTAAAAAGTAGATATCAAAATGATATCAAGTACAAGTGCCACGCAAGTGATGTGTCGATGGCCGGGCTGGAGTGCCGTGGGGTCTGCCGGTACGGTGGCGCGTCGCGTTTACAATGGCGTTTTGCCCGGAGAACCCGATGAAGCCGTTTGGTACGCCTCATTCCGATCATGCGCTGCGGGTTCTCCTGCTCGGTGCCGGCGAGCTGGGCAAGGAGGTCGCGATCGAGCTGCAGCGTTATGCGGTGGAAGTGGTCGCGGTGGATCGCTATGCGAATGCGCCGGCGATGCAGGTGGCCCATCGCAGCCACGTGATCGACATGCTCGATGGCGCCGCGCTGCGTGCGGTGATCGAGGCCGAGCGGCCCGATCTGGTGGTGCCGGAGATCGAGGCGATCCATACGCCTACCCTGGTCGAGATGGAGAAAGCCGGGCTGCGGGTGATTCCCACCGCCCGGGCCGCATGGTTGACGATGGATCGCGAAGGCATCCGCCGCCTCGCTGCCGAGGAGCTGCAACTGCCGACCTCGCCATACCGGTTCTGCGATGACGAGTCGCAGTATCGCGAGGCCGTCGCCGCGATCGGCCTACCGTTCGTGATCAAGCCGGTGATGAGCTCGTCGGGCAAGGGGCAGAGCGTGGTGCAGCATGAGGATCAACTGCAGCCGGCATGGGATTACGCGCAATCCGGCGGGCGTGCCGGCAAGGGGCGGGTGATCGTCGAGGGCTTTGTGGCGTTCGACTACGAGATCACCCTGCTGACGGTGCGGCACGTCGATGGCGTGAGTTTCTGCGCACCGATCGGCCATCGTCAGGAAGACGGCGACTATCGCGAATCCTGGCAGCCGCAGCCGATGAGCGACGCGGCGCTGGCCGAGGCCCAGCGTCAAGCCGCCGCGATCACCGGCGCGCTGGGTGGCCGGGGCGTGTTTGGCGTGGAGTTTTTCGTCAGATCGGATCAGGGCGGGAGCGATGCGGTGATCTTTTCCGAGGTCAGCCCGCGTCCGCACGACACCGGCCTGGTTACCCTCATTTCGCAGGATCTGTCGGAATTCGCGCTGCATGCGCGGGCGATCCTCGGCCTGCCGATTCCGCTGATCCGTCAATACGGACCGTCGGCATCGTGCGCCGTGCTGGTGGAAGGCGACGGTGTGGCGCCGCGCTATTTCAACGTGGCCGAGGCACTGGCCGAGCCGGATACGCAACTGCGCATCTTCGGCAAGCCGGCGGTCAAAGGGCGTCGGCGCATGGCCGTCACGCTGGCGCGCGATGAAAACATCGAGGCGGCCAGAGTCAAGGCGATGCGTGCTGCGGGTCGGCTGCGCGTGGAGCTTTGAGCTGACGAGTTGCGACAGTCGTTTCAGTCCGGGTCAACGATGCATCGCGAGGAGGAAATCATGCAATCGACAGGTTTTGCGCATTGGCTGGTGGTGCTGGTGGAAGTGTTCGCCGCGGTCTCGTTGCTGGTGCTGGCGCTGTTGGTCGTGCTGCTGCTGGTCACGTGGGTGGTCGATCGCAACCAGACCGCCAACTCGGTGTTGCGCAACTTCCCGGTGGTTGGCCATTTCCGTTATGGCTTCCTGCGCCTGGGCGAGTTTTTCCGGCAATATCTGTTCGCCAGCGATCGTGAGGAGCTGCCGTTCAATCGGTCTGAACGCGTATGGGTGTATCGCGCCGCCAAGAACGCGGAAAACACCAACGCCTTCGGCTCCACCCGCGACCTGCGCGGCGAGGGCGTGCCGTTCTTCGTCAACGCCGCGTTTCCGGCGCTGGGCGACCATCATGTGAAGCCGAAGCCGCTGCGTATCGGCCCCTTTGCGCGCGAGCCGTACGATCATGCCGCGTTCTTCAACATCTCGGCGATGAGCTTTGGTGCGCTGTCGGCACCGGCAGTGCGTGCGCTGTCCATCGGGGCGGCGAAGGCGGGCATCTGGCTGGACACCGGCGAAGGCGGGCTGGCGCCGTATCACCTCGAGGGCGGCTGCGACATCGTGTTCGAAATCGGCACGGCCAAGTACGGCGTGCGCACCAGCGATGGCAGGCTCGACGACGACAAGCTCAAGGCGGTATGCGCGCACCGGCAGGTAAAGATGGTGAGCATCAAGCTCGGCCAAGGCGCCAAGCCCGGCATGGGTGGGCTACTGCCGGCGGCCAAGGTGACGCCGGAGATCGCGGCGATCAGGGGCATTCCGGCGGGGCAGGATTCACAGAGTCCGAACCGGCACCTGGACATTGCCAACGTGCCGCAGCTGCTGGACGCGATCGCGCACATCCGCGAACTCACCGGCAAGCCGGTCGGCTTCAAGGCCGTGTTCGGCAGCATGGCGTGGATCGGGCAGCTGTGCGACGAGGTACACCGGCGCGGTATCGAAAGCGCGCCGGATTTCATCATCGTCGACGGCTCCGAGGGCGGTACCGGTGCGGCGCCGCAGACGCTGATGGAGGGCGTCGGATTGCCGCTGCACGAGGCACTGCCCGAGCTGGTCAATACCCTGATGACCCATGGCCTGCGCCAGCGCATCCGGGTGATCTGCTCGGGCAAATGCATTACCGCATACGACGTGGCGTGGGCGCTGTCGGTCGGTGCCGACTTTGTCAATTCAGCACGCGGCTTCATGCTGGCGCTGGGCTGCATCCAGTCGCTGCAGTGCAACCGCAACACCTGCCCCACCGGCATCACCACGCAAAACCCGAAGTTGCAGCGCGGGCTGGTGGTCACCGACAAGAGCGAGAAGGTGGGCAACTATGCGAAGAACGTGATGCACGAGGTCGGCATCATCGCCCACAGCTGCGGCGTGGAGGATCCGCGCCAGCTCGACCGCAGCCACTGCCGGGTGGTCGGCGACGACGGCCTGTCGATTCCGCTGGAGAAGCTGTTTCCCTATCCGCAGGCGGTCGTGGAATCCCGCCCGTCGTAGGAGCGCACCCTGTGCGCGAATGCTTTTGGCACCGGTCGATGCGATAAAGCATTCGCGCACAGGGTGCGCTCCTACGGGGTGGTGGGCATCGGTTGCCAGTGTCCCGCCTTGCGGATCTGCAGCGGCCGGAAGCGTCGCTTGTAGTCCATCTTCGGATGGCCGTCGATCCAGAAGCCCAGGTACAGCCATGGCATGCCGCGGCGGCGTGCCAGTTCGACCTGTTGCAGGATCGCGTAGGTGCCGAGGCTGCGCGCGGTCTCGGTGGGGTCGTAGAAGGTGTACACCGCCGACAGGCCGTTCAGGCACACGTCGGTGACTGCCACCGCGAGCAGGCGCTCGTCGTGGCGTAGTTCCAGGAACAGCGTGGGACTCCACGGCGCCGTCAGGAAGCGGCGAAAATCGCTGGCTTCGGCATCGTCCATGCCGCCGCCGGCATGACGGCTCTGCAGGTAGCGTTCGTACAAGCCATGACGTTCGAGGTTGTAGCCAGGGATCGATTCGCTGATGCCCAGATCGGCGTTGCGCTTGAGGCAGCGTTTCTGCGATCGGTCCGGCTGGAAGTTCTCCACGTCGATGCGACAAGGCGTGCAGGCACGGCATTGCGGGCAGTTGGGGAAATACAGGTGGCCGCCGGCACGACGAAAACCGCGCTCGAGCGCCGGGCCATAAAGCTGGTCAAGCCGTGGCGCGGCCGGGTCGATGACCAGATTCTGCGCCGTGCGCCCGGCGTAATAGCCGCACGGGTGGGGCAGGGTCTGGAACAGCCGGACAGGTTCGGAGCGCATGCCCCGATTCTATGCCGGGTCCGGGTCGCTGGTGCAAGACCATCGAGCGGCGGTCACACCACGTGCAGGTAACGCAGCACCACCATCGCGAACGCGGCAAGCACTGCCAGCAGCACGATGCGGCGCACGCGCGCCACGGTGTGCTGGCGCCGAACGATCGGCGAGGGATTGCGTGCGGCGGCGAGTTCGTCGCCGTGACGGACCAGCGGCTCGATGCCGATCTCGCGCAGCAAGGTGCGTGCCGCGGCGTAGTCGTCGGCCCGGCTGATCCACACCTGTGGCCAGCTGTCGCGATCGTCCCGTTGCTGCGTGTAGCTGAAACGCTGCCAGGTCGGACGGTTGTAGTTGGAACGATTGGTCACGGTGGTCTCGATGCCGTGCTCGGCCATCAGGGCGACCACGGTATCGATGTTTTCCTGACGGGGCGAGGTATAGATCTGGCGCATGCGTGCAGTTTACTCGCCGCGCAGACGGATCAGGCCTTCCTGCGCGGTGGAGGCGATCAGCCGACCGTCGCGGCAGAAGATCTGTCCGCGCGCCAGGCCGCGGCCGCCTTGCGCGGTGGGGCTGTCGAACGAATACAGCAACCATTCGTCCACGCGGAACGGTCGGTGGAACCACAACGCATGGTCGAGGCTGGCCATCTGTACGTTGTGGGTCATGTAGGAAATGCCGTGCGGCAAGGTGGCCGTGCCGATCAGGTGGAAGTCCGAGGCATAGGCCAGCAGCGCGCGATGCAGGATCGCCGAGTCGCTGATCGGCGCGGTGAGGCGGAACCAGATGTGCTGGATCGGCGGGCGCTTGACCGGGTGCAGCTCGTCGCGCGGCCACACCTGGCGAAACTCGAACGGCCCGTCGATACCCAGCCAGCGCTGCAGCTTCACCGGCAGCCGCGCCAGTTCGGTCGGTTGCAGGTGGCGCATCGGCTCCAGATCGTCCGGCGAAGGTACTTCGGGCATCGAGGTCTGGTGTTCCACGCCGTGTTCCGGCACTTGGAACGAGACCGACCCATTCAAGATCGGCTGGCCATGCTGGATCGCCACCACCCGCCGCGACGAAAACGTGCCGCCATCGCGGGCGCGCTCCACGCTGTACACGATCGGCGCCTCGATGTCGCCGGCCCGCAGGAAATAGGCATGCAGCGAGTGTGCCTCGCGTGCCGGATCGACGGTCTGCTGCGCGGCCGCCAGCGCCTGGCCCAGCACCTGTCCGCCGAACACGAAACGGGTGCCGATGTCACGGCTCTGGCCGCGGAACAGGTTGTCTTCCAGCCGCTCGAGCTGCAGCAACTCGACCAGTTCGGCGACGTGTGCTTCGCGCATGCGGGTGTCCTTAGCTGGGGTTGACCAGTATAGCGGTGGCGATCACCCGAATCCGACTCAGCAGGTGACGACCGGTCCTACGCCGACGGGGGAGCGCCGGTCTCGAAGGCGACCGTGAGCGCTGCGGACGAGAGCGCGGCCAGGAAGTCGCGTGCATCGAATGCCTGGCCCGCGGCGAGTGCGCCGCGGGTGCGGCTGCGGCCGTCGAGGATGCGTTGCAGCGCCTCGACCAACAGTGGCGCGGTGACGGCGTAGATGTCGCGTCCGCTGGCGATGGCACGGCAAGCGTGGTTGCCGCGTCGCACGCGTACGTCGACCACGAAGCGCTGCGCGGACCGGCCGCTGCCGTCGGCGGCGACCGGCGCTGGCGTGGCCGGATCGCGCAGGTCGCGCAGCGGGGCCAGGTTCATCCACGAGTGCAGGTTGCGGCAGGCGATGTGGTGCGGCACCACGATGGCCTCGGACAGCGGCAGCAACACCGTTTCCAGCCACCCGAACGGTGCCGGGAAGTCGGTCTCGCGCAGGGGCGCGGGGTCGGGCACGGTGCGGGTGCGGCCGTGTTCGATGTACGTGCGCGGGTAATGGTTGCGCTCGCCGGTGAGGCGGGTGCCGCGCGTCGAATGCCAGCCGTCGAGCGCGACGGCGATGTCCACCGTATCCGCGTCGGTGGCGCCGTCGAGCGCGGCGCTGGCCAGCAGGTCGGCGAGGCCGCCGTAGAAAGCCATCGCAGGCACCACCGTCACGCCCGCGGCTTTCGCCTCGCCATCGCGCGCCAGGGTGTCGGCGACGGCACGCTGCTCCGCCGCCACGTCGAGATAGTGGATGCGCGCGCGCAGCGCCGCATCCAACACCGGTTTGGCAGTGTCGAGAAAAGGACCGGCGCAATGCAGGACGGCGGCGGTGCCGGCGAAGGCTGCATCCAGCGCGGCGGGGTCGTCGGCGGCGGCCGTGCGAACCTCGACGCCGGTGGCCGCGGCCAGTTCATGCAGCCTGGCTGCGTCGCGGCCGCAGGCCACCGGCACGAAGCCGCGGCGATGCAGTTCGGCCAGCGCGAAGCGACCGGTGTGGCCGTAGGCGCCGTACACCGCGATGCGAGGGGAAGGATTCGCCGTCATGCCTCGTCTGCCGCCTCGCGCAGCTTCTGTGCGCATTCCTCGCAGCAGACCTCGACGGTGCGGCCGCCGATGGTGACCTTGATGGCGTTGCCGTCGAGCGGGTAGTCGCAAGCGGCGCAGGTGTTCTCGTTCATGGTGTGTCTCCGGCAGGGCCCGCGATCGGGCAGACACAGGAGACCACCGGCCGGCGTCGGCGGCTGTCAGGATCTTTAGCGATTCACGAGGCCCGAGAGGTTGAGACTATCAACCTCTCAGGCCGGCGATGGATGGCCGGCCGCGGATCGGGCACGCCAGTGCCTGATCCGCGTGAGCGAGTCCGGGCATGTACCGGACTCGCGATAAAAGAAAACCACAGGACGTGGTTTTCTTTACAGCTTCTGTGCCAGCGCGGCCTGGCGGAAGGCCGTGGGCGTGCGGCCGTAGGCCTGGCGGAACGCGGCGCTGAAATGGCTGTGGCTGGAGAAGCCCAGGTCCTGCGCCAGCGCGGCGACGTCTTCGCAGTCGGCGATCAGATCCAGCGCGTGCGCCAGGCGCAGGCGCAGGTGGTAGCGGTACAGCGGCATGCCTTCGACCTGCTGGAAGGCCTGGGTGAGGTAGACCGGTGAACCGCCGATCTCCGCCGCGATGTCCGCCAGCGCCCAGCGCCGGGTGAGGTCGCTGGCGAGCAGCAGCTTCGCCCGGTCTACCAGCCGTTGCCGCGCACGGGACGCGCCGGGCGCATGGGTGGTTCGCGGGCCGAGGCTGCGGCACACCAGGGTCAAGGCCAGGCTCTCGGCCTCCAGCGGCTCGATGCCGCCGTTGCGCAGGCTGTGGCGCAGCAACGCCAGCAGCACCTGCGCGCGTTCGTCGATGCGCAGTGCCTGGTGTCGGAACACGGGCTGGTCGCGCCGCTGCAGCATCGCCGCCGGCGCGAGCTCGCGCAGCAGCGGCTGCGATACCGACAGCGACAGGCAGGCATCGCCGCCGGCCGCAGGGTGGCTGACCTGATAGCCCTCGCCGGCATTGAAGAACAGCACGTGGTTGGCGTCGGCCACCGATTGCGTGCTGCCGACATGGCGCAGGAACAGTCCGCGATACGGAAACACCAGCTGGGTCGAGATGGCGCATTCCTCGGCGCCGCGATGGCGGCAGGCGCCGCGGCAGCACACGTCGTGCACCGCGACGGTAGTCGATTGCAGCAACGGCTGGACGTCGAACTCCGGCATGGACGCGGGTCGAAGGAAGGGGCGTCAGCGTAGTCTAGTGTGGTGTTTCACGCTTGGCGACCCTTTCAGCAAGGCACGCAGGGGTCAGCTGCAAGGCGCGTTCGCGCAGGAAGGGTGGTGCCCTTTCAAGCGGGCGCACCGCGGCAGATGGCCCCTCCGTGCCTTGCCCTGGCATCTGAGACAGGCTCTGAAAGGGCCGCCAAGCGTGAAACACTACACTAGCGCAGCCGCTGCAGGCCGCTGGCAGGAACGAAGGCGTCCCATGGGAACAGCGGGCCGGGATCGAGCTTGCGGTGGATTTGCAGCGCAGGATCGTCGCTGGCCGGCATCAACGCAGTGTCCAGATCCTCGTGGCCGGCGATCTGGTGCAGGTTCGGGAAATCCTGCCGCAGTCGGGCCAGCAATGCCTGCAGTGCGCTGATCTGGGCGGCGGTGTAGGGCTCGGTCATCTGCTGGTGATGCGAGTCCCACCAGTGCGGGTAACGCCCGCGGTTGACCAGCTCGATGCCGATCGATTGCGGGTTGTGGCCGCGCACATGGTTCGCGATGCGGGTGCCGGGCACATAGCGGTAAACCGCGCCGTCGCGGTCGATGTAGTAGTGGCCGCTGTTGCCGGTGCCGTTGTCGTACAGCACCTTTTCGCCGTAGGTGCGGGCGCTGGCCAGATCCGGCAGCTCGGTGCAGTGGATCACCACCAGCGTAACGGCGCCGGCCGGGCGTTCGGGCAGGTGGCTGACGTAGGGTAGCGGCTGGTCGTGGATGGTCAGGAGAGGCATGGGGCGGCAGGCTCCCTGCGTGCCTTGCTGAAAGGGCCGCCAGCACACCGGGGGCTGGTCGGAAACGCCACCTGATAAGATACCCGACTTGTTCAAGCAGTTACTATGGAGATTGCCATGCGTGGCCAGATCATACTTTCGCATGGCTCGGACTCCGGTCCGGACGCCACCAAGGTCAGCGTGCTGGCAGCGTTGGCCGAATCGCTGGGCTGGCGCACACAGCGGCCGGACTATCGTGACGACGATTCACGCGGCCTTGCCGGTTCGGTGGCGCCGCGGATTGCCCGTCTGCGTGCCACCATCGAAGAGCTTGCCGCACCGCCCTTGCTGGTGGGTTCGAGCATGGGCGCGTTCGTGTCCGGGCTGGTCTCGATGGATGCACCTGTGGCGGGGCTGCTGCTGCTGGCCACGCCGGTGGCGATTCCCGGTTACGCGCGGACGTTTGATCTGAGGTCCGGGGTGTCGACTCTGCTGATCCACGGCTGGCGCGACGTGACCTGTCCGCTGGCTGGCGTGCAGGCCTTCAGCGCGCAGCGCCGGCTGCCGTTGCTGGTGCTGGATGACGATCATCGGCTGGGCTCGAGCATCGACATGATTGGCGCCCAGTTGCGCTACATGCTCGACCTGATGGCAAAGGCCGAATGAGCCCGCTCTCACCCGGAGTGTTCTTCGCCACCTGCCCCAAGGGGCTGGAATATCTGCTGCGCGACGAGCTGATTGCGCTCGGCGCCAGCGACGTGCGCGAAGCGCTGGCCGGGGCGCATTTTTCCGGTTCGCTGGAAACCGCGTATCGCGCCTGCCTGTGGTCGCGACTGGCCAGCCGCATCCTGTTGCCGCTGGCGGAGTTCGATGCGGCCGACGATGACGCGCTCTACCGTGGCGTGCAGGACATCGACTGGAGCCGGCACCTGGCGGCACACGCCACCTTCGCGGTGGATGCCGGCACCGCGCTGAGCAAGCTCACCCACAGCCAGTTCATCGGCCTGCGGGTGAAGGATGCGGTGGTCGACCAGTTCCGCCAGCGCGACGGCAACCGGCCCGGCATCGATACCGACGAGCCGGACATCCGCATCAACCTGCGCCTGCGCCGCGACCGCGCCACGCTGTCGCTGGATCTGGCCGGCTCGCCGCTGCATCGGCGCGGCTGGCGTGAGGAACAGGGCGCGGCGCCGCTGAAGGAAAACCTCGCCGCCGCGATGCTGCTGCGTGCACGCTGGCCGGAGGTATACGCCGACGGCGGCGCTTTGCTCGATCCGATGTGCGGCTCGGGCACCCTGCTGATCGAGGGGGCGTTGATGGCGGCCGACGTGGCGCCCGGCCTGCGCCGCGAATATTTCGGCTTTCTCGGCTGGCAGCAGCACGATATCGCGCTGTGGCGCGGCTTGCTGGACGAGGCGAAGCAACGCGCCGAAACCGGCCTGCGTGGCCTGCGCAGCGTGTTCTTCGGCAGCGACGCCGACCCGCGCATGGTACAGACGGCCAAACGCAACGCGCAGCAGGCCGGCGTGGCCGGCTTCTTCACGCTGGACAAGCAGGACGTGGCCCATGCCGCGCCGCCACCGGGCATCGACTATGGCCTGGTCATCACCAATCCGCCGTACGGCGAACGCCTCGGTGAGCGCGCCGAGATGCCGAAGCTGTATCGCGTGCTGGGCGATACGCTGCGTGCGCGCTTCACCGGCTGGCGTGCCGCGGTGCTGGCCGGCGATGTGGAACTCGGCCGCGCCATGCAGCTGCACGCGGACAAGCGTTACGTGCTGTACAACGGCGCGCTGGAAACCGTGTTGCTGACGTTCGACCTGAAGCGGCGCGACGAGAAGCCGCGCGAGCCGAAGCCGTTGTCGGCCGGCGCGCAGATGCTGAAGAACCGGCTGGAGAAAAACCTCAAACACCTGCGCAAGCGATTGAGCCGCGAGGGCATCCACTGCTGGCGCGCCTACGATCAGGACCTGCCCGAATACGCCGCCGCGATCGATGTCTACGGCGACACCGGCGGCGACGATCACCTGCACATCCAGGAATACCGCGCACCGGCCGACGTGCCGGCCGATGTCGCCCGCCTGCGCCTGCGCGAGATCGCCCGCGCCGCCGGCGAGGTACTTGGCGTGCCGCGCGAGCGCATCGCGATCAAGACCCGCGAGCGGGGCAAGGGTGGTTCCAAGTACGGCCAGCTCGACCAGCGCAACGAGTTCATCGAGGTGGAAGAGGCTGGGCTGAAGTTCCTGGTCAACCTCACCGATTATCTCGACACCGGCCTGTTCCTCGATCACCGGCTGGTGCGGGCGAAAGTGCGCGAGCTGGCGGACGGGAAATGCTTCCTCAACCTGTTTGCCTACACCGCCACCGCCAGTGTGCATGCGGCGGCCGGCGGTGCACTGGAAACCACCAGTGTGGACCTGTCGGCTACCTATCTGGAGTGGGCCTCGCGCAATCTCGCGTTGAACGGTTTCAGCGGCGCCAGTCATCGCCTGATGCAGTGCGACGTGCTGGAATTCCTCGAGCGCGACCGCGGGCATTACGGGCTGATTTTTGTCGACCCGCCCACGTTTTCCAATTCCAAGCGTGCCGACGACTTCGACGTGCAGCGCGATCATGTGAAACTGCTCGATGCCTGCAACGAGCGGCTGACCCGTGACGGGGTGATCGTGTTTTCCAACAATTTCCGCCGCTTCAAGCTCGATCGTGAGGAACTGGAGCAACGTTTCGAGATCGAAGACTGGACGGTGCCGAGCATCCCGTTCGATTTCAGCCGCCGCGCCGATATCCACGGCTGCTGGCTGCTGCGGCGGCGTGTGGCGGACACCGGTGTGAATCCCTGGGATACGACCCGCATTAAAAGGTGAACACTTCAGTTCACATTAAGCCGGGCAAGCCGAGCATAGGTGCCGTAGCACAACAAGGAGAGAAGTCATGATCAATCGTTTCGGCAGTGCGAGCAAGTTGGCGGCTTTGAGCCTTGCTGTGGCGGCTGCAGTGGCAATGCCGTTGAGCGCGTCTGCGCACGGTCATGGTTTTCGCGGCGGCCATTACGGTTATGGTCACGGCGGCTATTACGGTCGCGACCATGATGGCCACTGGAGCGGTGGACGCTGGATCGCCGGCGCCCTTGTCACGGGCGCGGTGATCGGTCTGGTCAGTGACGCTTTTCGTCCGGAACCGGAGTACTACGGCCCCCCGGTGGTCTACAGCCGGCCGCGTACCGTGATCTACGAAGACGACCCGGTGGTGCGTCGGCGCGTGATCGAGACCCGCACGGTGTATGAGGATCCATACGACACGCGCTATATCCGCAGTTACGGCGATGACGACGACGGCGACTGAGCCGGTCCGTCCGGCAGGTTGCCGATCGTGACATTTGCAAACAGCAGAGCCCGGCATGCCGGGCTCTGCTGTTTGCGCACGATGGACATCGCGTCGGGCTTCAGCCATGGGCAGGCAGGGTCATCGGCTGACCCGCAGCACTGCCATGGTGCATGGCCTGGGCACGCAATCGATCGAAACGGACCTTGTCGACCCGGCTGACCGACTCGATCGCACAGAGTGGCTGGCGATGCGAGCACACGGTTTCGCCTGCTTTGCCGCCGATGCGGCCGCGGTTGTTGATGGCATTGGACGGGTTGGGCCGGAAGATCAGGCCGGGCGGCGGCGAGCGCCGGTGCGGGCACGCGTTCCGCGGCCTCACCAGGTAGCGCTTCGGGCCAGTACGCACGATGGCGGTGCGCGGATCGACGACATACCCTTCGTCGATCTGGTCGGTGTTGATACAATCAGCTGCCGGAAGCGGTTTTCGTGGCTGGCCTGACTCGGTGGCCTGCGTGGCATTGGCGCCGATGGCGAGTGCAAGCAGCAGGAAGTGCAAGCAGCAGGATCGGGATGGTGGTTTTCATGGGCGTTACCTCGTCTGTTCGGGTAATGCGCGTGCAGTGAATGCAGTCCGGGCGACCCGCATGTCGACCATTACCGGCGCTGGCATGCGGAAGGTCCACTGCAAAGTATTTGCCACCTTCATATCACAAGAAGTGAACGGTTGGGACGGCATGCTGGCAGACATGTTCTTGAATCACCCACGTTGCGTGAACCTCGGTACGTCAGGCAGGTCCGCTACCGTGCGAGTGACCACGCAATGACGGTCGGGCACGCATCCGCGCCAGCAAGCATGGCAGCGCGATTCCGCCAGGTACGCCAACGGACGTCGGAGTTGTGTGCTCACCTGAGTGCCGAGGATCTGCAGGTGCAGTCGATGCCCGACGCCAGTCCGGGCAAATGGCATCTGGCGCATACCAGCTGGTTTTTCGAGAAGTTCGTGCTTGGCCGCGATCCGGCGTATCGACCGCGCGACCCGGCATGGCATTACCTGTTCAACTCCTACTATCAGTCGGCCGGGCCGATCTATGCCAGGCCGCAGCGTGGACTGCTGACCAGGCCTTCACTGGACGAAGTGCTCGGCTACCGGCGCTTCGTCGACGACGCAGTCAGCGAGTTGCTGGGCCGCGACGAGGCCCCGGAACTGGCCACGCTGGTCGAGCTGGGCCTGCAGCACGAGCAACAGCATCAGGAGTTGTTGCTGACCGACATCAAGCACGCATTCTGGTGCAACCCCTTGCTGCCGGCGTATCGCGAACCGATCGCCGCCGCGGCGGATGCGAAAGCCGTACCGCTGCGTTTTGTCGATGGCCGCGAAGGCATTGTCGAAATCGGCCACGGCGGCGCGGGCTTTGCGTTCGACAATGAAACCCCGCGACACCGCACGCTGCTGCAGCCGCATGCCCTGGCCAACCGTCTGGTAACCAATGCCGAATATCTGGCGTTCGTGCGCGAAGGCGGCTATCGCGAGCCGGGCCTGTGGCTGTCCGACGGCTGGGCCATGGTGCAGCGCGAGGGTTGGCAGCATCCGCTGTACTGGCAGGACGATCTGGACAGCGAGTTCACGCTTGCCGGCGTGCGCACCATCGATCCGCATGAGCCGGTGTGTCACCTCAGCTATTACGAAGCCGAGGCATTCGCCCGCTGGGCCGGTGCCCGGTTGCCGACCGAGGCCGAATGGGAGTCGGCGGCACAAGGCGTCGCGATCAGCGGCAACCTGCAGGACGAGCGGCGCTTTCATCCGGGCGCCGCCCCTGCCGGCAATGGCCTGCTGCAGTTGTATGGCGATGCATGGGAGTGGACCGCCTCGCCGTACGTCAGCTATCCGGGTTTTCATCCGCTACCCGGCACGCTGGGTGAATACAATGGCAAGTTCATGTGCGGGCAGTGGGTGTTGCGCGGCGGTTCCTGCGTCACGCCACGCGACCATATCCGCGCCAGCTACCGCAACTTCTTTCCACCCCACGCCCGCTGGCAATTTGCCGGGCTACGACTGGGACATGACCGATGAGCGTGCAACCCGGTGATATCCGCGATGACGACCGCCGCCCTCCGATCAACGAGTTGCTTGAGGTAGCCCAGCACGGGCTTGGCCTGAAGCCCAAGCGATTGCCATCGTGGCTGTTCTACGACGAACGCGGCTCGCAGTTGTTCGAGCAGATCTGCGAACAGCCGGAGTATTACCTCACCCGCTGCGAAATCGCGTTGATGGAGGTGCATGCCGGCAGCATCGCCGACACCCTGGGCAGCGAAGTGCGGCTGGTCGAATACGGCAGCGGCAACGCGCACAAGACGCATATCCTGCTGGAGCACCTGCATGCGCCGGTCAGCTACGTGCCGGTGGAGATTTCACCCGAGCCGCTGCGACAGAGTGTCGAGCGGCTGGCCGGAGAATTTCCGCAGTTGCCGTTGCAGCCGCTGTGCGCCGATTTCAGCAAGCCGTTGCGGCTGCCGATCCCGCCGCGCGCGCCGCGTCGGACGGTGCTGTACTTTCCCGGCTCCACCATCGGCAATTTCGAGAATCACGATGCCGCTGTGCTGTTGCGCAAGATGCGCAACGAGATGGGAGATGCCGGCGGCATCCTGATCGGGGTGGATCTGAAAAAGGATCCGGCGCTGATCGAGGCGGCCTACAACGACCGTGCCGGCGTCACCGCCGCGTTCACCCTCAACATGCTGGCTCGTCTCAATCGCGAGATCGGCAGCAATTTCGAACTGTCGGGGTTCGCCCATCGGGCGCACTACAACCCGATGGCCGGCCGCATCGAGACGCATATCGTCAGCCGCCGCGAGCAGCAGGTGAAGGTCGGGCGTGCCCACGTGAGCTTCCGGGCGGACGAGGCGATCCAGGTCGAGTACAGCTGCAAGTATTCGCTGGACGATTTCGCCGCGCTGGCGGCCCGGGCCGGACTGGCGGTGCAGCACGCATGGACCGACCCGGGGCGGATGTTCAGCGTGCAATATCTGGTACGTGCCGGCACGGTGGCGCGCTGAGTCCGGCGACCGCGGGCCGCGGGGCAGAGCTTTGCCTGCCCCGCATTTCCTCGACCTTACCGGGCCCCGTACAGAGCCCGCACGTCACGAGTGAGCTGGGCCTGGCTGTCCGGTCGTGCGTAGAACATGTGCCCGCCGGGATATTCCTTTACCTGCACGCGGGTAGCGTCGCCCATCGCCGGCATCTGGTCGACGATCAGCACCGAAGCCATGAACGGGCAGGACAGGTCGTCCCAGCCATGCGCGATCAACACGCGCAGGTTGGAATCGTTGGCCACCGCCTCGCGCAACTCGGCGACGGAGCCCCGGTTGGCGTCCTTGTCCCGGTGCCACATCTTGTTCACCGCGTAGCTCAGCGCGTTGTAGCGGGCGTCGATCTTCCAGCCCACGGTGCGGGTCACGAAGTTGACCATCGCGCTGGTGGTCGGCGCGATGATGCCGTTGAGGATCGGGTCGCCGGTCTGCTGGCGCGGCGCATACGGGAACGGGTCCCAGGCGGTGACGTTGGAGTCGTAGCGACTGCCGAGCCGGCCTTCGGCACGATAGACCTCGCGCAGGTAGGCCTGGGTCTCCAGCCGGCCGCCGGAGCGCTTCACGAACAGCGGATCGAGGCCGGTCAGTTCGGTAACCTTGTCGATCATCGCCTTGGTGGCGGCGGGATCGGAGCGACCCTTCAGCAAGGTCTGGGCGTAGGTGGTGCGGGTGTACTCGATGATCGGCGCCATGGCCGCGGCGCTGAGCTTGTGCTCACGCTCCAGGTGGGCGGCGGCGATCGAGGGCAGGGTCAGCATCCACGGCAGCGGCGACACGTTGTCGTCGTCGGAGGCGGCCGGATCCAGATATGGCGACAGCAGTATCATGCCGTTCATCGCCACGCCGAGCTGGGTCTGCAGATAGTCGGTGATCCGCGGGCCACGGAAGCCGCCGTAGCTTTCGCCGACCAGATACTTGCGCGAGGTCATCCGCCCGTTCTTGACCAGCCAGTCGTAGACGATCCGCGACAGGTACTTGATGTCGCTGTCGGTGCTGTAGAAGTCCTTGGTCGCCTGCTTGTCGTCCACCAGCGCGCGGCTGAAGCCGGTGCCGATCGGGTCGATGAACACCAGGTCGGTGAAGCCCAGCCAGGTGCCGGGGTTGTCGTGCAGGGTGGCGGGCGCCGACGGGCTGTCGCCAGCGATTCCGAAGTTCACCTTCTTCGGGCCGATCGCGCCGAAGTTGAGGTAGACCGACGAGGCACCAGGGCCGCCGTTGAGTGCGAACGTCACCGGCCGATCCTTGCCATCCATGGTGTAGGCGGTGAACACCACCTCGCCGGTGATCGTGCCCTTTTCATCGCGCACCGGCAGCGAGCCCACGGTGACGGTGTACTTGAGTGTCTTGCCGTCCACCTTGGTGGTCTGCGTGATGTGCGCATCTGCCGGCAACGGCGGCAGATGGAAGCCATTGCTGCCGGCTGCACCCTGGCTGGCTGCCGGCTTGTGGCTTTCGGCCGCGATCGTCGAGGTGGTAAATCCAGCCAGCAGCAGGGCGGTCAGCAGGGCGGATATCAGGGGCTTGCGCACGGATCTTTCCTCATGGACGAAAGATCCAAGACTAACTCCCTGCGATGCTCCCGGGAGTGTGCTTAAAGGCATGGGTGAATGCCGGTTGCGCCAGGTCCCATGCACGAACTGCTTCAGCCGCGCCGCAGTGAGTGCTCCTGCCTGTCGGGCGACTTCGCCGCGGTTTTCCGGCGCATGCCGTGGGGTGCCGGCACGCTGGTGCTGGGCAATGTGATCCTGCACCCAGGCAACGACCATGAGCGCGCGTACTTCGATGCGCTCCTGCGCCGGTTGTCTAACAGCCTGAAACACGGAGGCCGCGACAGGCGCGGCCTCCGTATCGAACGGCGATGCAGCCGAGCTCAGCGCAGCTCGATCACCACCAGTCCCTGCGGTGGAATGCTGATCTCGAACCTGCCCTTGCGCACGTCCATGTGCTCGGGCGCTGCCAGCTTTCCGGCGGCGCGCAGCTGGGCGATCTGCTCGCGGCTGGGGCTGTCGGGGCGGCCCATCCGGTCGAACAAGGCGATGGCGTTGCCGTGGGTTTCGTCCAGCCGCCACACGGTGGCATGGGCGCCGGCGGCGAGGTGCTTCACGTCGATGCGGAAATGCTTCGGCGCGCCGTGGGGTTCGCCTGGCGTATAGCTGGCCGTCTTGCCGACCGGCGGGGCGTAGTTCCACAGTGCCATGACGAGGGTGCCGTCGGCGCGCCGGGTGACCAGGGCGGAGTCCGAGCCGGTCCTGAGTTGCGTATTGCCCAGCTTGTGCAGCATCGCGAATGCGTTGAACGAGGGCTTGTCGATGCGGTCGGCGGCGATCAGTCCGAAGCCGCCGTAGAACGGATTGCGCACCACGCCCTGTTCCTCGAACACGTCGGAGAACGACCAGTAGCTCATGATCTGCACCTTGCCCGCGCATTCGCGGATGGTGTTGGCCATCCATGGACCCATGAACACGCTGTCGGTGACGTTGGGCAGGTTGGCATAGCTGGCGTTGTACTCGCTGAAGATCAGCGGCATGTGCGGATACGGCGAGGCGGCGATTTCCCGGTGCACCTTGTCCACCGTGCGGCAGACCATGTCGCGGCGGGGGATGTTCTCGCTGGTGTGGAACACGTTGCCGGCGGTGTCGTCGCCGTAGACGTGGGTGCTGACGAAATCCACCGGCACGTTGTCCTTCTTCGCATGGGCGAGGAAGTCGGTGGCCCAGGCACCTTGCGCGGTGGACGGGCCGCCCACGCGGATGCGCGGGCTGACCGCCTTGAGCGCGCGTGCGGTGTGGTCGTACAGGGTGAAGTAAGTAGGTTGTGCGGGTTTGCCGGCCCAGAAGCCGATGTTCGGTTCGTTCCACACCTCGAAGTACCAGCTGGCCACTTCATCGATGCCGTAGCGCGCGACCAGATGTTTGGCGAAAGCGCCGATCATCGCGTCCCACTCGGCATAGTCCTTCGGCGGCGCGATGTTCGGGTGGTACCAGAATTCCTGCAGCGCCTTCGGGTCGGAGCTCAGTGCCGGCGGCATGAAGCTCAGCTCGACAAAGGGTTTCACGCCGTGGGCGAGCAGGCCGTCGTAGATCTGATCGACGTAGGAGAAGTTGTAGCTGATCTTGCCGTCCGGGCCGCGGCGCACCAGGCCCACGTCGTCGTCGAAGATGCCGTGGAAGCGGATGTAGCCGAAGCCGGTGGCCCGGTGCACCGCATCGAGATCCTTGCGGTAGTCGTCGCGCAGGGCGAGCGAGGCGCGGCCGGAGCCGAACATCTGTTCCCAGAAGTGCGGGAAGGGCGTGCCTTGTGCCTGCGCGTCGACGTGCAGGTGCACCGTGTCCGGTACGGCGGCGGCGACCGCATTGCCGGCTATCAGCGCGGCGGCGCAAACGCTCAGGAGCAGGCGGCGGATGGTGGTTGGACGAATCATCGGGATTCCTTGTCGTCAGGCGGAACAGGGTCGGTTCGGCCTGTTCGGAGGGCGGCGATGTAAACGTTTACGTCTTCAGCGTAGCAGTCTCTTACAGTCGGCCCGCGACGTCCAGTGATACGGCTGAAATGGATTGCCAATTGTTTGCCTGTGTCGCAGAAACCAGGGCGGCGAACCATGCTGTCGGTGACGTCTGTGAGTCAGGTTGGGCGGTGTCGGTGTGCCGTTTGCCTTGGCTTCAGTCGCCGAACCCCGGCCCGAATGGCACTTACTCATGCGTCGTCATCCCCGCGAAAGCGGGGATCCAGAGCCTTCCGTGGCCTCCAAGCGCCTAACGGCGCTGGACGAAAAATATGATTTCGCGGCTAAGTCAAGTGCCATCGATCCCCGGCCCGTCAATTTTTCCGGTACCCGAAATCTCGTCGCAACCCTCTTATAGTGTGCAGGCAGCCGCATGACCGGTGCCGGCGCATGAGGGGTCCCATGAGTGCTGACAGAAACCCATTCTGGGCGCGGATGTTCGTGACGCATCAGGAGTCGCTCAACGGTTTTTTCCGGCGCCGGGTGGCGCATCGCTGGGATGCGCAGGATCTGGCCCAGGAGGTCTTCGTGCGGCTGTTGCGCGTGGACGGCGGCGAGCACAGCATCATCGCCAACCCGGAAGCCTACCTGTTCACCGTGGCGTCCAATCTCGTCAAGGAGCACGCCGTACTTCAGAAGCGGCGCGGCCTGAGCGTGGACATCACGCAAATGCTGCCGGAGCTGGAATCTCCGCAAGGCACGCCCGAGGCCGAGGCCGATCGCGAATCCCGTCGGCAACGGCTGCAGACGGTACTCGACCGCCTGCCGCCTCGCTGCAAGGCGGTGATGCTGATGCAACATCGCGACGGCATGAGCTACGAGGAAATCGCCGTGCAACTGGGAGTGTCCAATCACATGGTCAAGAAATATGTCGTCAAGGCGCTGGCGTTGTGCCGCCGCGGTCTGGCGCAGTACGAGTAGCCCACATGCACATGGATGACCGGCAATTACAGGATCTCATCGCGGAACAGGCTGCGGAATGGTACGTGGCGCATCGCGACGGCACGCTGGGGACGCTGCAACAGAACGCCTTCATGCGCTGGCTGCGTGCTTCGCCCATGCATGTGGCCGAATACCTGGCCATCGCCGGAGTCGCGCGGGACATCGGCGACGCAGCGCGACTGAACACCACGCCCCTGCCACAACTGCTGGGTGAAGTGGAGGACATGGATCGCGTGGTGCCGATTCATGCCGTCACGCGTGAATCGGTCTTCGAGATGTTCTCGCCACACGAGCACCGGGTCAGGACCCGGGCCAGACGCCACGCCCGCCTGTCCCACGCGGCGACGCGTTCTCTCGCGCGCTGGGGAAACGTCGCTGCACTGATGCTGGTGACGACGGCCATGATCCTTGGCCTGCGGTGGTTCACGTCCCGGCCCCAAGTGCTGAACTACGCCACCAGCCATGGCGAGCAGCGTAGCCTGCAACTGCCCGACAACACCTTCGTGCGGCTCAACTCCGACTCCGCCATCGCCGTCAGGTTCAGCCCACACCGCCGCCTCGTCGAAGTCAACCGGGGTCAGGCCTACTTCGAGGTGGCGAAAGATGCGGCACGGCCGTTCGGCGTGCGCGTCGGAGGCTTGCTGATCAGGGACATCGGCACGGCATTCGACGTCTATCGGCAAGACATCGGTACCACCGTCACGGTGACGGAGGGCCAGGTACAGGTATGGCCCGTACCTCCTGCGTCCCCACGGGCCGGTTGGCTGCATCGCGATCAATGGCAAGCAGCTGCGACGCCGGGTCGTCCCCTCGTCGATCTCGTGGCCGGCCATCAGGCACGAATAGCCGCCTCGGGCCAGTTGGAGTCGCAAGGTCCGGTCGATGCAGAGCAGGCCACCGCCTGGCTGCAGGGCAACATCGTCTTCGAGGGCGAGTCCATCGCCGCGGTGGCGGCGCAATTCAACCGCTACAACAACTCGCAGATCAGCGTGAACGACCGGCGCATCGGCGCGTTGCCCATCAGTGGCACTTTCGCCGCCCACGATGTGCCCACCTTCGTTGCCTTCCTCAACAGCATACCCGGTGTGCATACGCGAACGCAGGGACGACGCATCATCGTCAGCGGCCGTACCGCGGGGAAGCAGCGCGATTGACGCCGGCGCATTGAAGCCGGCGCGATTGACGCCGGATCGGCACGATGTGACATTCACATGAAAAAAACATTACCCGATTTTTCGCGATTCGGCTCGTAAGTCATAAGCGCTTCATATCGAGCCGGCGTTGACTGCCGGTGTGGCACCACCGTTGTATCCAGTAGGGGAACCCATCCATGCGTAAGTCTATGCTTGCAAAGTGTTGCCTGGCCGCCCTGGTCGGTGCTGGCCTTACCAGCCCCGCCGCGGCGGCACCGTTCCAGCAGTCAGCGGTATCCGACACCGTAATCCCGGCGATGCCGTTGAACAAGGCACTCAGTACCTTCGCGCAGCGTGCGCATCTGCAACTGGTCTATGTCTCGAAGATCGCGGACGATGTGCGCACCCAGGGAGCACCCGCCGGCCTGTCGCAGCAGGCGACCCTGCAGAGGCTGCTGCAAGGCACCGGCCTGAAATACCGCTTTCTCAATCCGAAGACGGTGACGATCTATTCAGCGGGCGATCCGCCGGCTTCCCCCGCACCCTCTTCGAAGAAGCAGGACAGCAAGAAAACGGTCAGCCTGCAGACTGTGGTGGTCACCGGCACCCGGGCCTTCGATCGCACCGAGGCCACCTCGCTGGCGCCGATCGATGTGCTGACACCGAAGGATCTCGTCGGCACCGGTGCCACCAATCTGGCCTCGGCGCTGCGTACGCTGCTGCCCTCGTTCAACTTTCCGCAACCCTCGGTGACCGACGCCACCGACGCCATTCAGCCGGCGCAACTGCGTGGCCTGTCGCCGGACCAGACGCTGGTGCTGATCAACGGCAAGCGCCAGCACACCACCGCCATCGTCAACGTCAACGGTTCGCTGGGCCGCGGCTCCTCGCCGGTCGACATCAACGCGATCCCGATCAACGCGATCGACCACGTGGAGGTGCTGCGCGACGGCGCCGCCGCCCAATACGGTTCCGACGCGATCGCCGGCGTGATCAACATCATCCTCAAGGGCGGCTCCAGGCATGGCTCGGCCAGCGTGACCGGCGGCCAGTACGACGGTGGCGACGGCACTACCTGGCAGGGGGGCGCCGATGGCGGCTTCAACCTCGGTGAGAAAGGCTGGGTGCATCTGAGCGTCAACGCCATGCACCAGGATCCGACCAACCGCGCCGGCCCGGATCTGCGCTATCCCAACGATCCCACGTACAACACGGTCACGTTCCATTACGGCCTTCCGCTGACCAGGGCCAGGCAGGCCGCCATCAACCTGCAGTACGACCTGACGCCCAACGTGCAGCTGTATGCCTTCAGCCTGTTCAACAAGCGCGACGTGAGCGCAGGCGGCTTCTTCCGCTCGCTGTCAACCTACGAGAGCAGCCATCCGGGCGCACTCGCCGACTATCCGGGCGGCTACCTGCCGATCGAGAACAGCGCCATCCGCGACGACTCCGAAGTGATCGGCCTGCGCGGCAAGGTGGCCGGCTGGAACTACGACGTCAGCGCCAATACCGGTGGCAACCACTGGAAGCTCAACACCAGCGATACCTACAACTACTCGCTCGATCCGAACTCGCCGACCGGCTTCTACATCGGCACGCTGACCAACCGCGAGAACGTGCTCAACTCCGACTTCAGTCGCGACTTCGACATCAGCGGTCTGGAGGGCCCGCTGACCGTGGCCTGGGGCCTGGAATACCGCAAGGAAAAGTTCGCCATCAAGAACGGTGACGCGGCGTCCTTTGCCGGTGCCGGCGCGCAGGTCTTCCCGGGCTACCAGCCGGGCGATGCCGGTTCCCACTCGCGCAACAGCCACGCTGCCTACGTGGACCTGGAAAGCGACGTGACCAGCAAGTTCTCCGCAGGCCTGGCCGCGCGCTACGAGCACTACAGCGACTTCGGCAGCACGACTTCGGTCAAGGGTTCGGGTCGTTACGCGTTCAACGACACCGTGGCCCTGCGCGGCACCGTGTCGACCGGCTTCCGCGCCCCGTCACTGCAGCAGGAGTTCTACTCCAGTACCGCGATCAACTTCGTCAACACCGGTGGCGGCAACCTGGTGCCCTACACCATCCGCACCTTTCCGGTCAGCGATCCGGCAGCGCAGGCGCTCGGTGCGCAGGCGCTCAGGCCCGAGAAGTCGAAAAACCTCAGCTTTGGTCTGGTGCTGACCCCGACCAGCGGTCTGTACACCACGCTGGACTTCTACCAGATCAAGGTCGACAACCGGATCATCCTCAGCGGCAATCTGGTCGGCTCGGCGGTGCAGACCTACCTGACCTCGGTGGGCATCCCGTTCGTCAGCGGCGGTCGGTTCTTCACCAATGCGGTGAACACCCGCACCCGTGGCGTGGATCTGGTGTCGACCTATCCGATCGAACTGGCGCACTCCTCGCTCAAGCTGACCGGCGGCATCAACTACAACAAGACCGACATCACCTCGTTTGCGCCGAACCCGCCGCAGCTGGGCCTGGCCGGCCTGACCCTGCCGATCATCGACCGCACCGAGCAGGGCCGCATCACCAAGGGCACGCCGCGGACCAAGGCGTTCGTGGCGGCAGACTGGGACGTGAGCAACTGGAGCTTCCACGGTCAGCTGACCCGCTATGGCCAGTGGACCAACTATGCCAGCACCGCCAGCGGCGACCAGACCTACGGCTCGTCCTTCCTGCTGGATCTGTCGGCCAGCTACAACTGGAACGACTGGACCTTCACCGTGGGCGGCAACAACGTCACCAACCAGTATCCTGACAAGAACACGCCGCGCACCAGCGCGTTCAACATCATTCTGCCGTACCCGGGTTCCTCGCCGTACGGTTTCAGCGGCTCGTACTACTACGGTACGGTGGCGTATCACTGGTAAGTGATAATGCCTTCGCACGGGGCGCCCGCAGCAGGGTGCCCCGTGGGCTTGGCGCATCCGCATGCGCAGAAAATCCGACCTTCGCACACCGCCCATCTTCAGATCCCCAGCATTGAAAGAGTGACCATCATGCGCAACGCATTTTCTGCATGGACGGCGATCGCCATCCTCGCCGCGACGACGGCGGGGTGGGCAGCCCAGCCGCCGTCGGCCCGACACGACATTCCGCAGCAGGCGCTGGACGCCACCGCCGCGCCCACCACGATGGCCGCGCTGGCCAAGGCCGTGCCGGTCACCGCGAAGCACGCCATGGTGGTCTCCGCGCAGCATCTGGCGACCGAAGTCGGCGTGGACATCCTCAAGCAGGGGGGCAATGCGGTGGATGCTGCCGTGGCCGTGGGCTACGCCTTGGCCGTGGTGCATCCGTGCTGCGGCAATATCGGTGGCGGCGGCTTCATGGTGGCGCACCTGGCCAGCGGCAAGAATGTGTTTTTGGACTTCCGCGAAAAGGCGCCGCTGAAGGCCACGCCCACCATGTACCAGGATGCCAGCGGCAACGTGGTGCCCGGGCGCAGCACCGGCAGCTACCTCGGCGTGGGCGTCCCTGGCACGGTGATGGGCCTGGATGCGGCGCTGAAGAAGTACGGCACGATGCCGCTGCACAAGGTGATTGCGCCGGCGATCCGGCTGGCCCGCGACGGTTTCGTGCTGCAGCAGGGCGACGTCAACATCCTCAACGAGCGGGTGAAGGACTTCGCCAAGCACCCCAACGTGGCGGCGATCTTCCTGCATCACGGCAAGCCGTTCGTGGCTGGCGACCGCCTGCGCCAGCCGCAGCTGGCGCATACGCTGGAGCTGATCGACAAGGGCGGTACGCAGGCGTTCTACCGCGGTGACATCGCGCGCAAGGTGGTGGCAGCCAGCCAGGCCAACGGCGGCCTCTTCACGATGCAGGATTTCGCCGACTACACGGTGCAGTGGGACAAGCCGATCAGCTGCGGCTACCGCGGCTACACCATCGTGTCGGACCCGCCGCCTAGCTCCGGCGGCATCACCATCTGCCAAATCCTGCAGATTCTCAAGCCGTACCCGCTCGGCGCATGGGGTTATGGCTCGGTGAAGAGCATCCACTACATGGCCGAAGCCGAACGCCGCGCGTTTGCGGACCGCAATACGGCGCTGGGCGATCCGGCGTTCGTGCACAACCCGATCGAGCATCTGCTGTCGCAGCAGCATGCGAATGCGCTGCGTGCCAGCATCGCGCCGGACAAGGCCACGCCCTCGTCCGAGATCAAGGGTGACCTGGGCCCGGTCGAGGGCACCAACACCACCCACTACTCGGTGGTGGACGAACACGGCAATGCGGTGGCGGTGACCTATACCATCAACTACCTGTTCGGCGTGGGACAGATCGCCGGCGATACCGGCTTTTTCCTCAACAACGAGATGGACGACTTCACCTCCAAGCCGGGCGTACCCAATTCGTTCGGCCTCATTCAGGGCAAAGCCAACCAGATCGAGCCGGGCAAGCGCCCGCTCAGCTCGATGTCGCCGACCATCGTGCTGCGCGGCGGCAAGCTGTTCATGGTGACCGGCAGCCCCGGCGGCTCCACCATCATCTCCACCACGATGGAGAGCTTTCTCAACGTGGCTGCGTTCGGCATGAACATGCAGCAGGCGGTGGATGCGCCGCGCCTGCACCAGCAGTGGTATCCCGACCTGGTGTTCGCGGAGCCCGGCCTGCTCACCGCCAGGACACAGGCAGCGCTGGAGGCGATGGGCTACAAGTTCAAGCAGGTCAAGTCCTGGGGGGCGGACGAGGCCATCATGGTCAATCCGAAGACCCATCTGCTGGAAGGTGCCAACGATCGACGGCGCCCGTCCGGGCTGGCCGCCGGTTACTGAAGCGCGGAGCGATGCGCAGGTCGGGGTGGATCTCCTGGGCCTGCGTGTGCACTGAAGGCGGAGCGATGGTCGCGGATCCGTTTTGCGCGCGCAGGCAGGAGCCATCCGACGCGAGCGGAAGCTTCGCATAAACGTCTGCATCGCAAAGCGCGGTTTGCCACGGCGGGCTGCCTGCGGCCAGCCTCTGGCGATCGGTTGGGTGCCACCCGAGCGGACGGCAAAAAAAACGGGAGCAGCTTCAGTCTCGATATCGCGCCGCTGACAGGATGTTCGTCGTGGCTGAAACTGCCCCCGCTGGGGAAATCTTGCGTCTGGCTACTGGGTGAGGATCACCCCGTAGTGACCGTTGACGGTGACCGTCACCTGGCCGTTCTGCACGGTGTATTGCTGGCCCGACAGCTGGTCCGTGACCGTGCTGCCGTTGGTCATGCTCAGCTGCCACACCGGCACCGTCACCGTGTGGCTGGTGCTGTCGTTGTTGAGCGCCACCGCAATGCGGTTGGTGGCATCGAAGCGGCCGTAGGCATACAGCTTGTTCGTGTCGTCGGTCAGCAGGGTCATGAACGAACCGGTGCGCAGGGCCGGGTAGGCCTTGCGGATCGCGGTCAGTTTCTGGGTCAGCGCCACTGCGCTGTTGGTGATGCTGCCGGTGCTCCAATCGAAGGTGCGGCGGTTGTCCGGGTCGGCGCCGCCCTGCATGCCGTACTCGTCGCCGTAGTAGATCGTCGGTGTGCCCACGTAAGTCATCTGGAAGATCAGCGCGATGTAGGTCTTCCAGATGTCGCCGCCGGCGCGGCCGCCGAAGCGGGTGATGTCGTGGCTGGACAGGAAGTTGCTCATCACCTGCTGCACGTCGGTGGGGTAGTTGGCCCGTGTGCCGTGCAGCCAGCTGTCGAACTGCGAGACCGGGATCGAGGCGGCGTTGCCGCTGTAGTCCTCGCCGGTGATCCATTCCGACACCGGCTGGGTGAAGCCGTCGTAGTTCATCGCACCATCCCACTCGGTGCCGTTGTCGGTCCACGGGCCGGCGTTGCCCCAGAACTCGCCGAGGATGTCGGCGTTCGGGTTCACCGATTTCACCGCGCTGCGCAGCTGGGCCATGATCTGGTGGTTGGTGGCGTCGCTGCCGTTGCCGCCGCCGGCGTCGAGGTACTGCGCGGCGTCCAGGCGCCAGCCGTCGATCGAGTACGGCGCCTTGAGGTAGGTCTGCACCACCGAGGTGGATGAACCGTAGATCGCGTTGCGCACGGCCGAGCCGCTGGCGCCGTAGTCGAGCTTGGGCATTGAGGAAAAGCCGAAGAACGCCGAATAGGTGTTGGGCCAGCTCTGGAAGGTGTAGTAGCCGTAGGTCGGGCTGGACTGCGACTCGTAGGCGCCGGTGATGCTGGGCCACCAGTTGTAGCGGTCGAACCATTTGTGCGTGTCGCCGGTGTGGTTGAACACGCCGTCGAGAATGAGATAGCCCTTCGGGCCGTTGCCGGTGCTGTGGATGTCGGCGCTCAGCGTCTGCAGCGTGCTGTTGCTGCCGAACGCGGGGTCCACCGTCATGTAGTCCTCGGTGTCGTACTTGTGGTTGCTCGGCGAGAGGAAGATCGGGTTGAGGTAGATGATGTTCGCGCCGACGGTGTTCTTGATGTAGCCCAGCTTCTGGTCGACGCCGGCCAGATCGCCACCGAAGAACACGGCGGTGTTGCAGCCGCTGACGTTGGCGTAGACGCTGGTGCCCCAGGCGTGCTTCTCGGTGGCGCAGCCGGCGTAGGTGTACTGGCCGTTGGTGACGTCGTTGCTGGTATTGCCGTTGTAGAAGCGGTCGGGGAAGATCTGGTACATCACGCCGTTCTTCATCCATGCCGGCGTGGTGAAGCCGGGGATGACGAAGAAGTCGCCGGAACTGGGTTCGGACGAAGTGATGCCGGCCGCGTTGTACCAGGCGGTGGCGGTGCCGTCGTTGATCTGGAAGCGGTAGTACTTCTCCGAGGCGCTGGCCGGGATCGTTCCTTTCCAGTAGTCGAACGCGCCGGTGGGATCGTTGGACGACCAATTCATCGCCACCGTGTGGAACGAGCTCGTGCCGCTGTCGTAGTACTTGATGGTGGCACCGGTGATGTCGCCCTTGAAGGTGCGCAAGGTCAGCGTGACAGCCTGGGTGGATGTCGGCTCGACATGGTTGTCGTACAGCGGCCCCTGATCGTGGAACAGGCCGGCCCACTCCACGTTGTTGTCGTTGCTGGCGGCCTGTGCCAGGTTGTCCAGCGAGGGCAGGGTATAAAGCGCCAGCGCCGCGCTGATTGCGATCGTCAGTACGGACTTCGATCCGCGTTTCGTGTTTCGGTTACTGCTCATTCAACGTACCTCCCTACGGTGAAAAACCTGGCGGAGCCATGGGTGCATGGACCCCGCCGCGCAAAACCCCTGGATGGTGGACTACTGCGGCATGGTCAGCTTGATGCTGTTTGCCGTTGCCGCCGCCACACGCACATAGGTGACCGCGCCGAAGCGGTCGTGACCGGTAGCCCAGCCCTCGCCCTTGCTCGCGCGCAACGCTTCGGGATCGGCCAGCCGGGCCATGGCCTTGCCATCGTCGGTGACGGCGGTGGCTGTTCCCGCATGGATCTGCAGCAGGTAGAAACGCAGTGCGGGTTTGAAGCTTCCCGTGGCGGCGCCGGTATCGAACCTCACCGTGTGGCCGTGCCGCTGCACGGTCAGTTTCTGCAGGAAATACGCGCCGTGTTCGTAGTGGTAGTCGCTGCCGTCGTCGTCGTAATAGGCAAAGCTGCTGCGCTGGGCGGCGGGGAAGACTTCCACCGTCAACCCGGTCAGCGGTTTCTCGCCCACGTAGTCCATCGGCGGTTGCAGCGGGATGATCGCGCCGGCGCGGATGTACAGCGGGATGTCGCTCCAGCCCTTCGCGTCCGTCGCATGCACGATGGTCTGCCCGCCCGCGTAGCGCTTGCCGCTGAACCAGTCGGTCCACTCGCCGGCCGGCAGGTAGATCGACTTTTCCTGCTGGCCCTGCCGCACCACCGGCGAGACCAGCAGGTAATCGCCGAACAGCCAGCTGCCGATGTCGTTGCGCAGCTTCGGATCGTGTGGCCAGTCGAACAGCAGCGGACGCACCAGGCCCACGCCGTCGACGTGGCGCCGGTATTCGTAGCTGTAGATGTACGGAATCAGTGCGTAGCGCAGGCGTATCGCGGCGGTGGCCGCCTTTTCCGCCACCGGACCGTATACCCACGGCTGGCGCTTCTCGCCGAATACGCCATGCACGCGGAAGATCGGGGTGAACGCGCCGAACTCGATCCAGCGTGCGTAGTTCTCGTCGCCGGGATGACCCTTGAAGCCGCCGCCGTCCATGCCCCACTGCATCGCACCGACGTTGATCGCGCTGAGCATGCGCTGGCGCTGGCCGGCCATGCTGGCGAAACCGGTGGGGATGTCGCCGGACCACAGGCCGTAGGCATAGCGCTGGGCGCCGAGGTAGAAGTTGCGGTTGATCGACCACACGCGCAGCGGCGAATACGCGCGTTGGCCGTCGTACAGCGCACGCTCCATGTTGGTGAACTGGGTGTCGCTGCCGACATCGTCGGCCTCGTCGTTCCACCAGCCGACCATGCCGGTATCGAACGAATGCTTCAGCGCGTCGTTGAAGAACCACGTGCGCACGGCGCTCTGGTCGAAGTCGAGCTCGCGCACCGGCTTGTGCGAGAAGTAGTCCGGCGCGGTCTTGCTGGCTGACGACCAGAAGCCGTGCGCGGTGGCATAGCGGCCCTCGACCGTGTCGGTATGTATGCGCGGCTTCATGATGCCGGTCAAATGCATGCCGCGGGCGTCCAGTTCCTGCTTCAGCTTGCCGCTGGGGCCATCCGGAAACTTGGTCGCGTTCCAGCGGAACTCGCCCCAGTCCTCGCCCCACGCCTTCCAGTCGAAGTCGAGGGTGAAGTTGTCGATCGGGATGTGTTTGGCGCGGTAGGTGTCGACGATCGCCAGCAGTTCCTTTTCGTCGATGCCCCACTGGCTGTTGGTGAAGCCCATCGCCCATTTCGGGAACAGCGGCGAGTGACCGCTGATCTGTGCCACGTCGCCGAAGATCTGCGTGGGCGTGCCGATCAGGATGTAGTAGTCGAGATCTTTCCGCGAGGTGCCGCTGACCGTGATGGTGGTCGGCTGCAGTGCGAACGTGGCACCGAGGGTATCGACCAGTACGCCGTAGCCGCTGGTGCTCCACACGAACGGTGCGCCCGCATGGCCTTGCTCGCCGGCGGCGGCCACCTGCGTGCCCTGCCGCAACATGCCGCCGGTGGCGGCCTCGGTCGCGTTGTAGCCGCCGATGCCGTACAGCGCATCCGGCTTTGCGTGCTGCAGGATCAGCTCGCCGTGCGCCAGTGCTGCCAGGTCGGCCTGCAACAGGCGATGATGCTGCGCATCCTCGACCAGCAACAGGCCGGTGCGCTTGTTCCAGCGAGCCGATGCGCGATCGGACGCAAGACTCAGGTTGCCGGCGCCGTCATCGGCACGCACCCGGTCGAACGCGGGGAGCGCCGTCTTGCTGTCGATCACCAGCGAAGGTGCACTGGTGTGGCCATCGGGTTCGAAGTGGACGTGCACGATGCCGGGTGCGAGGAAGCGGACGGCGATGTCATCCGGGCCGATGCCGATGGCGATGCCGTGGTCGACGATGTGCGCTGTCGAAGCCACGGCCGCCGGCTTGACCGCGTGTGCGCCAGCGCTGCCGATCGTGGCGAGCGCCAGCGCAAGCCACAGCCAACCTGCCGAGCGGCCGCATTTGCCTGGACGGATGGGTTTCGTCATCGCATCGAACTCCGGTACGTGCTGTGGCGTCAACGCAGGATCGCCGTGGTGTAGGCCGGCATCCGCAGGTGGCCGTGGTCCAGCGTGATGCCGGGCCGACTCTGCAGCAGCAGGGCATTGAAGCGGTGCCCATGGGTGTCGCCCAGAGCGATGGTCTGCGCCGTGTGCGAAAGGTTGTGGATCACCAGCACATGGCTGCCGGCGTCCTCGAGTTCATAGGCCAGCAGGTGTCTGCTGGGCATCGGCACAGCGCGAATGCGGCCGTCGCGCAGCGCACTGACCTGCGCGCGCCAGTGGATCAGCATGGTGTAGTAATGCAGCAGCGAGTCGGGGTCCGCCTGCTCGGCGGCGACGGATACGTCGCCGCCCTGTTTCGCCGTTGACGTCTTCCAGCGCGTTTCGCCCGGCGCATCGGTGGCGCGCTGCCAGCGCATCGGTTCGCGCAGGTCCGGGTCGGGCTTGACGCCGCGCATGCCGAGCTCCTCGCCGTAGTACACGAAAGGGTGGCCGGGCAGGGTGAGCAGCATCGCGGCGGCCATCCGCATGTGTGCCGGGTTGCCGCCGAGCTGGCTCATCACGCGATTCTGGTCGTGGTTGGACAGGAACGTCGCATCGGCTCCCGGTCGGCCGGCAGTGGCGGTGAAGGCCGCGTAGCGCTGCTGCAGCCGGGAGGCGAGGTCGCCCGCCTGTTCGCTGCGCGCCGCGTCGATCAGTCGTGTGGCCAGCGGGAAGTCGAACACAGCGCTCAGCGCTCCGTACCATGGTGCGAGCTGTTGCCAGCTGTTCTCGGTGACCTCGCCGACCACATAGGCGTGCGGGTTCACCTGCCGCACGCCCCGCATGAACTGCTGCCACCAGGCGAGGTTTTCGCGCAGCACCGCGGGGTCGCCTTCCTGCGAGGCGAAATTGAGGTAGATATGGCGCGCCGCGTCGAGCCGGAAGCCGTCGACGCCCTTGCGCATCCAGAACTGGCCGACCTTCACCATCGCCTTGCGCACGGCGGGCGTGTCGTAGTTCAGGTCCGGCATGCCGGCGGAGAAAATGCCCAGGTAGTGGCGGCCGTCCGGCAGCGCCTGCCACGCCTTGTCGCCGGCCGCGCTGCGCGCGGCCAGGTCGGTGCCGGGCGCAGCCCAGCTGTACCAGTCGTGGTGGAGATCGTGCGGATGCTGTGCGGCGAGGAACCAGGGGTGCCGGTTGCTGGTGTGGTTGATCACCAGGTCGATGATGACCTTGATGCCGCGCTGGTGCGCCGCGGCCAGCAGGCGCTGGAAATCGGCCATGCTGCCGTACTGCGGGTTGATCGCTTCGTAGTCGGTGACGTCGTAGCCGTGGTAGCTCGGCGAGGGGTTGATCGGCATCAGCCAGATGCCGCTGATGCCGAGCGACTTCAGATAGTCGAGCTTCGCGGTGACGCCGTTGAGGTCGCCGATGCCGTCGCCGTTGCTGTCGTCGAACGAGCGCACGAAGATCTCGTACCAGACCCCGGAAGATGCTGGCCGCTGCGAGCGGTTCACGACCGCGGCGTTTGCCTGCGCGGTCCGCGCAGGCGATGCGGGCGTCATCGCGGGTGACAGCAGCAGTGCCGCACTGAGGATGATCGATGCAACGGGAACAGGTCGGATCACCAGGGACTCCAGCAGGTGCGAGGGAGAGTTGTCGGTGTGGCACCGGGGCTTGCAGGCGCCTTGCAGCTGACGCGCCGGTGACGTCCGGTGGCTGATCCATGGTAGGCCGGCATGCTTGGCGTGCGGCGATGTCTGCATACGTATTCATGCGACGAAGACGCAGTTTTTCATGCTGCGGCGCAAGGCGATTTCGGCGTCGGCGCCGGCGCCGGCGCATCCGTTACCATGATCGAACCGGCACGATCGGGGGAGGCAATGAACGGCACGGACACTTTCCCGATCGCGACGATGATCGTCTTCGGCGTGCCGAACCTGCCCCGGCGCATCGCTCGAGCCAGCGCCGTTTGTCCAGCGCCGTTTGCGATGCGGCGCGCTCGTGTGGAAGATGCGCAGGAACAACTGCATTCGACGAAACGGGAACCTGGACATGACTGACCGCCGCCTGCGCCGCATCGTGATCGTGGGAGGCGGCACCGCCGGTTGGATGACCGCCGCGGCACTGGCCAACGCGCTGCAAGGCAACTGTCGGATCGATCTGGTCGAGTCGGAGGAGATCGGCAGCGTGGGCGTCGGCGAAGCCACGATTCCGCCGATCAAGCTGTTCAACCACAGCCTGGGCATCGATGAAAATACGTTCCTGGCGGCCGCCCAGGGCACCTTCAAGCTCGGCATCGAGTTCGTCGACTGGACCCGTGGCGGGCAACGCTATTTTCATCCGTTTGGCCAGTTCGGCACCGAGTTCGACGTCGTGCCGCTGCATCATTACTGGCTGCGCGAGCGTGCGCGCGGCGACGACACGCCGCTGCAGGATTACGCGCTGGCCTGGGTGGCCGCCCGCGCCGGCAAATTTGACCTGCCGGTGGCCGATCGTCGCCAGGTGCTGTCCTCCCTCGACTATGCCTATCACTTCGACGCCAGCCTGTACGCGCGTTTCCTGCGCAAGTATGCCGAGGAGCGTGGTGTTCGGCGGACCGAGGGCAAGGTGGTGGACGTCACCCTGCGCGGCGACGACGGCTTCATCCGGAGCGTGACGCTGGACGGCGGCAAGGCGATCGAGGGCGACCTGTTCATCGACTGCTCCGGTTTTCGCGGCCTGTTGATCGAGGACGCGCTGAAGACCGGCTACGACGACTGGACACACTGGCTGCCCTGCGACCGCGCGGTGGCGGTGGCCTGCACTCACCGCAGCGAGTTGACACCGTGCACACGCTCCACCGCGCACGCCGCCGGTTGGCAGTGGCGGATCCCGCTGCAGCACCGGATGGGCAATGGCCACGTGTACTGCAGCCAGTTCATCAGCGACGACGAGGCCGCGGCGACGCTGCTGGGCAACCTGGAAGGCGAGCCGCTGGGTTCGCCGCGGCAGTTGCGTTTCACCGCCGGACGGCGCAGGGAGTCATGGAACCGCAACTGCGTGGCGATCGGCCTGTCGGCAGGTTTCATGGAGCCACTGGAGTCGACCAGCATCCATCTGATCCAGACCGCCATCAACCGGCTGCTGGCGCTGTTTCCCGATCGCGATTTCGACCCGTTCGCTGCGCGGGAATACAATCGCCTCACGCATACCGAGTACGAGCGCATCCGCGACTTCCTGATCCTGCACTACCACGCGGTGCAGCGCGACGAGCCACTGTGGCGCCAGACCGCGACGATGGCGATCCCCGACACGCTGAAATACAAGATCGAGCAATTCCGCAGCGGTGGCCGGCTGGTGGCCGAGAGCATGGAGCTGTTCCAGAACGCCAACTGGCTGGCGGTGCTGGTGGGGCAGGAGGTATGGCCGCAGCGCTACCATCCACTGACGGATATGCGCAGCCAGGTCGATGCGGCGGGGCGCCTGCGGGGCCTGCGCGGGGCGATCGACCAAGCCGTGCAGGCGATGCCCACGCACCGGCAGTACATCGATCGGCACTGCCGGGCACCGTCGTAGCACTCGACCAACACCACGACGGCTTGCCGCGCGCATATTCCCATCGAACCCACCACCGATTAAGCTGCCCGGACATCCATTCGACACGCTGCCCAAGCCGCCGGCAAGTCAGAGTCGAACCATCGGCAGGGAGGCCACTCAAGCAAAGTCTCCCTTCACCGATACCCGCCATGGATTCCTGGATATACAACATCGCACCTCATCTCGACCGGGCCATGCACGCGCGCGACGGACATACTGCGCAGCACTGCGACCGTGTCGCGAGGCTGGCGATCCGGCTCGGCGAAGCGATAAACCTTGAACGTCACGACCTGCTGGTCGTTGCCATGGCTGCGCGGCTGCACGACATCGGGAAGATCGATCTTCCCGATTCGATCCTGCTCAAACCCGGACCGCTGAACGATGCCGAGTGGGCCATCATGCGCACGCACAGCACCCGCGGCGAAAGCTTCATTCTCAATCAACGCGACATACCTTTCCGCGAGGAGATCGCGCGCGTCGTGCGCCATCATCACGAGCACTGGGACGGCAGCGGCTACCCCGACGGTCTGCGCGGCGAAGCGATTCCCCTGCTGTCGCGGATCGTATCGGTGGTCGACAGCCATGACGCGATGACTTCGGGTCGTTCGTACCATCCGGGCAGGACGCATGCGACGGCCATGTCGGTCCTCGCCACCGAGCGTGGCGTCAAGCATGACCCGGCCGTGCTGGATGCCTATCTCATGGACAACGCTGAATAGCGCAGGCGGACCGAAGGGCACCTCGAATAACCCCGATTTGTAGGAGCGCGCTTGCGCGCGATGCTTTTTGTGCGATGGAG